>JAZQPT010000031.1:0-3845 GCA_045628725.1 Saccharimonadales bacterium (SeqCode)
GCTTGCCCTTGCTGGACACTTTTACCGTAATCGTTAGATTTTCCACCAGACACATACGCGCCAATTGCGTTGCCATTGAATACTCCGACGTCTACTGCGGGGTATTTGGCATTATTGTATGTTTCAGTGCCTAGTTCGTAAGGATGTATCTTGACTCCTGACCCTAGACGCTTGTTTAACTGTTTCGTAAACCTGTCGTGCTCGTTATCGTTGAATTTTGAACCTGAGCCCCGTGCGAATATTACCTCAACATCACCACATTGCTCATCACTAATTAAAGCATAGCTTTTATCAGTATAAACTATGCTAATTATCAGTATTAAAAATGTCAGAAGACCTATTTTTTTCATATTCTACGCCCCTTTTATCTTAAGTTAATCGCTAATGTTGTTTTATTGTTGCTAGCACTTTTTATTATTCTGGCTTCCATATCATAACCATCGACAAGACCAGATGCGCTACACACAGCAACTCCGACACCGGAAACATTTTCCGCCCTCGCACAGTCACCTTCTAGTTCCAGCTCTTCTGCATGGCCGTTCAACAAATATACGAAATCTTTCTTTGTTATGTCATCATTCGTCGTCCACGTTTCATGAACACTTGGACAGGGAACACTATTCAGGCAGACTATTCGTGGCGGTTCTACTTGCTTACTCTCTAATTTCCATCCTGGTCCCGGATTAAATTGGCTAGCAACATCTGTAATACCCTTTGTACTGCCCTCATACAAAAGCATGAATACGACGGTCAAAATGAACACAATTGGAACTGCGATTATTATTGACCAAAATTTGATAGGACTCTTGGGTGCATCGGGTAGTATTTTTTTCATCTATCCGAATTATACACAGCAATTATTGAATCGTTATTAACTTTTTAAACAAAAGCGATAATCTTATAGTTTCGTTTTATCGTAGGGTGATTTCTTTACGCTCATTGATAACTTCGAGCAGCATACTTAACTGATCGCCGGAGTTCTGCGTATTTACAAGATATTGCTCACCACCACTACCCGCTTTTTGCATTGCAACTTGCGCTTTGTCCATCGTTGTCATCGTACGCTGCAATGATGATCGACTGCCCGTTTTACTATTAGAGGCAACGTAATATTTGCGGGCTGCGCTGACAAAATCCAACGCTGCTTTACGGTACTTTATGTACACTTCGGCGTTATATGATTTTATTGCAACTGCATTATGTTTGGTTGCATATTCTTTGCAGCCTGTGGCTAACGCGTCAAATTGAGCGACCGTCGTAGGTTCGTCAATACGTTTACTTAGGTCGCTACATCGCTTAGTCACTTCGCCGTATGTATGCAAAGTGTCTAGCAGTAATATACTCGAATTACCATAATCGTCGATGCGCTGCCGGTTGGCATTATACACTGCGGCTACTTTGGTATCCTTTTTAACTACCGGTGAGTCCTGTAGCTGCAGCAGTAAATTGGCATACTTCTCGGCTACTACTTTAGTGTCGGTGACTTGTTTTTCATCGATAGCACCGTTGTTTTGATTGTTCCGTAGCCTGTCGAACTCAGCCATCTTGTCCGCATGCGATGACATCGTCCGCACTATCGACGCAGCTTTGTCGTACTCAGTATCTGGAACGCGCAGCGTAAACACGTACATACTTATGGCAATACAGCTGGCGACTGCTGCGATCGCAACCAGTACAACCACTGCAGTCCTTGGCGTGTACTGCAATCGATTACTGCGTATCGTAGCGGCAATAGCAGCCACTTTTTTCGAGACTTTTACCTTTCGCGTATCGCTCGATACACCGGGCCAGCCGTGCTTGTCATGATCGGTCATATTCGTGCTAGTGTACCACAATTAATCGGCTATTTGGGTTGCCCGGCGGGAATGGCGGACGTTGATGTCTGTATAGACTTACGCTGATCGTTTGCGTTAATAAGATTGATTACGGGAATGATAATCGGCGCTAACTGTGTTTCGGCACTAATATGTTGCGCAATCGCAGTTTTGAGTTGTATCTTTACGGTATCAAGTGTCGATTGTGCCACCTTTTGCGTGTGGAGGATATTGCGTATCTGTGTGCGAAGCGAATCCATTAGCTGCAGACTATCCCGAATAGCAAACGCTCCACGCGTAATAATATCTGGGCTCGATAGTACTCTGCCCGTACGCCGATCCATCGTCACCGTGACAATAATAAATCCATCATTTTGCAGCATCATTCGATCTTTTATCACCAGCTCTGGTACAGTTTCATCGTTTTGATCAACAAGCCGTGCACCGGCGGTTACTTTACCAACAATACGTGGCTTGGCCTGTTTACTAAATTCAAGCACATCGCCGTTTTGCATCATGAAAATTTGTTTGTCCGACAGCCCTTGCTGCTGACCAATTTGACGATGATATTCACGGTTCATTGCCCCGCCATAAATAGGCAGTAGGAACTTTGGCCTCGTCAACGTAATCATCTCGGCATGTTCGTCTTGCATAGCATGGCCTGATACGTGCAACGGTCCACACCCATCTATCTGGTGTGTTGTATGACGATACTGTTTGACGCCAATAAGCGCCAAATCATCGCCGACCTGCTGATAACTAATCTCGTTACCCGGAATTGGCGTACTGCTAATCACCACACTATCACCACGCTTTAGTTTGATGTACTGATGTTCGCCTGTACTCATGCGGCTCATTGCGGCACCGGGTTCGCCTTGTCCACCTGTACATATAACGATTAGTTTGTCGTCCGGTATTGATACCGTCTCGCGCATACTAATCAACGTATTTTTAGGAATCTTTAGGTTACCCAGTCGGACCGCTAATTCTGCCGTAGCTAACATACTTCGTCCATCGAGCGCGACTTTACGGTCGTTGCGAGCAGCCGCATTTATAATCATTTGAATCCTGTTCATGTTCGATGAAAAAATAGCCGCAAATACCCGACCCTTAGCCCCCGCAATCAAATCGTTAAAACTTTCTTGTAGTGTATGTTCGGTCGATGTTCGCCCAGGTTTTGTCGCACCAGTACTTTCACTCATTAGCAACAGCACACCCTCTTCGCCGAGTTGTTTTAGACGTTTAACATCTGTCGGCATTTTGTCGAGCGGCTCTGGGTCTAAGCGAAAATCACCAGTGTTAATCAGGCGTCCAACGGGTGTATTAACGACAATAGCAGATGACTCTGGTATTGAATGAGTTACCCGAATTAGTTCAGTGCTAAACGCACCTAATTGAAGTTGTTCGTGTTCGTCCATGTCTAACACAATTGTTTCCGGTTGATACGTCAGACCGTTTTCGTTTGCTTTTTCAAACTGATTTTTAACAAGTCCTATCGTAAACTGACTGCCAATAATTGGGGCCGGACAATCAGGGATAACGTGAACCAACGCACCAATGTGGTCTAAGTGTCCGTGACTAATGATGTAGCCACGTAATTTGTGTCGAATCGAATGCAAATATTCTGTAGCTGGAATGGCGTAGTTAACTCCCGGTAAATCGATACCAAGGCTAAACCCGCAGTCTAGTACAACAGCGTCGCCGTTATATTCGACGACGATCATGTTCTTTTCGCCAATGCCGTTTTGACCACCAAGTGGTATAACGCGGAGCGTGTCGGGCGCGAGCACTGCTACCCTGGATTTTACCGTGCGATATTTTTGTAGTACACGTTCAGCTGTTTGATTTTTGCGACGCTGGTCGCGTGTTAGGGTTTGTTTCATTTTTTCTCCTATAAAGACCGTTTCTCTGATACCAAAAAAACATGTTTAAATGGAATCAAATGAGATCGAGGTCCTCATTTTTATAGATTAATTATTTAAGAATTGAACAAGTAATTATTCTTGGCCAAATGTGAATAGAATCTAGTGA
>JAZQPT010000032.1:0-3219 GCA_045628725.1 Saccharimonadales bacterium (SeqCode)
ATCCCGTATCTGAACTACCTACTTGAGCAATTAAATAATCAGTGGTACAATTTGTAATGCTGATGGGATGTCGCCAAGTGGTAAGGCACTGGGTTCTGGTTCCAGCATTCGGGGGTTCGAATCCCTCCATCCCAGCCAAGATATGATTATACGAACCTTTTATACTTTTTAGGTGGTTTCGTAGCAGAAATAAAGCTCCCTATTTAATAGGGAGCTTTATTTTATTTTGAACAACTGGTTGCGATTGCTGGTGATGTGATTCGATGTGTTGAGATCAATAATGCTTATACTAATCTTAATGAAGTCTGCAATCTCAGTAAAGAACTTGGTCAAGCAATATAAGCAGACACCCGTCGTTCAGGATATTTCATTCGATGTCCCAACAGGCTCGGTGTTCGCCTTCCTCGGTACGAACGGCGCGGGTAAAAGTACGACAATTAATTGTATTGTTACGACGCTTCAGCCGACGAGCGGTGAAATATATGTGTTAGGAAAAAAGATCGGCAAAGATGATACAGCCATCAAGCAAAACATTGGCGTTGTATTTCAGTCGTCCATTCTCGATCCATTACTGACTGTACGTGAAAATATCAGAATCCGTGGCTCGTTTTATACTAATAGTATTGACTTCGATAATCGTATCGAGGAGCTAATAGATCTTATCGATATGAAAGAATTCATTGATCGCAGATATGGCATGCTGTCAGGTGGTCAAAAACGTCGTTCCGATATTGCGCGCGCACTGTACCATAATCCATCGATATTATTCCTAGATGAACCAACGACAGGCCTGGATCCGAAAAGTCGTGAAACTGTATGGCAGCTGATTCGCGATTTGCAGAAGAAGCAAGGCAAGACGGTATTCTTAACGACGCATTACATGGAAGAAACAGAAAATGCAGATAATGTCGTGATCATAAACAAAGGAACTATTGTTTCAACCGGCACTCCACAGCAACTTCGATCTAAGTATAGTCAAAATATTCTTCGATTAGAGGCAAAAGATCCTGATAAACTTTCTACGAGACTTAGTAAACAGAAAATATTTTACAAAATAGTTGAAGGAGGTGTTTTCGTAGTTCATCCACCGTCGAGCGAATCAGCGCTCAACATACTCCATTCGATCAAGCCAGATATTATCGACTTTGAATTTCGGCATGGAAATATGGACGATGTATTCCTCAAACTTGCGGAAGGAGCAGATCGGTTATGAACATATTAATTCTGAGACATCTTCGTATCTTTTTTAGAGATAAAGGTAATGTCTTTTTTGCACTACTGTCGTCATTAGTTATGTTTGTACTGTACCTATTATTTTTAGGTAACTTACAAGCAGAAAGTCTTTTGGATGTTGCACCTGGTTTATCGAGTAGCCTTGCGACACAATTCGTAAATTCTTGGGTATTTGCTGGTATTTTAACGATTACTGCCGTGACAACTAGTCTCGGTGCGTTCAATGTTTTCATTAGTGATCGAGCCGAGGGTAGGCTAAAAGATTTTGCAGTATCGCCAGTCCCACGCTGGAAATTAATGGTAAGTTATATTGTATCGGCAATCATAGTGTCGTCCGTACTGACACTGTTCGCTGCGGTTATTAGTCAGGGCTATTTGCTATTATCTGGCGGTGGGTACATCGGCACTCAAAATCTGCTTCGCCTAGTACCGTTACTTATACTGCTATCTACTGTGTTTTCGGCCGTGGCATGCTTGATTGCTACGTTTATTAAAAGTGCTGCCGCATTCACATCGCTCAGTATCATCATTGGAACGAGCGTTGGTTTTTTAGCGGGTGTATACGTTCCTGTCGGCGCGCTGCCATCTGCCGTCGCGAATGTAGTGAATTCACTGCCGTTTGCCCAATCCGCATCCCTTACGCGGGATATATTTGCTGAAAGATCGTTAATGCAAGTAGCTGACGGAGACAATTCACGCGTGGAACTACTACGTGAGTCATATGGGTTCACTGTTAATATAGGAGACATTACGTTGTCTGCGTCAACAATCTTGACGGTACTTATCGCTATTGGGTGTGTAAGTTTGTTGCTTGCGACTATCAGAATGGCGAAAGTTCTTAAGACTGCTTAGTCACCGTGCGATCCACATTAAAGTTTGGTTCTAGAACCTTATCTCCAGCCAAGATTATTATGCTTAAAAGACTCGGTTTTCGAGTCTTTTTGATTTGAATAACTATGGTGCTACTATATGAGAAGCATAAATAATATTGAGAAAGAAATAATGAACGCAGAAAAACTCAGTAAATTGGCAGGTATTGCAGCCATTCTTTCAGGACTACTATTTATTATCATTCAAGTCATACACCCAGCTGATCAGCTTGCTTCATTAACAACTACCGAATGGATGATCGCTCACGTGCTAAGTTTCTTATTCCCGATATTTGGTATTTTAGGCATAACTGGAATTTATCTAAAGCAAGTAAAGCAATCTGGCTATTTAGGACTGATTGGCTACCTGTTTCTATTTTGCGCCTTTATATTGATGATTTGTTTTGGGTTTTACGAGGCATTTATTGCCCCTGTGTTAGCGACAGAGGCAACTCAATATGCACTGAATGCACTTTCCGTTCTTGATGGGAAAGCTGGCCCAGACTACTTAGGCACCGTTTACCAAATTAACGGCATCCTTTATCTACTAGGTAGTTTACTCTTCGGCATTTCATTACTAAAGGCCAAGGTATTCCCGATATGGGCAGCCTGGATAATTCTGACAGGTATTATAACGACGCTAAGTGCCGCCGCAATACCTGAAATGGCACGCCCTAGTGCAGTTATCTTTGGATCAGGATTAGCGTGCCTCGGATATGTATTGACTGTTGGTCGGTATAAACATTAAGATAGTTTCTTCCTGAAACACATCCACTAACCCCGGCCATAGAGAAGTCGCAGATTAAATCACCTGAAAATCTTTTCTCCACACTCGAGTTGCTCACATTATTCCAGAGGGGGTGTCTCCCGGTATGGTATAGACAAATATGATTATATATGCTATAATAAAAAGATACAGCAACTGTCCAACTCGACTAGAGAAGGTTGAACTATGAATATGACAGTACGCAGCATCGCTGCAGTAGTCCTGGTCGGTACCGCTGTTGCACTTTCTGGCTGTGGATCAGACGCCACGCATACGACTGTCCAAGGGCAGGTTGTCGAGATGCACAGTGGTATCAAGGAGTACAATCTGGGGAGCAGATACGAAATATTT
>JAZQPT010000033.1:0-14887 GCA_045628725.1 Saccharimonadales bacterium (SeqCode)
GCGCAAGCGTTAGTCCTATGACATATTGACAAATTGTCTCGTATTTATGCTATAATAAATGAGCTTTGGGGCGTCGCCAAGTGGTAAGGCATCAGTTTTTGGTGCTGACATTCGGGGGTTCGAATCCCTCCGCCCCAGCCATATAGAACAGATCTCCTCCGGGAGGTCTTTTCTTATATCTTCATCTCTGTTACTTGAGGCTGTTTGGCCGGTTTGGTTAGCCTTATTTTGCATGACCTAAAATCTCCTTACTTAGACCACTATTTCGAGCTATGGCCTGTGTCAATTTAGTGTACGTAACAGATACGGAATTGTGTTTCATATTTTTATGGTTTGATAACGATATTTGGCCTAATGAATTGAGCGTGCTCGAAAGACATGAGTCATTGCAGAACTTTATGATGATAGACCTTCAAAAAGATCCCGATATACTAAAGAAGTTAGCCGAGGTGATTGAAAAAACCAAACATATATAGACGCTGCAGATATATTTTGCCATTCAATTACTATTCATATAGAATCAATCTATGGAAAGACTAAAATTACCCTTAATAGACACAAGCGCCGAATGGAAGAGAAGCCCAGATAGTCAGCTTGTTCGAAAAATAGGCGATCGAGGCCTTAAGGTTGCACTGTTGTATCCTGATGTTTATGATATGGCGCGATTCAATGAAGAGCGGAAAGAGTTCCCTCCATTTGGGGCCATGTACCTAGCTTCAGTTCTTGCAGATCAAGGACACGAAGTTGATCTTTTTAATATTACAGGAAAACTTGAGCATGACACGAGAGACCTTACCGAGTATGATAGTGTCGGCTACAGTATTTCATCTTCAGTGACAATGGGCATGATCGAGCAAGCACACCGTCATTCAACTATCCGCGAAGACGCGCAAGTTATCGCGGGTGGCGTTCATGCTAACTTTTACCCGGAGCAAGTACTTAATGATCTTAATGCTCACGCAGTTGCTCACTCTGAATCAGAAGGGATAATTGAGCGGCTTACTTATGCGCGTACAGATGATGAGTATGCTGCAACAGCAGGCATTGTCTGGAGGAATTCAAAAGGAGAAATCGTAAGGAACCGAAAAGCTACGCCGCTCCCTATAGACGACCTTCCGCTTCCTGCTCGTCTCATGCTACCAGAAGAAGATATCGTGATGGACGATCGCCTAGCGGGTACTGACATAAAAATGGCACATATGATGCTCAGTCGAGGGTGTCCATTCCCGTGCACGTTCTGTGCGGCTGGTCAAACACGAATGCAATACCGCAGTGGTGAGAGCGCCCGGACCGAGCTTTCACACCTAAAGGACACGTATGGAATCGAAGGATTTTCTATTGTTGATGATAACTTTGTCGTTGCGCGTCAGAAGGTTATGGAGATCTGTGACAGTATTCAAGATCTCGACTTGAAGTGGTCCGCACTCTCCCGGGTAGATACAGTAGATAAAGAGTTGCTAGAGAAAATGAGGGATGCGGGATGTATTGAAATAAAGTTCGGCGTTGAATCGGGCAGTGAAAAGATTTTGCACGCGATGCGAAAAAGAATAAATAAGGATACTATCAGAAGTGCGTTTGAAGCCTGTGATGAAGTAGGTATCAATGCGAAAGCATTCATTATTCATGGTTATCCTGGAGAGAATATGGAGACCACACAAGAGACAGTTGATTTATTGAGGTCGCTTGAGTCTATTATAAAACGCGTGTCCTTATTTAGGTTTGTACCACTACCTGGAACACAGGTATATGAACAACGGAATTCCGACGGGAGCTATTTGATTCATGACACTCACAATGACGAACAGACATGGGACGGAGATTGGGCAAAATTCCACCTATATAGAAACGGACGCCACTGGTGGGGTGATGAGAATGACTTTGCTGAAGTTAATGCATCATATGAGTACATAAAACATTATATAGAGTCAAAATGGGGAAGGCAGGAATAGTACATATGTCATACACAATTATATTCGCTACACGCAATAAAGGAAAACAGGCTGAAATCTTAAAGGTTGCAGGACGTTTTAATATGGCCAGCAATATCCGATTTCCCGAAGACGAGTATCCGGAAAGTGCCGAGCCACACGATACTTTTGAGGGCAATGCTCGTCAAAAAGCAATAGACGCAGCAGACCACTTTGGTAGCGAGGCGAAAACTATATTTGTTGGCGATGATAGTGGTATGGAAATTGCTTCTCTCGGCGGTGCACCTGGCGTAAAAACACGTCGATGGGGAGGAGATCGACTCACTGATAGCGAGTTCGATGCATACTGTTTAAGGCAGCTCGATGGAAAGCGGGGAAAAGATCGAGAAGCTATCCTCAAAAGTACGATTTGTGCTATTGATGGTGATACTGAAAAATATTTCTACGGCATTTTCAAGGGTCAAATACTAGATAAACCTCAAGCGATACGAGGAGGTAAAGAAGGGTTCCCAATTGCCGCCTTGTTTTATGTACCGGAAGCGAATGATGTGCTTGGTAATATTCAAGACTCTGCTGACAGTACAGTTAAAACACATCGCGAACTAGCGCTGGAGGGTCTTTTTTCAGCATACGGCAATTACGCCTAGGCTTGATCCTCTTGTTCGTTATCATCTATGACGATAACATCTACATCACTTAGCCCTATAAGAGTTCGATAATCGTTCTTGATGCCCAGCCATGAAAATAACCTTAGGTCTTTTGATCTAAGGTTATTTTCTTAGTCTTAGATTGCGGTTTGAACCCCCGGTTTTGCTGAGGCAAAACGATCGCAGGGTTCGGTGCAGCGATTGAAACAAAAGAAAGCACGCCAGTATTTTCTTTTGTGAATGAGCGGAAAGGGCTTTAGCCGCTATGCCTCTACGCGATCATGAACGCGCCGTTCGTTATTATGTAAATATTTTGGTAAGTTACAAGAATAAATCTTGGAATCAGTGCACTCAATGTGGATCGACGCAAGATCTACATTTTGATCACATGCCTCCTTACGCAAAAGGCGGTACAAGCACTAATATTGAGAATATTCAACTGTTGCGTCAAAAGCATAACCTATCTAAATCAAATAAGATCATTTAGCTATCACTAATTATAGTGATGTCGCAATCCGCAACTTTATTATTATCCCGGATTGATATGGAACATTTTCAATTATTCCATCTAGGAGAGCTACCTTGCCTGCTCCGTTGTCGCCAATTATTCCGACAATATCTCCAACGTCGACTACTACTTGACGTGTCGCTCAAGACGATCGTGTCATCACGATGAAGGGGTCGTATGTGATAGCTGTAAGCTCGAACTCATATTATTAGTATGGTATAATTTTTTTGCCCATCAGCAATTCTATTACACTTTGATAAGATGATATAATATATACAATGATCTATATCCTCAATGCAACCGGAAAACTTACAAAGTACGAATCTCAGATTACAATTATCATTAATGATGTTCTTGAAAAATATAATGTAATCAAGCCTATCAACGATCTTGATATTGTCGTGGCTGAAAATCCAGGAATGTCTATTCCGGGACGGGGACTTGGCGGCTATACGTCAACTGCGCACGAGCTGTACATTCCTTTGGATTTAAGTGATGATGTAGAGCAAAACTTAGACAGATATCTTGCGCTAACGATGGCGCACGAACTTTCTCATGTAGTACGGCTTCAGGCGGGGCAGCCTCTCGCAAGTGATGGCAACCTAGGAGATAATGTCGTCGGCGAAGGTCTGGCTGATCATCTTAGTCTTGATCTATATCCAGATAGTGAAATTCCATGGACGCACGCCGTCAGTGGAGAAGAGCTTGAAAGTCTAAAAACTCGATTTCTAAAAGAGTACCAACAGAAACCATATGATCACAACGCGTGGTTTTATGGAGCAGAGTATGCGGATCTACCTCATTGGGGAGGCTACTCTTTAGGCTATGCATTAATCGAGGATTATTTGAAATTAAAAAATGCCGATATCAAAGACATTTTATTAGTCTCGTCAGACGACATATTATCAGTTTGGCGCTAAATGAATAAGGCCACTGCAGTTGGGTGATATATCAACCCAACTGCAGTGGCGATGGTGCAAGGCTTTTCAGCCTTACGGGTACCTAGTCAAGCTACTTCCGAGGGGTGGAACCCCTGGAGCTGCCATTGCTGCTGCTTCCGCTGCTGCATGCTCCGCTGCTACGTGCAGCAGAGCCCATGACGGCGCGCTTCTTGACCTTGACGGTGAGAACCTGCATGAAGTTTACTTCCTTCCTGGAGATAGCTCTACGCAAGATAGTGAGGCTCCAGCTCACTAAAATGCTTCTTCCGGATCGATACCGGGAGGTTTTGGTGAGTGTAGTGATCTACTCCGTATCCAAAGTTAACTGGAACAAGATCTCTTGCGAAGACCCTGACTACCTGTAGACCTTGGTAACGTCCGGAAAGGTTCACGACACATGGCTGATGCCTGTCTATCAACAATTCGAGTGTAGCACCCGGATCGCTTGGAGTACTATAGCACCCTGACCATAAAAAGTCAACAGCTCCTTGAGCTGCCTTTTGGGCATAGTATATACCGTGATCGATTGGCTGAGCCAACTCATCGGCAGACATGACTTTTTCACCTTCTTGACGAAGAGTGATAAGTGTCAATTCCGCCTCATGGAATGCCTTGGTATAGGCTGCTTCGAGGCTATCGATGGAAGCCGAGGTGCCAGTGACGAAATGAGGATAACGCTCATCGCTATGAATAACGACATTGATTATACTCACACCCTCATTAGACAGATCAACAACATCCACCTGATGCCCCTGTTCACTCCAGTGCTCCACTCGCTTGCGCCAGTGCAAAGGGAGATGCTCCATGGCAATCCGTGACGGGGGCGTCTTCTCAAACCAGTTTCGCATGATTGCATCACGCTCAATTAGCTCGAGGAGGGCACCCTTTACTGCGGCATCGTATGTAGAGTGAGCCGCAATTCCACTAGAGTTTGCATAATGGCACAAATTTCTCTCCAGTATATCCCTAGAAAGTGGGTAGTACACGAGATCAATAGGCACCATTACCTTAGATCCTGAAACCAAGTCATCACCTTCAGTCCATTCCCAATCTAAATTACTCTGAAAGGGAGTGAGGGTAGGGTAGTGATTGATCTGTGCTTCGGTATAAGGTGCGTAAACACGTGGATCCAGCCATTGAGTATCGTCGCTAAACGAATCAGCAGACGAAATGGCGTCAACTCGGATAACGCTGCTTTGGTATCGCTCATAGCCTTCGGCGATTGCTTTTACCATCGCAAGATTAAATGATCCACTTGTACCTCCGCAGAGCCTGTCTTTGTAGCTCAGTTTCGCCACATCATGATCTCCCGATCTGAAATGCGACACAAAATGAAAGAACGAATAGTCCTCTTCACTTTGAGGTGAATTAACGAGATGCACCCAGTTGACTGGCTTACCTTTCCCCACTAGATCAGTGGCGAGTTGAGCGGCAAATTCATCAACCGTGTCACTTTCTGATTTCTTTGCATAGCCCACCGCTACGGTCAGAATAGGAATGATACCATCGTCGAGGTCTAACGCATCCGACAACTTGTCATCCTGGAAGCCGCAATACTCGAGAGTCGAAAGACTGAGCTCATGGCCAACGAGATGAATATTCTGGGCTACGTGACCAGCCTCAATGAGGCTGTAACGATACCCCCGATTGGCGTACTTCGTTGGCTGACGGTCAATTTCGGCGCATACTACAAATATAGCCGGAGCGTTGTAGAGCAGGGAATCGCTGTTCAGTGCAAACTCCAGCTCATGACTATCCAGTTGATTCTCGTAATATACGACAGCGTTATTTTCACTGTCGTACTCATATATCCCAGTCTCAAGATCGTCAACAGGTTTGGTGAGTAGAACATAGATGCGCAATGGATACAAACCTCCCGCTGACGGGGATGCCGTCACGCTTTTGGCGTACGCAACGCGCAGCATTTCACTGAACTGACTCATCTTCAAAGGCTCATTACTGAAGCTTCTGCAGCTTGTTCTCTTAGACCCCAGCCTCCCGATATAACTATCAGTACTTGTGTCCAGACTTGTTGCCAACCCATGTTTCATTGTGAGGTGAGGACTCATCTGAAGTGCGTACACTTCGTCTGGAGTCAAACCTGCAGAGAACACGGACAGGTTGTTCCCAAGTTTATGGAAGTGTCTGTGTGTCAAGCGACTGTCTACAAGTATCTCGAGATTCGTAAGATCCTCAAGTGCGCTTGCGACAAGCGATGGATCTGCTCCTGTAAGTTTAACCGTTTTACTGATCACGGTGTCACTTTTGGTCAAGCCGTCGCTGAATCGAACTATAGCCCACACAACGTCTATATGGCTTGAGACGGTGATCTTTTGTTGAGGGTGTTGAAAAACGATACCTGACTTGGTTGATGCTCCACTGATAACGGTCAGAGGGCAGTATTCTTTCATGTCTAGTCCTTAGGTCGGTGTATAGGAAAGAGCTTCTACTCAAAAGAATAGAGTAGTTACCTATATTATAAAACATTATAGATTTATAAACAACAAGAAGTTATAGTGATATAAATTCTAACGACGTACTGTCTCATTTGTCTCATTGTAGGTACCTGACCCACCCTCTCAGCCAAGAAAATAACCTTAGGTCTTTTGATCTAAGGTTATTTTCTTTGTTATGAGGTTATGGCTCGAATCCCCGGTTTTGCCGGAGTAAAATGATCGTGGGGTTCGGTGTAGCGATCGAAGCACTTGTCATCGATCTTCAGGGTCTACTGTCAGACTACGGCCACAAGCTGTATGTCCACCTGGTTCCCGAACCATGGCAGGTCGCCTGCCTCTAGCGTCACGGCTGGACACTGGAAGGCGTATTCCCTGGTGGGTACGCTCCGAACAGTATCGTGCAGCAATGGGGACTCAACTTCAACAAGGAAGGAACAACTCTGCGTAAAATGCACATCAAGCGCTTGACAGCCGGCGAGCTGCTTCAGCTCGAAACCGGTCACGCGTCAGGCGTGGTACGGATCAAGTCGAGTAGAGCAACACAGGGTTCGCGCCCCTAGGACTGGAGTAGTCCAGCCTTATAGTGCGAGTGGGCGAACAGGTTACTGCCGAGGAGATGGAGTACAGAAGGTGGTATCGTATACTTACCTAATGTTGGAAAGAAAATACCTCGCTCACGCGAGATATTTTCCATATCTGGCGAGCGAGGCGCAGCCATTGAACAGTTGCGTAGTAGTTACACTTGTCGTAGGTCAGCTAACCGGCTTATCGATAGTTAAACCGACAGGCCTGTAGCCATACTGACTTGCAAGATGATCAAAAAGATCATCTTTTCCAAGTCCTGACAAAACCCCTCCTGCAATTGAGTCCTCTGTCGTTACGTCTGCCGCACAAAAGTGGGGCTGCTCAAAGCTCTCCATGACGGATGGATCGTCGAACTCAAAGTCGACAAGAATCAGCCCTGCATGTTCGCCCGTGAACACATCGAGCTCCGCTTCAAACCCTTCATACTTCAAAGGATAGCGTAGCTTCTCAATTTTCCGGGACGAGGCAATACCGAGTGCACGAAATTCATCCTCAGTGAGAACTATCGTATCCTCGATTTGACGCGATGGGTCTCCGTCGACTGGAGTCTTCTTCGTGATCTCAAAGCGATTGCCCTTTTGACGTAAGCGCAACTTGGGGTGATCGGATAATTCCGGAAGATATACATCAATCATCCGCACTCCCGGCCCAGAAATGAACCGCTCTGGCACCTCCGAACACAGGTAAGTCTTCTCATACTCCATTGAGCTTGCCATTGATTACTCCCTTCGTAACTGTTTGGATAGGCTAATTCTAATTTTAACATTTTAGTTTTCAAATGCAATTTGTCGTATACTATAGCGATGAAAGTTTTAAATACACTAGTCGTAGGGATTGGAAAACAGGCAAGAGAAGATCATATACCTGCTCTCATGTCTTCATCCGATTACAATATTATAGGTCTTATTGAGATTGATGTGAGTCAACATAAGTCTCTTCTGTCATCATATGAGGTTCCAGTATATTCATCTATTGAAGAGGCACTGTCGAAGAGTATACCCGACGTCGCTGTCTTAACACTGCCGCACAGCGAGTACAAAAAGTGCATTAAAATTCTAGCTAAGAATAATGTGCATATCATTAAAGAGAAGCCGTTTGCATTGAATTTAGCCGAAACAAAAGAGTACCATACCCTCATGCGCAAACATAATATTACGATACAAGTAACGCTACAGCGTCGTTTTAATCCAATATTTTCAAGCGTTCCACAGTTGATTCGTTCGATTGGAAAAGTTTTTGCAATAGAAGCTAAGTATACATTTAACATCGATAAACTTGACGAAGGTTGGCGTGCTAGATCTATTCAGTCGGGTGGTGGAGCGCTTATAGATATGGGCTATCATGTCGTTGATCTCCTTGTGTGGTATTTTGGTCTACCTGACCAGGTGGCTGTATCAACATCAGCAGGAAACCGTGAAGGTCAGCTGTATGATGTGGAAGACACAGCCTACATGAGTCTTCGCTACGGTGACGGCGAACATACTATACTTGGCAACGTTGTTATTAGCCGTGTTTTCCCTAAAAAACAAGAGCATTTAAAGATTTATGGCACGAAAGGTAGCATCCACATAGAGCGTGGTCGCGTTGAGCATTTTGATAATAACGGCAATCTCGTCGAGTCACTCAGTAGGGAAGGAGCGTGGCCCTCAGCCCTTGTCTCACAATACGAAATGTTCGCAGGAAATATACGCGAATGTCAATTGAGTAGAAAGGAAAGTTACTTGATTCATGAGCATATCAAACACGCTGCATTTATCGATGCCAGCTACCTATCAGCTCAGACTAATAGTATTGTCAATGCACGTCAAATGTATGAAGCAGTACTTATCGACCTTCAGAAGGAGGAAAATCTATGAAACTTGCGATTAACGGAGGCGAGAAAACGTGTCCTACACCAGTACGCTTTGCTTGGCCTATAATTAGTCCCGGTATCGAACAAGCCGTACATAAGCAACTGCACACAAGTATATCTATATACGATAATTCTGGAGTATTTGGCGAGTTTGAAGATGAATTTGCTCGCTACCATAAAATGCCATACTCTTTACTTGTAAACTCAGGTACATCTGGCCTACAAAGCGCATACTACTCTTTAATGCTAGAACCTGGCGATGAAGTGATATGTCCCGTATATACTTTCCACGCTACAATAAGCCCGATGATGCATTTCGGGCTTATACCCGTGATGGTCGATTGCGATAAGTATGGTCAAATCGATGCATCTAAAATTGAAGAAATGATAACTGCTAAAACTAAAGCTGTTGTAGTGACACATATGTGGGGCTATGTACCAGATATCAAAAAAATCGCCGCCATATGTAGCGCGCGTAATATTACACTGATTGAAGATTGTTCGCATGCACACGGTGCAACTGCCGAAGGTAAACCCCTGGGGTCATTTGGAGATATTGCGATATGGAGCCTTCAGGGACAAAAAATTATCACGGGGGGCGAAGGCGGTATTATTCTATTTAAGAAGCGTAGCCACTTTGAGCGCTCGCTAATTTACGGACACTACAATAAGCGAAGCAAAAACCAAATCGAGGACGAGTCTCTGAAAAGTTTTGCACTAACCGGCGCTGGGCTAAAACTCCGAGCAAGCACGCTGAACGTAGCAATGGCCCAACAAATATTTAGGCAAATCGATACGATTAATTCAGAAAAGAACCTTAACGCGCAACGTTTCGCTCAGCACACACACACTATTAAAGGTATTCGCAAATTAGAGGCTCGACCTAACACGGTGAATAGTTGGTATGCTCAGGTTATTACATATGACGAAGCAGTGACGGGAGTTTCGAGAGATATATTCCTGAGGGCACTCCATGCTGAAGGATTGGTGGAATTCGACGTACCAGGATCGACAGGCCTACTAAACAAGGAGCCTTTATTTAATTACCCGCATGTCATATTTCCTACTATGTATGATCACGACCTTGATAACAATCATAGGTTATTTAGTAGCGCTGAGAAGTTCCACAGTGAGATTATCAAATTGCCCGTTTGGACATTTGCCGAAAATATGACCGATACCTATATCAAAGGTTTCAATAAAGTGGTTGATAATTTAGATGAGCTAAGGAGTAAGAGGTAATCGTTCTATTAAAGTGTTGAAACTTACCAAGAAGATCACGATATTGAATCAGATAGAGCGTCCTATTCAAGTACTTGCTGAGATTAAATAGCAAAAGCCTGTTTCTGTGATTACTCATAGACACAATATCCGTGTTTAATATTATATTATCCTCTAGTATTAGAATTTATGGGCGCGTAAACCTAATAGAGCAAGGTCATTGAGGATAATAAATGTTAAATGTAATACATGAAACCATTGACATTATAGAATCTCGGTGTAAAATTATGAATTATGTCTGAAATACCTAAAATAGAAGCCTTGTCTGAAACTGAATCATTTTACGAACGCGAAGGAAACGCAGTAGTTATGGTGGGGTCATTTGCCCCTATTCATGATGGACACTTCGATGCTATTCACTCAGCTAGCGCAGCATTAATTAACAGGGGGCATTTAGTAGAGTCGTTAATCTTAACTCCTAATAGCTCTGAGTATCTTGAAAACAAGTTAGCCGAAGAGAGTAGTAAATGGCAATACGAACATCGAGTCAAGCTTATACAAGATAAGAATCCACACCCTACAATTCCAACCTATGTCGATGATATTTCTGGATATCTTGCGCAGGAAAAACAAATTAATAACTTTGTGCCTGAAACCATTAAACGGCGGCTAGGGTTTGATGCTTTGCAGCTTTATTTTGTCGTAGGGTCTGATCAGCTTCTTAGTATGAAATCACATCTCTCTGAAAAGGGCGGTAATGCTATTTGCGTACTTCGACCTGGAAATATGGATGAAATTAAAGAACATCTCGGAATTTCATGGGTTTCAGATGCGACCACTTCTGGACGACTTATCGTTACGGAGCGTAGCAATATGGAAGAAGATGTCTCATCTACTAAAATCCGTAGATTGCACGCAGATTCAGTGGTATAGTTGTAATATAATGACAGCTAGTCGCTCTATACAAGAAGAACATCAATACCGTCATTATCGACGTACACATGCCGGAGAAGCGTGTCCGTTCTGCAGTATTGATTATGGCCATGCGCAATACGTCAAGGAATCAGATCAGTTAAAGGTTATAAAAAACCGTATACCTTATTCCATTTGGGACGGACAAGGTGTTCTTGATCACCTAATGATTACGCCAAAAAAACATACAGACAGTCTAAAAGATATGGATGCTAATGCAGCGTTGGAGTATGTCGATTTGATTAGTGAATATGAATCTCAGGGCTATAATATCTATGCTCGCACCCCTGGTTCAAGTATAAAAAGCGTCACTCATCAACACACTCATCTTATTAAATTAGATGGGGATAACAAGCGTTTTGTATTCGTAATGCGGAAACCATTCTACTTGCGAATAAGTTGGTAAGGTTTCGATCTCCCTCTAAAAGTTGACCCGCTTTTTACTCCCATCATTCAATGATATATTGCAGCATCACAACGGCATCGTTTATTACTGGATCCGCGTCGAATATAATTAGCTTGACTAAAAACTATTTATATAATAAATTACGTCATACTAAAAAGTGTAAGTATGGAGAGATCAATGCGGAAATATGATATTGACAGAGTTTTTTCGGAATTAACGGCTTCTGTAGAACAAGAGCACGAGCAAAAGCGTGTTGACGCATTTAGCCCCGAGGCGCGACCTATACCCGAAGGGCTGGTACGAAACGGTATCCCCCTAGGACATATAGCGCTCCGTGGCGACTTTGAACCTACAGTCCGCTTACGAGTAAACGACGAACAATGTGATGGTACATCAAATGAGCTTTGATACAGAAAAGTATTATACTAACCAAGTAGATGCTTTCTCAAAACGACTCGAAAAGGGAGATGTGCAAGTAATCGAGTTTGGCGGGAAGCCATTTGGCGACTATCATGCAGCACGAGTACTACCTGACTATAACCCTGATGTTAAGGCACGCATCCTCCAAGACTTACATAAGTCACTAGGGAATGTCACTATTACCCTGGCATTGAATACTATGGACGTTATTGCACCTCCAGACGGCAGACGAATTAACCAACGAATCCGTGGCGATTCTGGACTGCGCTATGACGACGAAGTTTTGCGACTAGTTGAACAATCACGGACTCAGTTTAACCTTCCTATCGATTCTATTACATTGACATCATTCCCTTCTCAGGCCACTGATGAAAATACTGAATATATAGAGATGTATACCGAGCGGCTCAACAGCCATGACCTCGCAGTCAAAAGGATTGATTATATACCTGGATACCCCCTGCTTAATCCTGACACTATCACATCTACATTAACGCAATTCGAACCTATAAGCGACATTGACCAACATCTCATCGTTGCGAGTCCTGGAGGAGGTAGCGGTAAGTTTTCAGTAGCTATTACGGAAATTGCACACAAACTGCAAGGCGGTAAGAATGCTAACTTTACCAAATTTGAAACATTTCCGGTATTCAATCTTAACCAAGACCACCCTTTGAACGTAGCGTTTCTAGCCGCCACCGCAGACCTTCCTAATAGTCTATCGACAACAGGTGATGGCAAAACAAGCTACGATAAAGACATCCAGAATCTTGGCATTTTACAATCGCTTATGCTGCACTACTCTGAGCTAGATTCACCACTACACCAGTACGAAGAACCTGCAGACATGGGAGTCAATGTTATTGAAACAGGCATAATTGATGAAGAAGGCGTCACTAGTGCGTGCCTACATGAGATTGCTCGGCGCATTGAGCGGTACAAAAAGGAAAGCCGAAACGGAGACGAGCAGTACAATACAGTAGATCGTACTATATCGTATCTGGGCTCTCTCGGTATTGCTCAACAGGGTATCGATCAAAAAGCAAATTAATGAGACGTTTTGTAAACTCTAACGTCTCTAGTCTTTCTTTACCCTGTGCCACTTCTTGCCGATATCGCATATAACGGCGCAACAGTTCTGCCGCTCCTTCGCGTTCAGCCTCGGATTCATCTGCAAACCCGCTGTCGACAGATATCGTTCTTGTGATTATATGGCTGTCGCTTTGATTGCGAGCTTGAATTTCATGAAGCACGACATCAATGTTCGCGTCTTTCTGGTAAAATGACCAGGCATCTTTTGGATCTGACGAGGATGCAGTAAATAACCCCTCATTACCATACACATCGGCTGTTGCAGCGAAGTACGCAAGATTCACCGGATGCCATGGGTGTAGCGCGGGAATCGGAAATACCTGCAACCTAGCATACGCGACAGATTGCCCATTAGAGCTATCTAGATAGAGCTGCTGTAGACAGAAATCAAATTTACCACTGTTGCTGCCAGGACTAAGAACGACGACAATCTGTTTATTAAAGAGCAAACGCTCATTATCTGCAAATTGCGTAACTGAAAAACTCTCATCCAGAACGCTGCTATTCGTCGCCCATGCGATGACAGGAATATTTTTTTCCTCAGCGTAAGAGGTAATTCGATCGTAACTAGTGAGGTCGGTCGTGCCAACAACCACAATAGTACGTACGGCAATGCCGCTACTCGAGAGCTCATCTAATGAGCGGCATATTTCATCAGCATAAGACAATCCATTATCTCCGCGTACACGACCACGGTCGAGATCATCCGCGCTGATACAATAAACATATTCTGCTTGATCTGCGACTGACTGTATTAGATGTAGTTTGGTGTCTGGATTATATCCTGGCAGAACTCTTGCGGCATGCTTGTCTCCAATTAGCCTCCCTCCAACTTGCAAATATACACGCTGTACATCTTGTTTATTCAACTCTTGTAATTGTTGTTTAATTGCTCCGACGTATGCATCGGACGCAGAAAAAATCGTTTCTCCCATTCAATCCCTTCTTTTATATATTTTATTATATCCTACGTTATCCTTTATGTACGCAGAGTGGGGAGTAGGTTGGATAAAATCACACGTTACCTACCTGAATAACTTGAGACATAGACCTATCGTGTCTCAATTGCCTTCAAATATACAGGGTTATTTTTCGAAGACATTCAATAGTCTGTGCGCTGTCATTAGATTGTAGAGTCTACCTTGATTAATATCATCTCGCAGTTCAAGCACTAATAGTGCCTCGACAAAGTTCATGCGTTTGATATGATAATTGAATGAAAATAGCTATAAGTGCCAGCGCCTCGTTCTATGAACAAGTTATTCAGCTTAGCTACGTATTGGAGGAGACAGGGCTTGAGGTTGTCTTGCCTAAAACTGCGGCGAAGATAAAAGCAGGTGAAATGGACCTTAAGGATATTGTTTCAACCTGGGAAAATAATTCGAGTGGGTATCATGGTAAAGCATTGCTGATACGCGCTCACTTTAACGAAATTGCAAAGAATGATGTAATTCTTGTAGCGAACTATGAAAAGCATGGGAAAGAAAATTATATCGGCCCTAATGTTCTTATGGAGATGTCGACAGCATTTTATCTAGAAAAACCAATTTACATTTTGAACGGCACACCTCAAGAGTCCCCACTGATAGATGAGATTCTAGGCGTCGAACCAATATTCCTAAATGGCGACATTTCAAAAATAAAAGTTCAGTAGTCGACCATCCATCTTATCTTACTAAACACATCGACCAGCCTCAGCCATGAAGGACAAGTTCATTTGCGCTCATCTTTCTAACTATATAAAAAGCTCCTCTACTAAAGCAGAGGAGCGGATAAAAAAATGTCTAAAAGTGAGTGCAGGGATCCGAAGAGGTAGAGTTTTCAAGGACGAAGTCCAAGAATACAAAACCCCTCCGGAC
>JAZQPT010000034.1:0-23733 GCA_045628725.1 Saccharimonadales bacterium (SeqCode)
AATGACGAGCGGTAGTATGTCGCAGCGACACCTGGACGCATGTCCGGGTGTCGCAGCGACTGTTTTTTTACGAACATCATTATAGCTAAGCTGTACCAAAATAAATACACCGCTACTAGCGATGTATTTATTTTGGTACGCGAGAGAGGACTTGAACCTCCACGTCCCGAAGGACACTAGCACCTGAAGCTAGCGCGTCTACCATTCCGCCACTCGCGCTTATATAAGCAAGTGTAGTGCATGTTATAGCACTAAGTCAATCACATACACTACGTATAATTTGTGTTTCACGCAGCGTCACTCGCAGTACACTTCTCTGGTTGATGCTTGGGATAAGTAAGCTAATAATTAGTTAGATGGTGAATAATTTGCAAATTCAGACAAATCATATTCTTTACGTAGCTGAGAAACCATCGTCTTGATGTCAGATGACTGTTTGACACCAGTATTAAGTATGCTCTGTGGATCGAAGGTGTTTTTTATACCAACATAGAGTTCTTTCAAATCATCGTCAATTTCGCTGTATGCAAATAATGCCTTAAAGCGTCCTTCGCCAGATTCACCAATCAGATGTCCTTTGTAACTTGCCACTAGACGCGCATATTCGTCGGTAAACTTAAAAACTTTTTGCCTATCAGTTACTTTATGAAGCTGCAAAGCTGGACGAATATGATACACATTATCAAGAAGTCGTCCGTAAAGCGGTAGCGCAAGATGGAATTTAGTTCCCAGTACTTCAAGGGCTGTCATGAAATCCTCAAACCGTTCCGATGGAATATACGCACCGTCCACGAGAGGAGGAGCCGATTCAGCGTTGCCTTCAGGGTTTATGACTATAGATGTCACATCTCGTAATATCAATAGTTCTTCGGACTCAGCAGCATCAGCTGCGACTTTGATAAATGCAGGCGTTTGGTCGAACATCTTATGGAGTTTTTTGGTCTTTTTATTGCGCTGTCGTTCAGCAGGTTCATCAAAGCCAATGATAATCACTGCTTTTGTTGCACCTGCGTCGACTGCGTCGGTATAGTAAGAATACTTTTTACCGCGCTCTAGTGCTGCTTCGAATAGCTGCCCGTCTATCAGCTCCATCAAGCAAGGTCCAAGTGACGCCATACCGTCAATCGAATCACGCGCAGATTCCCAGCTATCAAAAGCGACTGCCGCTACAGATAGTTCATTAAGGTATTCGGTTTTCATAATAATTTCAGATATTATTCCTAGCGTTCCTTGACTACCGACAATAAGCGGCGCCAAATCAATTGACCCGTCTTTTCGCTTTACATCAACGATACCGTTATAGCCAGCGTTATCACGCGTATCTTCGTCGATGGAATTCGTTATCATCGCTGCATTGTCCGCAATAAGATTATCGATTTGGCGGTAGATCTCGCCCTCAGATGTCTGCTCACCTTTTTTGCGATTTAGTTCACGTTTACTGATGCGGCCCGTTTGCAAGATATCACCGCTACTCAGCACGACTTCGAGTTGATGAACCCAATTACCCGTTGCGCCATATTTACCTGACAGCATGCCGCTGGCATTGTTCGCTACAGCTCCACCGATAGTGCTGTACGCCGCAGATGCAGGATATGACGGAATATACATACCGTGCAGGCGAAGGGCGTCGTTAAGTGCCTTAAACGTAACACCGGGCTGGACGCGGACAAGTTTTTGCTTCACATCAATCTCAAAGACGGTATTCATATGCGCCGTCGTATTGACGATGATACCCATGCCAATTGCAGCCCCGGTCTGGTCACTACCAGCGCCCCGCGCCGTAATCGGTAGCGCATGACCTTTCTCGGCTAGCTGACTCGAGAATCGAGCAACCTTACGTATATCATTTGTCGTTCGCGGATAGACAATCATTTCAGGAGTAATCGATAGCACGCCTGCGTCAGTTGACATTGCACGTCGCACGGACGCGTTACTTGATACTTCTCCAAGTATATGTTCGTTTAGATAGTTAGCCACTTTACTCATTGTGTATCAATGATAGCACAAGCAGTGTGCGAGATAAAGAAAGCCTCACTACAGAGTAGTAAGACTTTCTTTACTACTCTGTAGTGAGGCGTGATACACGCAGGTCTAGTCAGCGCGGTAACGCAGCGAACACATCAGCGACTCATGTAGTTCCTTGCGAAACCCATCAGCACACTGGCCATATGTATGGTACATCCGACATTCCAACTCGAGCATGACATGCGAGGAAAATGCTTCATCACTCAGATGTTGCGGCGCTGCCATGGCGTCCTGCCAGATCGTATGCAAAAAATCCGCACGACGACTGCTTGGGACGTCCGCAATGAACCGCTCCTCGACAAGTTTTACCACACTCCTAGCTTTGAACATGCCGTCTATGTCTCTGTACGGCTGCCGGAGCTGAGATAAAAACCCTTGCCTGAACGATTCTGCGATCATATTCACCTGAGACGGTGACGGATAATACCGCAGATCGAGCCATGAAGCGGAGTAAAACAACCACTTCAGACGCTGCGTCACATCTGTCGCCAATCCCATGCCAAGTCCAGGCAATCGCAACTTTCTCTGGCGATTACTATAGACGAGCTGGCTCTCGAGCAACGGCACCCAGTTGATGGCCACGGCTCGTCGGCACAAGTCATCGCCATCGATAACTTCTTGCATGCCTTGCCATCGCAGTACCGATGATCGACTTTCGTTCCACCATTCGGATGATAGGTACCACGCCCGTTGAACAGACTCGATACCCGCTTCTACTGCAACAATACGCTCATTGCTATCTGGCTCTTTCACGATTTCCACCTTTGTGTGCGAGGAATATTCCTTGATTTGATGTTATCGCAAATTAGTTGTAATGTACAGGTTTTGCATATCTAAATTAAATCTGATACAATGGCTATTGTCTACGACGCTAGTAGCAATAGTAGCGACGTAATGTACATAAGCGCGAGTGGTGGAATTGGTAGACACGCTAGCCTTAGGAGCTAGTGCTTTCGGGCGTGGAGGTTCAAGTCCTCTCTCGCGTACCACACAATGAAGATCCCGATGGGGTCTTTTTTGTTTATATTCGAAACAACCGAATCCTCAGGAGATCTAATGATCGCGCGTACTCTCACGTAACGTCATGCGTATTTGTTTACAGAATTTATATAGCGCGCGAAATCACTTCAGCTTGCGTACGCACTGCTACGCCCTGGGAATGACAGTAGTCAATAAAAGCATAAAAGTTAGCTACCGATATATCATTACTGGTTGCACCTGTAGACTTAATATCATGGAATATTACATTCAGCCAGCCTCGCCCTGACTTGACTTGATCAACAAATCCATTCAATGAAGCCTGCTGAGTTCCCGCATTAGCAGCTCGGATCCAAAATTGATTCTCTGGTCGAGCAGCAGTTGGGTAATTCGTAAATGCTAATCTAGCTGAATCAAAATACCGCGACACATCCGCTGCCGCTACGCGCGACCAATATCCGTTTGGATAGGCGTAACTAGTCATTGGATACCCATTCGTTACTGCCCACTGGCGTATGCTTTCCAGCTCTGTGATGCGTTGGTCTTGGGTCATACCGACGAGCGACTGCGCATGCGCCGCTGCAGTGGATGCGTGGCCGCCAATTTCCCATCCTTGCTCCCATAACAGTTTTGTCTGTGCACTTGTCAACATTCCTGCAGTGTCAAGCAGTCCGATGACTGGAAAAAGTGTCCCCCTGTATCCATATTTATCTAGATATGGCCGAGCGATTGTATATTGCGAAACATAAGAGTCATCAAAAGTCAGCGAAACTACACCATTCGGGAATTGATTTAAGCTATCGGCAGGGACTAGCGCAAATCCTCCGAAACTTACATTTAACGGACCTCCCGCATTATCAATACAAGTAAACGAAAATGTATCAATACTATTTCTCGTTGGAGACCCCTGTGAGGCCATCGAACTAAAAGGGACGTCAACGACAATCCACTCACCGGCGTTACCTATCGGATTTGCATTGGCGCCTGCTGGTTGAATGACGATTTTATTATAATGATTGGCAATTTGTGAGTCACTTAGGTATATTCGAATCGCAGCCAGTTTCGACGGGTCGTCGTATTTAAACCACAGACGAACGTCCATGCCTGTGCAATCAAGCGCCATGCCTGCCTTCCGAACGGCTGACGCGACACCTGTGCCGCCTGTAGTGATTTTAATGGACTGTGTACCTAGAAAAAAGTCGCTCGTGTCATTGAGGTTAATTGTCGACCCGGCTGCGTCATGCGCACTCCAGCCATGCCCAGCTGAGTGAGCTTGCAGCATGTTAGCAGGCGGGGTCTGTGTCGAAGGCTTAGGCATTCGCATAAGACCGGCGCTCGTGGCCGTAGCGGCTTTCGTATCAACATAGGATTTATTAGCTACATCACCAGCTGCAGTAGGGGTTGGTGCATTGGTAATTTTACTCCCATCCAGGTTGATACCACCCGTGCTCCGAAACTCCATCGAGCCGTCCGTAGGTACGATTTTTAGTGTAGCCGTGTTGGTGCCATCCCCTTTAAATACCTCGATCGACTTATCACCACTAGTGTTAGTGTCACGGAAAAAACGCATGCGTGCGTTACGTGTGTTGGTTAGAGTCTTCGGATCGAGCGAGACAAGAGTAAAGTCACTGCTGTCAGTAAGTGCAGCAAATGTAAATAAGTCGGCGGCAGTACCAGCTGCAGAAGTCATACCGCGAAGCCGAAAACGTACGGGCGCGTTAGGCTCGTATTTGCCATGCTCGATCATAAGGTCATTAACGTAGTTAAAGTACACGTTGCCTGTATCGACGCCAGAATCTACAGCCATACGAGTAAGCATAACGTTAGACGCACTCGCATTTGTCTTTATTTCATAACGGTTATGCGCTGTGCCCGATTCATAGTCCATAGAGTGCCAACCCGTAGCAGCCCTCAGTACGTTGCCCCTATCATACCAAGCAAGCCACGGACGAGAATAGTCGTCGGTTTGATAAAAGGCGATATTTTTAGCTATACCTCCAGTAGCGGAACTAGATGAGAATCTAAGCTGTTTATTAACAGCAACTTCAACGTCACCAGTAAACGTCTTGTTTCCGCCTACCGATTCACTACCAGTTCTATGGACTACATTAGAGTCATCTGCTTTCGTATCAATAACTGACTGTAATCCCGTCACACTAGAAATCGGTTGAGTACCAGTGTGGTTTGTACGATTCTTGAGATTGGCGTCAGTATCATTGGCTGTCGCCCCTGATTCAACCGTAGCTAGCTTCTCAATATCTGATGCCGTTGTGAACTTG
The DNA here is from genome assembly GCA_045628725.1 of Saccharimonadales bacterium (SeqCode). Lineage (GTDB taxonomy): Bacteria > Patescibacteriota > Saccharimonadia > Saccharimonadales > Saccharimonadaceae > JACQGD01. The sequence continues at coordinate 5,283 of JAZQPT010000034.1, forward strand.
TGAATGGTCGTTGAATCGTCTATTGCGTCAGCATCAGATGCGGCTGAATTTACTTTTGCGCGCAGGTCCATACTTAGATGCGTTTCAGACACCACACCAGTCGCAATTGCAGCGGCAGTTACAGAATCACTTTTTAGCTGAACTGGCCCAACGGTGTCATTCTTTAAAACGCCGCCAGAATCATGCGACTGCAGTAAGTACTCGTTAAGAATATTCCCCCAACTACCACTATCTGCCCCCGGTTGAGGTAATCGTGCCATAAAGCCTGTGTTTTCTCTTTTTAAATTCTTATGTTAAATATATTATACAGCAGGCGGCAATAAGCGCAATCAAAAAAAAGACGCATTATACGTCCTCTCGGCGGTAAAAAGTGAGGTTCGCGGTACCATAACTACGATTGTCCACCACAACAACTCCGGGTTTGGTCAGAACCTCACTTCTACCTGGTTCTGATAATACCATAAGCGCTCCTGGTTTTAAAAGGTCGAATAGTCGTGAAACTGTGGATAACTGCATATCATCGTATGGCGGATCAACAAATATGATATCGAACTCACGGTGTTTGTTTCGATCTATCCAGTTTGTGACACTCGTTTTCACCAATTGTGCTTTTGCATCGACACCGAGACTAGTGATATTTTTTACGATACTATTTTGCGCCGTACGCTCACGTTCAATAAAAACAGCCGATCGTGCTCCGCGAGATAACGATTCTAATCCTAGCGAGCCTGTTCCGGCAAACGCATCTAATACGTCGGCATCCGGCAGCTCGTCTTTGATAATATTAAATAATGCGGATCGCTGCCTGTCTCCCATTGGATGAGTAATGCGACCATCAGGAGCAATGATCTTACGGCCACCAAACTCACCCGAAATAATCCTAAGATTCATTATCGGTAATGATCCTCTCGCTGCTCGCTTGCTTTTGTGTCACAGTAGTACCAGCTTAGCGCCACAAGCTTTACGATCTCGGGAACAAGGACGTTTCGGGTATCTCGCGCTAGACGCCTGGTCCAACCTGCTTTATAAAACTCTTCGTATAATTCTAGTTGGATGATACGCTCTATTGCCCTGTCGAACATCTCGATGACGCCTTTTTCTAGCACTTCAGCATACTCCTCGTCGGTCGGCTCGCCCTTGGATATTTTTTGACCGGCAATCGTCGTAGACACACCTAATTCAAAAGCCAGATGGGTCGTCATGATACCTTTAGCGCCCCAGAACTGCCAGTTGTTGCGCAGCTGTTCGCGGCGTGTTCGGCCGGGGAGGAGTAGTTTGTCTTTGGTTGTCGTCCGCGTCTCTAGGCCTTTGCCATCACGCATCTCTTCTAGCTTTTCTTCCAGAGGATAGTGATGTGCGGGCGTCATGCCGTCTGTTATCGCATGCGCCATCCAGGCCGCTTCGAATGCAGCCCGCTCATGGTTATCATCGACAAGCGCTTTTGTCAGATTGTAGACATGGTCCGATATCATTGTCCGCAGATTCATATCAGTTGGGTCATGCGGATCTAAATAATGCCACGGTTCATCGCGGCCAGGACTCTTACGTTTGATTCCATCGGGGCCATTCAGCCCTTCAAAGTGGAGAATTTTGTATTCTGACGGGAAGATCGTCTTTTTTGGAAGCTTTTTTGCGAGCGCACGACGAGCAACGCGATCAATCTTCTGATGAACGCCCATGATGCGACCAGATTTAATACGAAAAGTTGTTCCTGAATACATATAGTTTATTTAATTGAGCGCCTAGTTTATTTAATTGAGCGTCGTCAAGCGTTGATATTTATTTACCTGCTCTGCTAATTGTCTATATTGTACCAAATCTTCACCCGATTCGACGAACTTTCGGGCGGCACGCTGTGCGCGAGCGATCAGTTGAGTGTCTGCGAGCGTTGCGATTTGCAGATTCAGCGCTCCGTGCTGTGCCTTACCGTAAATCTCACCGGGCCCACGCATAGTCAGATCTACCTCTGCAAGATGAAATCCGTCATTGGACTTTTCGATCTCACGTAGGCGCTGAGAAGGCTTGGTACTGTCACTCATAACGAGGTAGCAGTAGCTTTGATGAGATGATCGCCCAACGCGTCCACGCAGCTGGTGTAGCTGGCTAAGGCCGAATCTATCGGCGTTCTCGATGAGCATCGCTGTCGCATTTGGCACATCGACTCCTACTTCGACAACGGTTGTACTGACAAGGATATCGATATCGCCTTTTGCAAATGATTGCATGACGGCGTCTTTTTCTTCAGACTTTAATTTACCGTGCAGTAACCCGATTTTACGGTGTTTAAATATTGAATTTTGTAATTTCACGTACTCTGCTTGGACGCTTTTTATTTCGTTATCTGGATTGTCATCAATAAGACTACAAATAACATACGCCTGACGACCGGCAGCGATCTCTATATCTATCTTTTCATACAGCTGTGCAGCGCTGTTGGGCGACCATATCTTCGTCGCAATCGGTTTACGCCCTTTAGGTAGTTCGTTTAGGATACTAACGTCAAGTTCGCCGTACACTGTCAATGCCAGACTACGCGGAATCGGAGTGGCGGTCATGGCTAACAGGTGCGGCATTCGCTCTGATTTATTGAGCAACTCTTGCCGCTGCTTTACGCCAAATCTGTGCTGTTCATCGATAGCGACAAACCCAAGATTATTAAATCGTACTGTTTCTTGGATAAGCGCGTGCGTACCAACAACAACGTCGACGCCGCCGTTTGCAATCATTTCGTACAGTGTCGCACGTGCCGTCCCCTTTACGCTACCCGACAACAATCCAATCGTTAGACCAAACGGCACGAGCAGCTTGGTTAGCGTTTCTGCGTGCTGTGAGGCCAGGATTTCCGTCGGAGCCATGATTGCCGACTGAAACCCTGCATGGGCGGCTGCACGCGCCGCTAGTCCCGCTACGACCGTCTTGCCAGACCCTACGTCACCTTGCAACAGCCGGTTCATTGGTGACTCGCGTTCAAAATCTTGAATAATCTCCCATGCCGCCCGACGCTGCGCACCGGTTAAATCAAACGGCAGCTGCTTCACAAAATCAGCAACAACTTTTTGATCAAACGGGATATGCCAACCGTCAAGTGTTGCGTTCGCCTGCTTATTGAACTGACTAGCAAGGAGCAACTGGAACAATTCCTCAAACCCTAGACGTTCACGTGCTACCGTTACTTCGTCCATCGATTCTGGAAAATGCATTTTTAGCAGCGCTTGGCCCGTCGAGAGGAGTTTTTCTGTCTGTATAATATCTGTAGGCAATGTCTCTGGGTACATTGATATGAGCGGTTTTAGCTCGGTCAGAATTTTTCGCACTACTTGGCTTTTAAGGCCTTTAACCGCTCGGTATACCGGCACTATTCGATCAGTGGACACAGGAATGTCACTCACCTTTTCGGCACTTGGATTTGTTAGTTGATACCTGTTGTAGTTGAATTCAAATTCACCCGAAAAGAAGAACTCTTCGCCTGATTTAAGTTGCTTTTCGCGGTATGGCTGATTAAACCACACGGCCTGTAGTTTACCCGTGTCATCGGCAAGCGTCGCCGTCGTAATTCGCAGCCCCCGCCGAACAGGTCGTGTGGCTACTTTTTCGCACCGCGCACGAATCGTCCGCTTTCCTGGGCTAATATCCTCAATCGAAGTAGACTCAGAAAAATCTTCATACTTCCGAGGCAGAAGCATCACGAGATCATTAACAGTGTGAATTCCGGCCAAAGCAAACTGCTCGGCCGTCTTTTCACCAACTCCTTTTACTGAATCAATTCGCGCGCTTAATTGCATGTATCTTTATAGTACCAATATTACACACCTGCAGTCGAGGGGTGATGATATACGGCGCCGACAGGTATGTCGCGTCTTAGAAGCAAGCGCCGCTGTTTATTTAAATAAGATTCCTTCAAGTTCTCTAGAGATTCCCTCTAAAGCCTGCGACGTGACGATATATTGAGCGTCGATAGCGATCGGATCTTTATCGTGCACTTCTTCAAACCACTGCACGTAGAATTTAATCTTAGGCTCTGTGCCACTCGGTCGTATCGTTATGCGGCGACGTTCATCGCCTAATTCAAGCACGACAACGTTTCCTTTAATACAATCTATGTCTGTTACAGCACCTGTTTGTACATCAGTGCGCTTCAAATCAGCGTAGTCGAGCACTGCCGTCACTTCGTGCTCGCCAATATGCGACGGAGCAGCCGTCCGTAGTCCTGACATAATTGATTGCATTCGTTCAAAACCATCTGCGCCAGGGCTAACGGCATTGTCCAATCGCTCAATATACATGCCGTGCTCTGCATACAGTTCAAACAATCGGTCTTGTAGCGTCTTACCTACTGACTTTAATTCTGCAGCGTATTCTGCAAGTGGAAGTGCGCCCGTCGCACCGTCTTTGTCGCGTGCATAGTCGCCTTTTAGTAATCCGTAGCTTTCTTCACCGCCTATGACAAATATTTCATCTGAATTTTCTTTGCTATGGATTAATTCGCCGATATATTTAAACCCAACTAGGAAGTTGTCGTATATAGTGACGTCATATTTGCGAGCGATACTCGTCAAAAGATCAGTGGTTACAATTGTTTTTGCAATGTAGTGCTTGTTGGTGAGCGTACCTTTTTGCTGCTTTTTAAGTAGCACGTAATCTGCCGCTAGCGCCGCAGACTGATTACCGTTTAGATAAAACGGCTCATCGCCAACTCGGACGACTACGCCAATTCGGTCTGCGTCAGGGTCATTCGTAATAGCGATATCTGCCTGTTCTGCGAGCATTTGTGCAACAGCGCGGTCGTTTGCGGCTTTTTCTTCAGGATTTGGCTTTCCATTTTCGATTGTTGGAAAATGTCCGTCAGGTGTCATCTGATCTTTTACCTCGCTGATACTATCGAATCCAGCTGCGCGAAGCGCCGGTAAGACATTTGTTTGACCAGCACCATGTAATGGCGAATAAACGATAGATAGTTCACGTGCCGTACCTTCGGCCTGATTAACCACCGCTTCAATATATGCATCGTCCACGGCTTTACCGATAATAGATATTTTACCTTGGACAACAGCATCGTCAAAAGGCGTCGAGTTGATAGACGTAATAGCGGTAGCGGCGGCAAGCACACCTTCTGCATGAGGCGAGACAAGCTGACCTCCGTCGTTCCAATACGCTTTAAAGCCATTGTCCGCAGGCGGATTATGACTCGCGCTGATTACAATACCAATCGCCGCTTTAAAGTGCCTAACCGCAAAACTTAGTTCTGGCGTAGAACGAAAACTATCAAATATGTACACCTTGAAACCACTCGCTGCACACACTTCTGCGACGTAGCGACTTAACTCAGGCGAGCTTAGTCGCGTATCGTAGGCGATCACTACGCCTTTGGCTGGAGCATCGGAGTCAGCTTTTATAGCGTATTCGCACAGCGCTTGTGCCGACTCACCAATCGTTACTCGGTTGATACGATTTGACCCAATTCCAGTCGTTCCACGGCGTCCACCCGTTCCAAACTCTACTACCTTGAAAAATGAATCTTCGAGAGATTTCCATTCTTCGTTTGCAATTAATGTTTCAAGCTCTCGCTTGTATTCAGCGTATTTTGGCTCATTGAGCCAAGTAGTAATATTAGCAACTGCATCTTTAGATAGGTGTTCGTGGGCAGCATCTGGTAGAGCCATGTGTATCCTCCGTAATGTTAGGTCTTCGAACCTTTATTATAACACTATCCGTATAGCTTATCGAACGAGGATAAAGGTATTTTTGCCTTTTCGTATAAGTGCAGGTTCTTGGAGCGTCTCGTCGGCTTGTATTTTTTGACCGTTTTTACTAATTGCACCACTTTGAATCATACGGCGCGCTTCGCCGTTGCTGCTGCAGACTCCGGTGCGCGTTAGTGCCTCGACGACAGTCGTAGTTGGCTCAATATCGACACCATTCATAGTCGTAGGGACACGCTCACGAGTAGGTATTTCGCTGGCAAGCAACTCAATATCGTCTGCCGAAAGGCTTGAAAATTCACCTTTTCCAAATAGTACTTCAGTTACGCGCCGCGCACTTTCAGCGCCTTCTTCACCATGAGCAAGTTTTGTTACTTCGTAGGCTAGTTTCTTTTGTGCAGGACGTGCGCTAGGATTAGACTCCTGTTGAGCAGCAAGTTCGCTTACTTGTTGTTTATTCAATAAAGTATAGATTTTTATATAATCCATCACGCCTTCATCGTCAACATTCAACCAAAACTGGTAAAACTTATAAATACTTGTTTTGCGAGCGTCAAGCCAAACCGCACCCTCTTCGGATTTACCAAACTTACGGCCGGTTGATTTGTTAATGATCAGCGGTGCAGTCCATACATGCGCCTCTGCGCCCTCGATTTTTCGTACCAGCTGAACGCCAGAGAGACTATTACCCCATTGATCCGCGCCGGCGATCTGTAAAGTCACTTGGTTATTGCGGTACAGATGAAGGAAGTCATAGCCTTGTATTAAAGAGTAGCTAAACTCAGCATAGCTAATACCGGCTCCGCCTTCGCCAATCCGAGATTTGATAAAATCACGTCCCAGCATCTCACTTAACGGGACGTTTTTGCCGACTTCTCGCAGGAATGAAAGATAATTTATGTTCTTGAACCAATCATAGTTATCGACGAGGTCAAACGACAACCCCTTAAAGAGACTTTGGTACTGCTGGGCAATACCTGCTTTGTTGTGCTCTACTTCTTCGACTGACTTTAGATTTCGCTCGTCTGCTCTACCGTCAGGATCGCCGATCATTCCTGTCGCTCCACCAACAAGTAATGTCGCCTGGTGACCATGCGCAATAAAATGACGAATCATCATCGCCATCGCCATCTGCCCGATATGCATACTGTCGGCGCTAGGGTCTACACCCCAGTAAAATTTGATAGGTTCACCATCAAGCTGTTTTACATCGTCAAAAGTAGTTTGATTTACAAAACCGCGCCACTGCAACTCTTCGGATAATGTCATGTCGTTTGTCTCTGTCATATAGTCATTATTGTAGCAAACAATTTGCGAAAAGGCCTATTTGCATAGTTGTAATGGTGCTATAATGAATAACAATATTGCTTATGGGAATAAAATACTGTGTCTAAGAAACCATCGTCGCGCAAATTGAGCGTCTATTCAAACTTGGCGCATAAGCGTCGCACCAAAAAAGATGTGGTTGCCCGTAAAAAGGCAGAGTATCTTGCAACACTTCCAAAACAACCCGTCAAGAGATTTATGACACGCTTGCACCCTAAACGTGTTGCAGGTTACTGGTTTAGTAAAAAAGGTGCATTAATGGGAGCTAAGATTGCGGGCGTTTTTGCCATCTTAATCGTACTGCTGGTCGGTGGTGCATTTGCCTATTACCGCAAAGACCTTGATGCGATTCGCCCAGGCGAATTATCAAAGCGTGTCCAGACGACGGTGACAAAATATTATGCACGCGATGGCACAACACTACTATGGGAAGATAAAGGCGACGGCGACTATAAATTAGTTGTTGACGGCAAACAGATCAGCCCATTAATGAAAAAAGCAACGATAGCTATCGAAGATAAAGATTTTTATAGCCACAGCGGAGTAAGTATCACAGGATTAACACGTTCGCTTGTTAATAATGCCCAGGGCGGCAGCGTGCAAGGCGGCTCTACCCTTACGCAGCAGCTCGTTAAGCAGGTATTCTTTGCTGACGAAGCACAAAAACGAGGCGTTAACGGTATACCTCGTAAGATAAAAGAGATGATTCTGTCTGTAGAAGTAGAGCGCATGTACGACAAAAACCAAATCTTAAACCTCTATTTGAATGAGTCACCGTATGGCGGTCGACGAAATGGTGTTCAATCAGCAGCAAAGACATACTTCGCTAAAGATGCCAAAGACCTAAACCTTGCTGAATCAGCTTTGCTTGCCGCAATTCCAAATCAGCCAGGACTCTACGACCCATATAACCTCGCCGGTCGAGAGGCGCTCGTCGCCCGTCAACACAAGACGCTCAACGCCATGGTAGAGACCGGTGCCGTCACTCAGCGCGAGGCAGACGAAGCGAAGGCAGTACCTATCCTTGATTCGATCCAGCCCCAGTCAGCTCAATTTGGCGACATAAAGGCACCCCATTTCGTACAGATGGTACGCAGTCAGCTTGAGTCCGAACTCGGTAAAGCGACCGTCGGCAAAGGCGGCTTAACCGTTAAAACGACATTGGATTATCGTATACAGCAAAACCTCGAACAGAGCTTCAATAAAATGTTCGTCGAAGACTGTGAAGGATACAAGGCAACTTCATATAACTGTAAACCAAACTATGCAGGATTCGAAAACGGCGCCGCTACTGTCGAAGATACTCAAACTGGTCAGATAATCGCCCTCCAAGGCAGTAAAAACTTTGACACAGAAGGATTCGGCCAAGATAACGCAGCGACCGCTTACATCCAGCCTGGGTCATCAATCAAGCCTTTCGTATTTGCAAAGCTACTCTCTGACCAAGGTGATCCAGCTAAGAACATCTACGGCAGCGGCACCGTCATTCCCGATGTTCGCACCAGCTTTGAAAATGGCACCTACAAACCTAACAATGCCGATAAGGGATTCCGTGGCAATATTTCATTACGACAGGGATTGGCGCTATCGCGAAATATTCCGACGATAAAAGCAATGGACATCGCGGGAGTTCAGCCGTCACTAGAGCTCATCCGTGCAGCTGGCGACACTGGCTACTGTACGCAAGGTGCTGATCAGCAAGTAGGTCTAGCTGCAGCAATCGGCGGATGTGGCGCCAAACAGACTGAACACGTTAACGCGTTCTCTACCCTCGCGAGAAACGGCGTTGCTAAAAAGCAGACTACCGTTCTTGAAGTAAAGAACAGTCAGAACGAGACATTGAAGTCATGGAAAGACGAAGAAGGCAAAAAAGTTATAGATCCGCAAGTAGCCTATATCCTTGCCGATATCCTCAGTGACGACAATGCACGATCCGGTCTCTACGGCCGTAATCTACCGGGACTCGTCGTCGATCAGGGTCGTGTTAAAACGGCAACAAAGACAGGTACATCTGACGTAGACGGCAAATCACGCGATATATGGATGATGAGCTATAGCCCGGCTGTAACAATGGGCGTATGGCTAGGAAACACGAACGCCAAAGCACTCACAAACGGTAACTCATCTATCCCAGGACCAATCATAAATTCCGTCATGACGTTCGCTCACCAAGAAGTTTACGCAAAAGATGGCAGATGGAAGCAAGGCGACTGGTACGCTCAACCTGAAGGCATACAAAAGATCGGTAAAGAGATTTATCCATCTTGGTATAACAAAAATGCTGCTCAGAAAACAGCAAAGGTAACGTTCGATAAAGTATCCAAAAAGAAAGCAACTGACTGTACGCCACCTGCAGCCAGAATCGATATCGATACTATGCAGTCAAATGATCCCGTCACAAAGCGTGCAATTATTGTCGCACCCGACGGATATGACGGCAGCAAAGACGATGACATACATAAATGTGACGACACAAAACCAGGCGTCGCCAATCCCGTCGTCGATGGCTGTAGCAATAAAGTCTGTAGTATCAGCGTTGCAGCAACGGCAGGCAAAAACCCACTTACTACTGTTACTGTAAAAGTCAACGGAGTGGTTGTCGGTACTAGTGGCGGCGGAACATTTACTGGAACTCATACATTTGCTGCAAGTGGCCCACAAACAATTACCGCAATCGTTAGTGATAGCGTAATGTATACAGCAGAAAGTTCAGCCACTTACGACGTACCTGTCTGAAGAGACAATCGACGGGTCGAAGAACCGCCTACTGGTTTTCGACGAGGTCGATAAGCGCAGCTTCTCGCGCTTGTGAAGTGTTCTTACGAGGAGAGCGAGCCTGTCGTGGTTTAGTCTGCTGGACAGGTCTTTGTCGCTGATTCTGTTCAGAATGGTACTGTTTCTTGACAGGCATAGCTATTTCTTTTGGCTCAACAGGTTCAGTTCGCTCTTGGCGTACTGGAGCTTGCGATGATTGTGGCGCTCGGCCCTGTGCCTTAGCTTTTACGACGGTAGCAATCGGACGCTGCTTTGGTTGGACCTTCTCTTGATCAACTCGCTTCGCAAACATCATGCGACCTGCAGCAGTTTGTAGACTGCGTATAAATTCGATTTCAACCGTCTGGCCAACATTTTTACTTGCTTGTTCAACGACAACCATCGTGCCGTCTTTAAGATATCCGACGCCCTGGTGGCTATCTTGACCTTTTTGGACAAGTTCTAGAAGCATCTTCTCGCCGGGCAGATAGCTCATTCGTAGGCTCTGAGCAAGTTCATTGACGTTCAGAACAGGAATACCTTCGACGACAGCAACTTTATTCAAGTTATAATCAATCGTGCATATGACTGAACCCGTGTGTTTCTTTGCGAGTACAAGCAGTCGCTCATCAACACCCTCCTGAGCCTTGCTGCCGTCCTGTAGGATGATTACATCGAGTAATTCCATATCTTGTAGCTCTTTTACGATATCGAGTCCGTAGCGAGCACGTGCGCGCTTGTCATGGTCTGCGTTATCTGCAAGGAACTGTAGTTCGCCAATGACAGAGCGTGGTATAGCGAGAGTATCGCCAATAAACCCTGATTTTGCAACCGCTATAATTCGACCGTCAATCAGTACTGATGTATCAACAAGGATAAATCTCTTTCGCGTATTTGTTTGGCGCGGTAACTTCGTCACAAGATAGGTGACTTCGGCAACCAACACAAGCAGTACTGCAATAATAACTAAATTTTCTGTATTCATAATGATACCTTCTTTCTTATTTCTGGAGGTAATCGATAAGTGCTTGACGCAAGTCACCGACCCCTTTGATAAATGTATTTTTGTTCCCGTATTTAGGAGCAATCGCTTGTTTAAATCCAAGCTTTTTCGCTTCTGCGACACGGCGATCAGCGCTTAGTACACTTCGAACTTCGCCGCCGAGTCCAATCTCGCCAAAGACAACAATTCCGTCATCAATCCGACGACCTGCACTAGCACTAGCGATAGCCATGCACACTGCGAGATCAGCTGCTGGATCAGATAATTTTAGGCCGCCGACGACATTTACATAGATGTCTTTGTCTGATAAATTCAGTTTTGTTCGCCGCTCTAATACGGCGATGAGAAGATTCAGGCGGTTTAAGTCAAATCCACTAGCTGTACGTTTAGGATAACCGAAACTCGTCGGATTGACAAGTGCCTGAATCTCGACAAGCAGCGGACGCGTGCCCTCGAGCGTTGCCATTACCACTGAACCATCGGCGTTTTGTCGCTCTGCAAGTAGTGCGGCTGAGGGATTCTCTACGACCTGCAAGCCGCTTTCGTTCATCTCAAAGATCGCCGCTTCCGCCGTACTTCCAAATCGGTTTTTCACCGCACGTACTACTTTGAAACCGCCATATCTGTCGCCTTCAAATTGCAGCACGACGTCAACTAAGTGCTCGAGCACCTTTGGTCCTGCAATAGAACCTTCTTTTGTTACGTGCCCCACCAACACAACAGCAGCACCCGCTTCTTTTGCAGCACGTATCACGACGTTGCTACTGTTTGTAATTTGACTGACACTACCCGGAGCGCTGGTAATTTCGTCCAGACTCAATGTTTGAATTGAATCTATAATGACTAGTTTATATTGACCGCTTCGGATTGTTGCAGCGATATCATCAGCGCTCGTGCTCGCTACAAAACTAAGTTGCTTTGATGTATGCGCGCCAAGTCGTTCAGAGCGCAGTTTCACTTGACTAGCTGACTCCTCGCCACTTGCATACAATACCGGCTCTGTCTGAGCAATATGCGATGTCACCTGCAGCAGTAATGTACTTTTTCCGATGCCCGGCTGACCAGCTAGCAACACGACTCCTCCGGGTAATATTCCGCCGCCCAGGACAACGTCAAGATCAGCAATACCTGTCGACAGACGCTCGGTGCTTGCGTCGTTATCGATCGACTGCATCGTCTGCGGAGTAAGTATACGACCGGTTGACGCGCTTTTAGCGACAGCTGATTTCCCGGTACTGGTCGGCGCTTGCTCAACAAGCGTATTCCATTCTCCGCAGTTTTCACAGCGACCCGTCCATTTAGTCGTTGTAGCGCCACAGTTTTGACATACAAATTGAGTTCGTGACTTTACCATATATACTTAGTATATCTTATACGCTGGGCGTTGGCGCCAACTTACTGTCCATACTTTTATACAGTTCGTTTGACGAAGCAGCGGCTTCATTATACTCTTTGCGAATTTGCTCATATCTTGCAGTGTCACTACGAATCGCGTCACTCTGTGATCTTAGACTGTTTGTCCTGCGAGTGATGTCGTTATACAGACGGTCAAATTCCGCTTGCGAACTGATACTTTTGTTGTCAACGCGACTCTTCAGCGCAGCAATATCCGCATTTAGTGCGCCGACTGCGGCATTATGGTTTTTTGTATCCGCCTCTATTTTTGGACCTAAAGTCTTTAGTTCTGCCAATAATGTACCTGATTTCACCTTTAGATTTGCGAATATTTTTGCGTAACTATTATGAAGCGTCACAACACTGCCGCGATTAGCAAAATATTTAGCATAGTGCGATTCTAACTGTGGATCAATGTTTGCATATTCGGTAGCAATAATCGAATGTAGCTCATTGTACTTTTCGCCGGCTTCGTGTTTAGCATAAAACGCCATGCGCTCATTCAGTTCACTATTATCTTTTATCTTTCGATACTCATTTTCTAGTAGCGTGTCGACTACCTGTTTTTCCTCGTCGCTCATCCGCTGATATACAGCGTGAAGCATCTCGTGGGCCGCAGTCACCTCTTTGATACCACTTAGTTGTGCGTCCGTAACACCGTAAACAAATATACGGTTATTAGCGTAGCAGCCAAGTATCGCGCTATTTGCTTCTTTTCGCTGACAGTACTGATTAAAATCCGAGGCGTTAGCAACAATCGGTTTTGCAGAATAAAAATAGAATTTACCTTGATCAGTAAGCGTCGTACGAGCTGAAATCTGTTCAATCTCTGTCGTCGGCGCATACTCACGAAAAGCTATCCAGTCTACGACGTACTGTTTGTTCAGCCATAAAAATAGCGATGCGCCAATCAGCACCAGGCTCGTTAGTAGCCCGACGACCGACCCTATACTACCGAGTGACTTCGTGCGTGACATCAACTGTAATTTCACCTTTTGTCGCCCCCACCATCAGAACGCTTCCTTTTTCATATTCTTCTGAGAGTATACCATCAGCTAACGGATGCTCCAGTTCGTCCTGGATTGCACGGCGTAGTGGACGAGCGCCAAACTTTTCGTCAAAGCCTTTGTTAATCAGATGCTTTTTAGCACTTGGTTTGATTGTTAAATGCAACCCCTTACGTACAATCCGCGACTGTAATTCTTCGATCATATTGTCAAAAATCTTGCCAACTTGTTTTTTAGTCAGCGCACGGAATGTGACGATAGCGTCAAATCGGTTGATCAGCTCAGGTCGCATCATTTTACCTAACGCTTCGCGCGCCGCTTCGGCATTTTCGGCATGGGCAATATCTAATTTCTTTTGATCAGATTTCGTTACAACATGGAATCCAAGTGACGATTCCTTCATCATCTTGTCTGCGCCTAGATTACTCGTCAGGATGATGATGGCATTGCTAAAATCAACCTTTCGGCCTTTAGCATCGGTCAAACTACCGTCTTCTAGTAACTGCAATAAAATCTGAAATACTTCCGGATGTGCTTTCTCTATTTCGTCAAACAATACCACGCTATAGGGCTGTCGACGTATTTTATCAGTTAACTGACCACCGTCTTCGTAACCGACGTAGCCAGCTGGCGCACCAAGCAGTCGCGACGTATTGTGTCGTTCGCCAAATTCACTCATGTCGATTTTTATCAGCGCATCGTCACTGCCAAACACTTCTCGCGCTAATACCTTTGCAAGCTCTGTCTTGCCGACCCCAGTTGGCCCCATGAATACAAATGATCCAATTGGGCGCTTACTGCTTGCAACGCCGCTACGGCTACGGCGAATGGATCGAGCGACTTTCTCTACCGCTTCGTCCTGGCCGACGATGTATTTGCTTAAGTGCTTTTCTAGGGTTCGTAGCAGTTTTGCCTCTGATTTTTGTACGCGCTTAACAGGAATTCCCGTCATCGTAGCGATTGCGTGCGCTATGTCTTCGTCCGTTAACTCAACAGGACTTTTCAGTTCGTACGCCTCTTTCGTCTCGTCTAATTTCGTCATGATTTGACTAATTCGAGTTTTGTACAGTGCAGCACGCTCATAATCTTCGCTCGCCACCGCTTCGTCCATTTTTTCATTCAGGTTTTTTAACTGCTTTGTAAAATCGCGAACTTTACTTGGCTTGCGTCCGGTTTTTACTCGTACTAACGCCGCAGCCTCGTCAATAACATCAATTGCTTTGTCGGGCATAAATCGCTCGCTGACGTAACGGTCTGCCATATATACTGCGTCTTCAAGCACCGCATCGTTCATTCTTACGCCATGATGTTTTTCATAGTAGCTGCGAAGACCTTTGATAATTGCGATTGTATCTCGCAGATTTGGCTCTGGTACGACTATCGTCTGGAATCGACGCTCAAGCGCGCTGTCCTTTTCGATGTGTTTACGATATTCGTCGAGCGTTGTCGCACCAATCATATGCAGCTCACCGCGGGCTAGTGCGGGCTTTAGCATATTCGCAGCATCTAACGCGCCTTCGGCAGCGCCTGCACCGACAAGTAAGTGCAGTTCATCGATAAAGATAATAATATTCTTTTGGGATTGAACGGCATCGACGACCTTTTTCAGTCGTTCTTCAAATTCACCTCGGTATTTCGTACCAGCAATCATTGCCGCTAGGTCGAGCTGAATTACACGCTTATCAAGCAAGTAATCGGGCACATCCTCTGTAGCAATCCGCTGTGCCAGACCTTCGACGATTGCCGTCTTGCCAACCCCAGGCTCACCAATCAGTACAGGGTTATTTTTGGTTCGACGACTAAGAATAGTAATCATACGTTCCTGCTGTGCATCGCGGCCGATCACAGGGTCGAGCTGACCGTTCTTGGCGCGTGCAGTCAAATCAGTTCCGTAGGTTTCAAGTGGCCCTTTTGGACCGGTTTTTTTACCAGTACGTCCACCGGCAGCACCGACGACTTCTTGGTAGTCGCTACTTTGACGGTCAAAGTACTCTTCTAGATCCGACGTAACGTTGCTCACTTCGATATTCATGTCACGCAGTAATACCGTGGCGCGTGCGTTTTTTTGACTAAGAATACTATAGAGGATATGCTCAGTGCCAAGGAAATCTTGGTTAAATTCCTGCGCGACTTCCCAGCTCATTTTGAGGGTGAGTTTTGCAGTTTCAGAGAGTCCTTTTGCGCCAGTACTGACAACGAGTGTTCGAGGAGTGAGATTAAGAGCAAGTTCAGCACGATCGAGGGTCACACCGGCGTCAGCAAGAACTTTTGCGCCAACAGACGACCCTTGGGCTAAAACGCCCAATAGCAAATGCTCCGTGCCAATATAGGCACTTCCATAGCCGCGCGCGATCGCGTCGGCGTGCTGCAAACTTGTCCGAGCATTGTCGGTCAAGTGCGAGACAAATTCTGCGAAATCATCAGGCATAATACTATTATCAATCCTCTCTTATTAAGACGCAAGCTTTTTAAGGCTTTTTGTCACTTACTATATCTAGTATAGAGAATATTAGCACTCAGGTCAAGAGAGTGCTAATATACTTTTCAATAGATTGACTTTTAGTATAAATTAATGTATAATATGTGTATGGTTCCTCGAACATCGGGCGCCAGTACACTCACATCAGAAGGAGCGTCATGAAAATCTCCATCATCATCAAGCGTCACCGCAACACAAGGTTCTCCACCTATCAGCTGTCCGGTGAGTCCTTCACGGCCAGTGAAGCGACATTCCGACTGCGATGCGACGACGGGGTGCTTTTGTACTCACAGGGGTCTTTGAGATTCACCGACGAGAACATGGAACAACTCGACGCGCGTGCAGTTCAGCTTGCAACGGCCCTGTTCGCATTACCGGGTGTCGTCAACGACGAGTTCGACAACACGGGAGTCGTCATCAAGAAAGACGAGATGACCGTCACTCGCGATTCGTCCGCGACAACCGACGAACAACTGGAAGCGCGGATCATCGAAGTCATAGCTAACCTGCTGGGAATCGCCGCGAGCGAAATCGAATGGGCCGTCGATGACCACGAGCAGTCAGAAGAGTTCTGCCACAAGTTGGACGTTTCGGCCCAAGAAGGCCTAGACGACGGACTCTTCGATGATTTTGGTGATCTTTCCTACCTTGGCGTTTCTGGCGATCTTGATGACGTCGGACACTTCGAGACCGGCTACCGCCCTTTCTGATGTCAACTCTCCCCTAGGGGAGAAAAAGCCCCCGTGCGGTATATCCGCCGGGGGCTTCATCAATTTCTACAAGTATATTATTCTTCGCTAGATTCCTCTACCGCATTCATCAAACTGTCTTCGATGTTCTTTTTTGGCTTTGGTTCAGCTGGCTTCTCAGCAAGCGCTGTCTCGATATCAAGCTCGTACCCAGTCAAGCGTGATGCTAGGCGTACGTTCTGTCCACCACGACCGATAGCAATAGATTGCTGGTCTTCGTTTACAAACACGCGGGCACGCTTTTCTTTTTCGTCGATCTGTACCTGAGCTACTTCAGCTGGGCTAAGTGCGTTACGAATAAACTGTTCGTTGTTATCATCAAAAGTAATGATGTCGATCTTTTCCTGATCACCAATTTCGTTCATAACCGCCTGGACACGTGTTCCGTGACCACCAACGAATGTACCGACTGGGTCAACGCCAGGAACAGTACTCGCAACCGCTAGTTTTGTTCGGCGACCGGCTTCACGGGCGATTGCCTTGATTTCAACAGCACCAGTTTCCATTTCTGGAACTTCTTGGCGGAATAGGTATTCTACAAACGCTTCGTTGCCGCGGCTAAGGATTAGCTGTGGACCACGGTTGTCACGTTCGATATCTTTAATGAATACCTTGATACGGCTACCAATGCTATAGAATTCACCTTGGATTTGTTCGCTCTGAGGAATGATTCCTGTCGCTTTGCCAAGCTCTACACGTACAACACGTGGCTCAACTCGCTGCACTGTTCCGTTTACTACAGTACCGATCTTGTCTTCGTACTCAGCAAGAACAACTTCGCGCTCTGCTTCACGTAGGCGCTGCAATACAACCTGTTTTGCCGTCTGCGCTGCAACACGACCAAAGCTCGTTACTTCGAATTTATCTTCGACGATATCGCCGATAACTGCGTCTTCTTTGACCTTTTTAGCGTCTTCTAGGCTGACTTCAACAGCGTCACTACCAACAACTTCGACAACTTCACGCGAAACATACACTTCGGCAGTGCCTTTGTTTGTATCCAGAACGGCACGCACTTCTTGGTCACGCTCACCATTGTCACGACGCCATGCAGCAGCGATCGCTTGTTCGATCACACTCATTACTGTCTCTTCGGGCAGGTTCTTTTCCTCTGCAATTGTACGAACAGCCAAAGTTAGCTGCTTAATATTAATATCATCCATAGTATTTTTCCTTTCTTTATGAAAAAATCCGACCTGCTGGCCGGAATAATGTACTAGTATCATTATACATGACTGGTTTACTCTACGCAAGTATTCGGCTATGCTATGCGTATGAATTTGCAAATCGGCGTCAAGGTAATCATTCGAAACTCAAATAGTAAAATACTTTTTATTAAACGCACCAAACTTCTTCAAAACGAATCAGAGACATCGTGGGATATACCCGGGGGTCGAATCGAACCCGACGAAGCACTTGAGGTTGCACTCGCCCGCGAAGTATCAGAAGAACTCGGTATAGTAATCGAGGGAAATCCAATGCTTATAAATGCTCAGGATATTTTCGTATCGTCAAAAGACCTCCACGTCGTGCGGCTCACCTACCTTATAGACACAGAAATTAACCCGTCAGACATTCACCTCAGCGATGAACACCAAGGCATAGTGTGGCTTAGCCTTGAGGAAACAAACACGATCACTGTCGAACCATTCCTTAAACACACCCTCGAAAAATTACAGAACAATGCCTAGTAACGAACACCCGACTTGCGCGTTCGACACCCCGACGGTCTTTGAGGATCGTCTGATTCACATAGGTGCGACCTGCTTTTCGATCGTATCAAACCCCCGTTTTCGCGAATATCACGCGCTTGTTATCCCAATACGTCACGTTGAGCATAGGCATGATCTGCATGAAAACGAAGAAGCTGAGTATTCCCAGGAAATAAACCGGCTTACGCGCATAGTGAGCGCACTTGGTCGCGGGTATCAAACACTTGTTAAGTTTCAGCCCGACCAACCAGAGAACGGTGTCAAGATGAATCACCTTCATACGCATATCTACCCCAGATCGGCTAACGACCCTCTGATTGCGACGCC
>JAZQPT010000035.1:0-85738 GCA_045628725.1 Saccharimonadales bacterium (SeqCode)
ATTGTTCAGCTTGTTGATTTGTTTATTGATGGCCACACAGTTACGTCTATGTAACTATTACTTTTCTAAGGACGTCTCAATATCGACAACTGCGCCAATTTGCAGTTTATGAAACTTCATTGCAGCCCGATCGGTCTTTAAACCCAGCTCTGGGTTGATCGGACGGTCCATAGCTTTACTATCAAACACTACATCCGCATGACGCCACTGGAATTGTTCCAAACTGCCCACGACGACAAACTCAGCATGCTCAAGCCCCTCTGCGTACGGTGAGGCTTGTTTCGGAGCCGGCAGTTCAATATAAGGAATAGTCCACCCGTTTGACTCTATATATTTGTTCAACTCAAAAATAGAAATCATACGGCCCTGAACGGGCGTTTCTGCGCGCAGCAGTGCGAACTCCCCTAACACCCGCTTCATCTCTTCGTATCTCTGCATTGTCTCTACCCGGTAGCAAAGATGGTCGAGTTCTGCGAGTTCCTGGCGCTCTATATGGTGCTGTGCCAGTTCATCCATTATCGTCGCGACATGGGCGTCAATATCTACATTTCCTAGTGCTGCTTCGAGTGTATTCATATTCGTCACTGTCCTTTATGTATAAAACCAGACGCATTATTTCAGCGCCTGGTTTTGTTAGTTGTCCGTATACATTATTGTTTCAGGATACTGTTGTTCGCGTCATTTTCGCCGCGATCAGCTGCAGGGCTTTGACCGCCAGCAGGTGCTTGAGAGCCACCTGCGTTGACTTCGTAACTGGTGTTTGTTGCTTCAAAGAAGTTTACCAACTGTAGCGTATCGTTAGCTGCTGCCATCCACTTCGCAGGGTTTGATACCTTGTAGTGTGGTTCAAATCCAAGCTCTTCGAGGCGACGATCGGCTAGGTACTTGACGTACTGGTTGATGTAATCGCTGTTGAGGCCAAGGATACCGTTTGGAAGCAAGTCCTTGTTGTAATCCTCTTCCATTTCAACCGCATCAAGAATCATTTGCTTGATTTCTGCCGCGAATTCTTCTGTCTGAAGATCTTCGTTTTCTTCAAGGACGGTCAAAATCAGGTTGATGCCGAACTTGAGGTGAAGTGATTCGTCGCGAACAACCCAGTCCATAAGTGAACCGAAGTTACGAAGCAAGTTACGCTGACGGAACGAAAGTGCCACCATAAATCCGCTATAGAACCAGATTCCTTCGAGGATAATATTGTAGGCAATCAAGTTTCGAATGAAATCTTTTTTACCTTCTGTTGTTGTGATGTCGAGTGTTTCCTCGGTCATACGCTTGATGAATTTTGTTTCAAACTCTTCTTTACGTGCCATCGAAGGCGTCTCGACGTGTGCCGCATACGCTTGGTCGCGGTCGATTGGGAATGTCTCGAGGACATATTCAAACGACATACAGTGATTTGCTTCTTCCCACATCTGTTTTGCAAGATATAGGTGACATTCTGCAGCGTTTACATAAGGGTAAACACCAAACGCCAACGCTTTGTTTACGAGCAATTCATTTGGGTTAAAATAGCTCATCAAGAATGTCAGTGCATGACGTTCTTCGTCGCTCATTTTCTTCCAGTCAGCTAAATCCTGACCGAGTTGAATTTCATTTGGAAACCAAGTGTTTGCAACTGCTTGGTCGTAAAGATCCATTGCCCATTGATAATGGACTGGTTTAAGTAGTAATCCGTCTTGGATACCTGTTCCGAGAATGCCTGCCATGGTAGTTACATAGTCCTTTCGTTAATTGGTTGATGAATGCCTTCATAGTGAAGCTTGCCTACTATATTATTGGCAACCTACGCACATTGTAGCATCAGCTGGATCGATAGGTGCGGCGACCTGACCACGTGAAGCAGCATCTTCGTTTGCTTGTTCCTGCGCGTTTGCCATTGCCTGGTCAATTGCTGCAAGCTTTTCTTCTAGTGTCATGTCATCGTTGAGAATTGTTGATGCGTTCATATTCTTATTTTCCCCTATATCCTATTTAAATTCAGTTAGTTTTTATACAG
Organism: Saccharimonadales bacterium (SeqCode); assembly: GCA_045628725.1. Taxonomy (GTDB): domain Bacteria; phylum Patescibacteriota; class Saccharimonadia; order Saccharimonadales; family Saccharimonadaceae; genus JACQGD01. Next base: position 2,000 of record JAZQPT010000035.1, read on the forward strand.
TTTTTTATATTTCGTACGCTCTATTGCTGGTGCTTCATAGGCTATGCCTCAACCGATTGCTTTTTCGCAAATCCGAACCCGGTCTTTCGTGGTCCGCCATTGCTTTCGGCTTTGTTAACTTTTACGGTGCTCTGTTCGGCAGTATGTCGAGGCTTTACGTGCAGGTAATACGTTGTCTTGAGGCCACGCTTCCATGCAGCGGTATATACGGCTGCCATTTCATCGATGTCGCGTGTCTCTAGGTACATATTACGACTGATCGCTTGGTCGACCCATTTTTGTGCACGGGCCGCTACTTCGATAAATGCATACGGACTTAGCTGGAAGCTGGTTTTGTAGACATCTTTGATATGCTGCGGGACTGCATCAATTTGTTGTACATCACCCTGCAGACGAAGCACATCGTCTTTTACCTCTTCCCAAAGACCAAGTTTTTTGAGGTCATTGACGAGGTTGACGTTGATTTCAAGGAACTTACCGTTTAACGTTGCACGAGAGAAAATCTGTGCAAACTGTGGGTCAATACCAGGAGTCGTTCCTACAACGTGAGCGATATTTGCCGTTGGCGCAATCGCCATAAGAGTTGCGTTACGCATACCCTTTTTCACTTTTTTGCGTAGCACTTCCCAGTCCAAGCGAGTCTTGCGGTTTACTTCAACTTTTACTTTACGATCTGCAGCAAGTTCGTCGATCGTATCAAATGGCAAGATGCCTTTACTCCAGCCGCTTCCCTTGAATGTTGGGTAGCTGCCGAGTTTTTTCGCAAGATCTGCTGATTCATCAATAGCATTGTAGCTAATGAATTCGGTTAGTTGATCCATGAGGTCGTATGATTCTTCTGATTCGTAGCTATGGCTTAATTTTTCGATAACATCAGTGAATCCCATAATTCCTAGACCGAGTGCACGGTTTTGAATGTTAGAGTGCATCGCTTCTGGAATTGGCGTGTTAGTGATATCGCACAGATTATCAAGCTGACGAATCGCACTGCGTGTACTTGCCGCTAGGCGGTCCCAATCCCATGTCAGGTCTTCTCGTAGGTGTGCAGACAGGTTTATGCTGACAAGGTTACATACAGCCGTATTGTCTTTGTCCTGAGGTAAGGTAATTTCTGTACACAGGTTCGATAAGTGAATCGTTGATGTGTTGTTATTAAGTGCTCGAACGTTTATGGTGTCTTTCCATGTTAACCATGGGTGGCTTGTCGCCTGAAGTACCGTCAAGATATTCCGGTACTGTTCACGAGCGTTAATCTTTGCAAAATCACGCATTTCGCCTTTTTCTGCCATTTTAACGTATTCGCCGTAGCGTTTACTAAACTCAGCACCGTAGAGTTCACATAGATCTTCTACTTCTGCTGGATCGAACATATACCAATCTTGGCCTTTTTCGACGCGCTTCATAAACTCATCGCTGAGGAATACCGCCGTGTTTGCAAGACGCGTACGAAGGTAGGGGTCGCCAGAGTTTTGCTTTAGGTCGAGGAATTGTGGAAAGTTCAGGTGCCAGTTTTCCATATAGAGTGCTGCCGCGCCGGCTTTTTTGCCCTTACGTGACACCGCAAATAGCGCTGTATCGATCATTTTCATGAATGGAATTGGGCCAGTTGACTCTGTATTTGTTGTTTTAACAGGACTACCTGCGGCGCGAAGTTTGTTTAGGCTGATACCTATGCCGCCGGTGCCTTTAGCGATCCACATCGTATCGCGAACACCTTTGGCGATTGATTCCATGTCATCTTGGATTTCTAGAAGGAAGCAGTTTGAAAGCTGTGGGAATGAGCCACCAGCGTTGATTCGAGTTGAACCACCAGGTGAATAATCAAGGTTTGACATATGATCGTAAAAATCGAGTGCTGCTGCGGTCGGATCTTCTTCGTTATAACTAAGCCCCATCGCGATGCGCATGTTTGTGTACTGAGGCACTTCGATCGTGTCGCCCTTAAGGTTTCGTAGACCATAGCGGTTCTTGCTGGTAATGACACCTAGGTATTTACTAAGGTTGTCTCGTGAAGGGTCGATTGCTTTGGCTAGTCTCTTTATGTCGAACACTTTGCCGCTCATTCGCTCGTCAAGCAAGCCTTCTTTGATGCCGTCTTTTAGATACTGTGCAAATTTTGTCTCATGAAGCTTTTTTAGTTCGTCTATATCAGCATACTGTCCAAGAATATTCTTGTAGATAGTCTTGAGCATTAAACGAGCAGCGATTTTATCAAAATCAGGGTCGTCTTTTACGTTTTGCAGGGCTGCGTGAATCACTGATTCATCTAGTTGCTGGGTTGTAATCCCATCAAATAATGTCAATTGTACTTCTGTTGCGACTTGAACGACCTTGCTGATCTGGTCTGGAAGACCTTCACTAGCTTCAACCAAAGCAAGATTAATCTTGTTGGCGTCAAATGGTTCGCGGGTGCCGTCGCGTTTTACCACGTGAATGCTCATATATATCCCCTATTACTTCTTATTTTTTTATTTCACACCTCAGTAATTCACCTATCTCTCAACTTACGCGGACTACTGGCGGCGCAAGAAGATACCTAATCCGTACAGATAGGTGGTTATACCCTCCTTCTTGCAAAATGTGTGTTTTTGTTGAACTACTACATATGTAGTGTCTGTATAGAATAATAGACCCTATATATATGGTTTTCAAGCTTTTAGCGATATTTCGCCTGTGTATTTTTAACTACATGATTTTTATGCTTCCGGCAACACCTTACAGAGCCCACATGGTGGTGTGTTTGTTATTTACAACGCTATATATAGCGTTTATGTTTTATATGCACGGTAGCCTGCTATACTACATGATATGAATGCGTTTACAACCCTACGACGTGCAGTTTGGAGCATTATCCTTGCGCTGTGTATTGTCGTCATGACACTATATTTCTCGTTATCACAGGTGTTGCTTTCCGCACCGACCCTAGAACGAATTGCGGCCGAATCAAATCTAGCGCAAACCCTTCGTAACGAGGTTATATTACCCAAGATTATTAACCATGCCAAAACATCACAGTATGCGGCACTTCTCGACGAAGCGACGATTACAAAAGTCTTTAATCAAACAATCCCCAGCGCTGCGCTTGAGCAGGAGATCGCACCCGTTGCAGTATCCCTGCAGCGATGGCTCGATAGTAAAGAACCTGATGTTACGTTTTCTATTGATACCGGTGAACTTTCAACCCGATTCGCCAATCAGCTTGCACAGGTAGCCAGCGATAAGATTGCCGCACTACCCCGATGTACAGTCAACAATACGATTTCTGATGCACAGAATGCTGTCTGTCGTTCAGGGTTTGTCAGCCAGGCTGTTGTTGTGCAGACCGTTACCGACGCAATTAAAAACGATCCCTCGTTCGCTCAGACAGTCATTACCTCGGCGGACATCCCCCTCCCTGACCCAGTTGCGCGTGCCGGTCGTGACATTCCTTCATATCTCAATATGTTTTATGCCGCCAGCATTATTGCCGCAGGTATTGCCTGCATGATTACACTTTGGCTACTTTTAAAGCATCGTGTTTCTGGGATTATTACTATCGGAAGCAGTTTGGTGTTATCTGCGGTCGCACTATTCGTTACCTCACTATTTATTACGCGGATAATCGAAAGCGTCAGTACTGATCCATTAGTGCAGCAAGTGGCACGTGCAGCAAGTACCGCTATTGAAAGTGTTATACAGCGGCAATCGCTCATATTACTTGCAGCTGGGTCGATACTCATCGTCACTATGGCTATCATAAAAATAATCTTGATTCGTCGTCGTCGCACAAAAGACACGATGCACTTTGGCCATTAAAAAATACACTCAAACGAGTGTATTTTTTAATGGCGGAGAGAACAGGATTCGAACCTGCGGTACCATTGCTGGCACACACGCTTTCCAAGCGTGCGCCTTCAACCACTCGGCCACCTCTCCGTGCACTAATTATTTTAGCAGATAGCAACAGTTGTACAATTCACGCCATGCTTACGGTTGCGGAAACAGGTGTCTACTCTCTATAATAGATAGCTAATGAAATCATCCGATACAACCGCGCCAGTTATTGCCCTGCACGGCCTAACAAAGAGGTATGGAATTGGCGACGCCGAACATACCGTTCTTGATGGTGTTGATTTAATTATCAAAAAAGGTGAGTTTATCGCGATTATGGGGCCAAGTGGCTGTGGCAAGACGACTCTTCTTAATATTCTTGGCCTACTTGACCGTGCAGACGAAGGTGAGTACAAACTCGATGGAAAATCAGTAAAACAACAGAGCGGACGAGCACATGCACGGATTCGAAGCGATCAAGTTGGTTTTGTGTTTCAAAACTTCAATTTAGTCCCTCGTTTAAATGTTATCGAAAACGTCGCACTTCCCCTTACTTACAAAGGTATCCACAAAACAAAACGCCTGCAAGCTGCAAGTAAAATGCTCAGCACATTCCATTTATCAGAGCGCGAATATTATATGCCTTGGCAGTTATCAGGCGGCCAAACACAGCGCGTTGCTATTGCCCGTGCGCTGGTAAATGACCCCTCTATTGTTCTTGCCGATGAACCGACAGGCAACCTCGACAGCAAAGCCAGTCACGTCATCATGGAAGAACTATCCGATATACATAAACGCGGCAATACGATCATCATGGTCACCCATAACCCGGCGCTCACAACCTACGCGAGTCGTGTTATTACGATGCTTGACGGTAGGATCGATACCGACACAAAAGATCCACGAGCGCCAATAAATCAGGTCGACACTACCAAAAAACCTTTGGGCGCTAATACAAAACCTGTCATTGAAAAACCAACAAAACAAAAAAGAAAGTCACTACGAAAACCTGCAAAAGCGACTAAGTCGAAAAAGGGCAAGAAAGAAAAAGAGACTAAATAATTATGCGCTTATTAATCGCCAATCACATTGCAAACGCCCTCGAATCACTTCGGAGTAATCGTACACGTACCAACCTAACGATGCTCGGAGTGACGATTGGCGTAGCCAGTATTACTCTTATCTTGTCGCTTAGCGCGGGTGCCACAAAAGTCATCACCGACCAAGTTGACGAACTAGGCGGGAATATCGCCATCATTCGGCCCGGCAATAACGACACACCAGTTCGTATGGACGACCTTACGTCACCGATGACTAACGCGTACGCAACGAGTAGTTTAATTGAAGCCGACATAGATTCGATTCGCGCATTACCAAATACTCAGGCCGTCGCCCCAATTATGAAAATCACCGGCAGTGTGCACGCTAAAGATAGCAGCCCAACTAATACGTCGGTTATCGCAACAACGCCAGATTTGTTAGAGATTACTAATTTCCCTATTCGGGACGGTCAGTTTATCGATGCCCGGACCAATCAAGATACCGCCGTCATTGGATCGCAGCTGTCCGTTGATTTATTCGGCACCGACCAGTCGATTGGAAAATTATTCAAGATCAGAGACAAAACCTTCACGGTCATTGGCATATTAAAGCCTGTCGATCGTCCTATCAACTACAACAATGTTGATTTTGACCACACTGCCATCATCAACCTAGAGAGTGGAAAATCATTCAATCAGGGCGTTGTGCAATTACAGCAAATTAACGTAAAAGCGACCGATGCTAATCAACTCCAAGGTGTCGTCACGGGCATCAAAAAAGCCATCACCGCCAATCATAACGGCGAAAAAGATATATCCGTACTGTCGGGGAGCGAACTATCCCAACCGACCAGTCAGTTCTTTTACGCTGTAGCCGCAACGATGACGATTGTCGCGACAATCTCACTTTTCGTTGGAGGCATTGGCATAATGAATATCATGCTGGTGAGCGTCGCTGAACGTAACCGCGAAATCGGTATTCGTAAAGCGCTTGGCGCAAGCAATGGCCATATCGTCGCGCAGTTCCTTATCGAATCACTTGCCATGAGCGTTGGTGGCGGAATCATCGGCTACGGAGCCGGCTACCTGCTCGGGTTCATCCTCAGCCGGAGCCTTCTTACTTTTGATCCATTATTCAGTTGGCATATCGCTGTCATCGCCCTTGGGGCGTCGGTTATTATCGGAACGTTGTTCGGTCTTTATCCGGCAATCCGTGCTGCACGCAAAGATCCGATAGAAGCACTTCGCCAGTATCATTAAAGTTGATTATAGTTTATCTATATTATATAGTAGTATCCGCAGCACACCCGTCTGCAAACAAGTCGGCAACGAATTGAGACATGCGTGAATAACGAGGATCTGTCATCCGTAATCAAAGCCCTACAAAAAGAAAGCGCTCCTTCCTACTTTCATCACACCAACACGATTGAGTTGCCCCAGCCAGTACTCGACGAGTCTGACTGGAATGGGTGCGGGATCCCATCGCCAACCGCAACAGCAACCCAGCACGTTCATATGTGGACATGGTCGCTTGACGAGAGCGTGGCGACTATTGTCATCACGACAGATCGCCAGCCCACCCCCATTTTCGGGGCGAAAAAGATCGTGAGCCACTATCGACTCTATTTCGAGCTCGATGAGGTGACGATAATATGGAATGAAACCCGAGTCATCAGCGATGGCAAGGGATGTGGGCACATCGAATTCGATCGTCAAGAAGATATCAAAAATCCTCGGCGATTCGATGAGTTGGCGAAACTGCTCGACAGCGTTCACGTAGGCGTATCTTCGTAGCCTGACTGGGAGTGGTGGTACCTTCACGGTACCACCACTCCCGAATCAAACTGTTAACTAAGTTCTGCTTTTAGTCTTTCAATAAGGGCAACTGGAACGGGATCAACTCCGTTAAGGATCGCCACATAAATACTGACATAATCAGCCAAAATACTGCCCCATAAAAGTTGCTGCAATAACGTATCGCCCTTTAAATGAATAACGTGAGATTTTGGTCGTTGTCCACTTAATAATCGATCAGATATTTCGAATCTGCGCAAAATTTGCGGATGTTCTAAATGGCTGATCAGATCAAAAATAACAAACGGCTTTTCAACAGGATGTGACGTCCAGCCTAAAAACTCATTATGATTAAATTCTGGATATTGATTCCAAAACGCCACATTCTTGGCGTTCTCGTTCCAACTTATCTTCCATTTGTATGCCAAAGCACCTGTGAGCGGACCGCCGTAAATAACGGGTGTCTTGCCGACTGCTAATAACGCTAGTTGCTTAGCCTCATTTTTATCAGTCGTAACAGATGCGTTCCATGCGGCAGATTGTTCACGCAAAAAATCAGCCGTATAGGCAATTTCTTCGAGGGCCGATGTTGGAATAATCCCAAAACTGACGAGTAACGCGGCCGCAGCCCGGAGGTTATACAAAACAGCCATTCGCGGCTGAACACCCTCTGGTAGTACGACGTGAGCAATTGACTGATGCTTTGCTACATCCGTTAACTTGCCTCCGCTGGCGATTACCGCCACTTGGGCAGATTTGTCGCGCGCTTGCTGCAGACAGCTCAATGTCTCTTCGGTGTTGCCAGAATAGCTACTGGCGATCACGAGTGTGTAGTCGTCTACGTACCCAGGCAGGTCGTACGTTCGCACTACTTCAAACGGCACTTTAATTGATGCACCGAGCCAATCTTTAACAAGTTGCGCCGCGAGCGCTGATCCACCCATGCCGGCAAAAACAACTCGCGTTAACGGTCGGCCGTCGTGCGCGGCGTCTTGAATTGCTGCTTGAAACTGAACTTGTTTCCATTGATCGCCCGCTACAGCCAGTGCCCCATGAGGGTCACGTTGTCGTAATACATTGTTATCGTCCAGCATTTTGTCTCCACCCGCTTGTTTTCATGTCTGTTACTATGATACACTTTTTAATAACAAAGCATAAGTATATTTTATCTAGAGGTGGGCATGACAAACGAACTAAAACGGGACGCAGATGACGACCAAGAGCTTGCAAACGCACTTGCTGGCATTACAGTAGACGCACCAGTAAATGGTAGCACCGACACAGGAATAAATTTCGAAGAAACGCAGGCACCAAGTGGCGCTGTTATTGGCTCACCATTTGGCGAACCAGCAGCAGCGGTAACTCCTGTCGTTAGTCCAGTATCCGCATACGCCCCAGCGGAACCAGTTGCGACAACATCGCTCCCTACCCCGATCAACCCTTCAGCTGCACCGTCTTCGGATCCTCAGCTTGATAGCATCAAGAAAGACGCCCTCAACGAACTACGTCCTCTTGTCGACAAACTTAATGTACCACCAGAAGAAAAGTTCGATACCTACTTACTCCTTCTTCGCTCAACAGACGATACAACACTTATCGCCCCTGCTCACGAAGCAGCCAAAGAAATCCCAGATGAAGCTCGCCGCGCACAGGCACTGCTTGACGTCATCAAAGAAATTGACTTTCTTTCTGCTCAAGAAAAAGCTTAATCACTAGCCCTTGTACCAATAAAATAACCCTCCGTATAATGGAGGGTTATTTTTTACTCTACAGAGTGATTATTTTTTATCAGATGTCTTATCTGTATGGTGACTATCGATCGTGCTTGATGTGTCGGTAGAACCAGTTGTTGTTGTATGTGACTGTACAGCATAGAGCATTTCTTTTAGTTCACGACGGCTTTTGAAGTAATATACTGTTCCGATAGTGACTGCAGCCAGGCCGATCATAGCAGCGATAGCTTCGACAGGACCAGTTGTAGGAAGCGCTTCGGGAACGTCACAACCTTCTTTTGGTAATACTACGGTAGCCGTATCGCTCTTTGTACCATTTCCGGTAATCGCAGACGCAGTATTTGTCATCGTTGCCTGTTCACAGGTAGCTGCTTCTTTACCAGGCACTTTTGCGCTAAAGGTTACCGTACCTGCCGCACCCGCACCGTAATTACCAATGTTGATTCCGCTCGTTACGACGTTGTCGCCTACTTTTAGTCCATTTGGATTAGCGTTGTTCGTTAGTTTAGTACTACCTGCAACGTAGGTCTGACCAGCAGGGAGAACATCTTTGATGGTTACGTTATTCTGATCAGTTGTACCGTTATTTTTATAAGTGATTTTGTAATCGACAGTTGAACCTGGTTCGGCGTTAACCGTTTTTGCCCAGTTATTCTGACCACCGTTGGCTACTTCTTTTTTCAGATCAAATCCGGGCTGATCAACTTTTACTTTATAGATAACATATCCGGCATAATCTGCACATCCTGGGACGATTCCGTTCAAGGCTGAATAGCCAAGGAACGTTCCGTCTGTACTAAATAGTGAATCAGAAAGTGTCATGTTATTGATCGCGCCAGAGCTATGGATCCGTGCTGATGCAGGAACATAGCGGAGTGATACCGTACTATCGGTGGTGATATAGGCTTCGTCCCAGACTTTCTGTGGGTTGGCGTTATCAGCAGTGATAGACGTACTAACGATACCGCGTTCACCTGGCTTTACGACAGATGGCAGCTGTGCACTCATTCGAACGTTTTTTGCGATACCCGTTCCGGCGCCGGTGTTAAGACTTGTCTTTGCGTTGTTGTGGTAATACGAGTACACTTCGTATTCTTTACCTGGCTGAAGTTTCATATCGTTTACATACGTACCGACGCCTGCTTCGCGGATCAGAACCGAGTTACGCTCGTCACCGTGCTTAGGGTTGTCGGTGATAGAGTTAAAGACAACATGATCGGCTGGATTTGCACTAGTATAGGTTGTTCGGACAGGGCCGCTTGCGAACGCAGTTGCGGCAGTAAAGACTGATACGACTACTCCGGCGATTATGAACTGAGCATTATATTTTTTTGCTGTTGAGAGAATGTGGTGGATGGTTGTTTTCATGACTTTGTTCCTTATATCCGATTATTAGTTAGGTCGTCCGTCAGGACCGATTTGAGTTTGTATATCTTTTACTGCTTGATCAACTGCGCCAGGTTCGTTCATCTGTGATTTAGTAGCCTCTGCTTGCTCATTAGCTGTTTGCTGTTGGGCAACGGCCTGTTCAGTTTGTTGCTGAGCGGCAGCGTCAGCTTCGGTTCGACTCGTACCTGCTCCAGCTTCTGGTGTTGCTACTTGTGGTGCTGTATTGGCTGCTGCGCCGTCACTGTTATAGCTTGTTTCTTCACTACCTGGAGTAACGCCGCCCGTAAGGTTTGGACTGTCCGTATTGTTGTCAGATTCTTGGGTCCATTCGATAAACTTATTTTTCAGTGCATCAATACCGTCGGGCATCGCAACGTGGCCGTCCCATACTTTTCCGCCTTCGGCAGGAGGCAATACAGGAGGAACGTATGGAGGTTCGGTTGGAGGAGGCGTATTCGGAGGTGTGGGCGTAGGGACTGAAGGTGGCACCACAGGAGGCGTATTCGGAGGTGTGGGCGTAGGTGTATTTGGAGGTGCGGGCGTAACTTCAGGGATTACTGGTTCTGGGGTAAAGTTAGCGCCGCCTGTTGGAAGATTTTCTGTGTAGTTTCGTTGTACCGGTATATTGTATTGGACTGTAGCAACCTCGGCGGCTAGCTGCTCACCGGGCATCTTTAGCTGACCACAGTTTACACATACTTCCCATACGGTACCGTCTTCGAATGTTACAGTAATTACCTTTGTCGTGTCAGTTACATTCGGGTTTAAATGTACTTCACCAGTTACAGGGTCAATTTCGTATGATGAGTATGATGCATTCACGATTTCACGCTCAGAGAACTTCGCTCCTTCAAGCTTACCGTTCATTTTATCGAGATATTCTGCATACATTTTGTGATCGTTTTCAAGCATCTCACCGAATTTATTGATAGCATCTGAGTCGGTTGGGTTTGGCACGCCGTCTATTTTTGAGTTCGCAAGGTAGCTTGCAAATTCGTGACCATTATTTGGGAATCGATTAGTGACAAGTTCGTTATAGCCGGCAAATTTACCTGCATCGAGCTGCTCGTTTGCGCCAACGGTTAGTGGAGGCCCGAAGTTATATGGGTCAAGTTTACCTGCTGCCTCGGCGGGGTTGGCACCACTCATAATCAGCTCATGCTCATCATTCATTAGTTTGATATCAATACCACTTTCGGCACGAGGCTTTAATTCGTCTGCATTTGCTCCGTTCGAGTGATCATTAAACGTATCACCGATGCCAGCAAATCCGCCAGCGGCAAGATGTTCGAGTTTTGAAAAGTTAAGGGCGACTCCAATTGCAGCAGCACCAAGTGTCGTACGAATATTCCATTTTGATCGCTCTTCGTCAGTAAGATTTTCGTATTTCTTCTGCATTTTATTTTGGCGGTCACCAAGCTTCATCCATCCTTGCAAAATCATTGACCCAGGCATGCCTAAGGCGAGTTTCGCCCACTTGCGTAATCCTTTTTTGACTGGCTTGGCGTCTTCTTCGGAATTTTCGTCTTCGTGTGAGTTTTCCGCTGCCTGGACTTCTTGTGTACCGGCCAGTTGCGTTTCAACCGCAGGAACGTTTGTCATGACACCATTTTCATACGCTACAACTGGTCGATCGTGTGGCGCAGTTTCGATTCGTTCACTAGCTAGTTTTGCAGTGAGTTCAGCGACACTTAGTCCATCTTCTTTGCCCGCAGCATGCGAGGTATTGCCTGCTGCTGTTTTGTCGGAGTTAGCAGTACTATTCGAAAGACCACTATCGATAACGGCATCATTAATGAAGCCTTGGAGCATTTCGTCGCTCATACCATTCACTTTTTCTGCACCGTAAATAGATGCAACTGCACGACGGCGGTCTTCGGGTAGATCAAATTTGACATTACCAACTCTTACAAGAAGTGATTTTTTCTCCGCTTCTGACTGACTGTTATTTGCATCTGACTCTGGAACTAGGGTATTTTTATCAATACCACTTCGAGTGGTTGTGGATGGTTTTTCCGACATGGTTTTTCCTTTTTGTTTTTTTGCGTTTTTGCTTATTGGGCTATGTATTAATATTAGCACAAACACTATAGATTGTCAATACTGTATACAACTTTATGTACTTAATATCAAAAATAGCCTCTAATACGAGGCTATTTTGAATAATGAAGAGTAGTGGACTAGAAGCCCATACCACCAGGCATACCGCCGCCACCCATTGAAGCTGGAGCTTCTGGTTCTGGGATATCTACGACAAGTGCGCCCATCGTTGCCGCTGTTGAGGCGATAGATACGGCGTTTTGCACCGCTTCTTTGGTTACTTTCACAGGATCAATAACACCGGCCTTCTTGACGTCGATAAGGCCCTTTTCAGGACTGTTTACGTCGATACCAAACCCAACCTTGCCTGATTCTACTTGTGCAAGGAGCGCTTCACTATTGAGACCTGCGTTGTTCATAATCTGTAGGAACGGTACGCGCAGTGCGTTTTTAAGGATCTTGCGACCAGCACTAATACTGTCTGCCCCATCAGTGTTGATGGTTGCCGCTAAGTTAACCAGCGTCACACCACCACCGGCAACGATACCTTCAGCAAGCGCAGCTTTTGTTGCTGCAACCGCATCATCAACGCGGAATTTCTTTTCATCAATCTCTGTCTCGGTTGCGCCACCAACTTTGATGACAGCGACTTTACCGCTAAGGGCTGCAGCACGTTTTTCGTACTGCTCTTTGTCGTATTCGCTACTGGCGTTGTCAGCCTGGGCAATAATCTGCGTAATACGGTCTTTAATGTCACCCGCCTTGCCTGCGCCTTCGATAATTGTCGTGTTGTCTTTACCGACGATTACTTTACGGGCGCTACCAACAACTTCTAGACCGACGTTCTCGAACGTTAAACCTTGGTCTTCGGAGATAACAACACTCCCCGTGAGGGTTGCGATATCCTGGAATACTTCCTTGCGGCGGTCGCCAAATGCTGGCGCTTTTACCGCAACGGTATTAAGGACACCCTTGAGTTTGTTAAGCACTAGGATGCTCAGTACTTCACCTTCAACTTCGTCGGCGAATAGAACCACGTCTTTTTTACCAGCCTGAGCCAGTTTTTCGATGATCGGTAGGAAGTCCTGGACGCTTGATACTTTTTTATCAGTAATGACAACTGCAGGTTTTTCATAGATTGCTTCTTGACGACCGGCATCGGTGACAAAGAATGGACTCACCCAACCACGATCAAGACTGAATCCTTCAACCACCTCTGCTTCAAGTTCAAGCCCTTGGCCTGCTTCGACGGTAACAACACCTTCTTTGCCAACTTTTGCGATGACATCAGCGATGAGTTTACCGATTTCTTCTGAGCCGGCAGAAATAGTAGCGACTTCTGCAACCCGCTCTTTTTTACCTTCGATACTTTCGGCGAGTGCGTCGAGTTGTTTGATAATATCCGCTCCGGCACTTTCGATGCCTTTACGAAGTTCCTGAGGGTTGTGACCTGCGGCAATCAGGCGATTTGCCTCTTTGAGGATGTTGTACGTAAGCACCGTTACGGTCGTCGTACCGTCACCCGCTACCTTATTGAGCTTGCTCGCCGCTTGCTTGATTAACTCGGCGCCAACTTTATACCCTAATGTTTCGTCGTCGTTTTCAGGCAGGTCAACAGCTTCGGCAACGGTCACACCGTCGTGAGTAACTGTTGGACCGCCGTAACCTTTGGCAATAACTACGTTGCGACCTTTTGGTCCGTAGGTTACCTTTACGGCATCGTAAAGAGCTTTTGCTCCCCCGAGTACACGTTCGCGTGCGTCGTCATCATAAAATACTTTTTTAGCCATAATTATTTCTCCTCTTTCTTGTTCTCAAGTTTACCTATTCGCTTCTCTAGAGTGCTGATTCTGCGTGGAAGTATAATGTATGCACGAACCACTGCGCCGATCACGAATAAACTTAAAGCTATTGATAATGTTGTCGATAAAAACAGGCCCATCGATTAAACTGTCGCGAGAACGTCTTCTTCTTTTACGATCAGATATTCTTTGCCGTCAATTTTTAGTTCGGTTGCTGAATAATCTTTGTGAACAATTTTGTCGCCCACTTTGATACCTTTAACATCTGGACCAACTGCTTCGACAACCGCAAAAGCTGGTTTTTCTTTCGCCGAATCAGGAAGGTAAATCCCACTAGCCGTTTTGGTTTGTGGTTCTTGTCGTACGGCAACCACGCGGTCTGCGAGCGGTTTGATTGGTGTACTCATGTGATTCCTCCGTCTAATATATTGATTAGTTTGTATGCTTAATTGTAGCGAAAAATATTAGCACTTGCAAGGCACGAGTGCTAACTACTGCGCACAAAAGAAAGAGCCACCTGGAAGTTCCAGGTGGCTATGACAAGCTCCTTTCAGTACGTACAGTTGCCGGATGAACTAGGCGACGTCAGCGTAGAAATCCCCGCCATAATCGCTGTCGAAGAGGAAATCATCCCATGCCTCGTAGAGCTGGCAATCCAGCTCCAGGTAATCGAACTCCCTCTCGGCCCAAGCTTCTTCGATCTGACGATCGATTTCCGCGGGATCGAGATTTAGCTCGCTCCAGGTCACGGGGACCTTGTTCGCGCAGAGGATTACACAATTGTCGTGGTCCCTGCGCCTACGATCAGCGTTGGACCTGACTTCGAAGTAATCGTCGAGACCGCTTGAAATCTCGTCTTGCAGGTCAGCTTGATCGGCACGAGCATCCACTGCTCGCTGCACTTCACTTGCGTAGCCGTGCCGGGAGTTGCTGTACCGCTCACGAGCTACCCAATTGCGCTGACCGTGATCCTGCGACCGGAATGTCTGCGCGTAGCGATCTCGGCGTGCGTCCTTCGCCTTTTCCGGCGGAAGGATTTCCAGCAATGGCTGGAACTTTTCGGGTGCGAAACCCTGCGTGTTCGATACCGCGGTGTTCATGGCAGAAGCAACAGTGTTGAACATACGAGCCCCTTTCGAGAGCAAATGTTACGTAACTGAATTGTCTAGGTACTTGTACGGTGCATTATACATTATATCTATGTTTTTGTCAATACGTATATACTATTTATGTCAATATGTAAACCTCACCCTTATCAAGGTATAAAATCCTCACTTCGTCCGATGCAAGCAGACCGAACTGCACATCACGTAACACCTTATGATTATCATGAGCATACTCAACTAAATTATCGATATAATCTTCGCGCGTCCCGCCGTAACTAGTTAGTTCGCGGATTGTACTGCGTATATCGTCCACTGTCGCGTGAGTATCGGTCGCAACAGACTCAGTATGTGCAACTGCTAGGCTCGTTCCAATAGCATGTTACCACGCCCTTCCTTCCGCCTGAACGTACTTCAGCTGTTCGTAGCAAATCGCAATTGCATTCTTTAGATGCGCCGCTGCGTCGGCATACTCTTTAAATTGGTATGCTCGAACAACATATACTGAATCGTCCATAATTGGCATAAAGAAGTCTTCCAGCCAATCAACACCAAGGCTATCGATATTATAAAGAACGCTCTGCATATTCTCTGTCATGTCAGCGAGCTTAATGAGCACCGCAGACTCAGGAGAATGGGCAATCTTGTGCATATAGTCTGCGCGGTCATGATCACCCTTTTCGTTTGTCAGGCAAAAAATCAAGCTATCGACCACCTCGCCAAATGTTTCAGTTACTTCACTACGCGTCACTTTCGTGTCTTCGTATAGGTCATGTCCGAGCCCGGCGAGAACTATATCATCGTAATTTGTCGCACCCACCTGCTCAAGTGTAGTGCGTAGTATCATACCCACGCTGTAACAGTGCTGCCAATATGGTGTCTGGCGCGATTTATTACGCACTTGCCCCACATGATACTGCTTTACAAAGCTTAGCATTGTGTCAAAATTTTGCTGGTCCATTCTTACATGTCCTCCTTCGTAAATAGGCTTTTATAGTAATTCGACCAATGCTCATGCCCCGCCTGGTCGGCGGCTGGTTCATCGTGCCTGATTGTAGCGAAAAATATTAGCACCTGCAAGGCACGATTGCTAATAAACCTTTTACATTGGCGACCTATTTGATATAAATACCCTATCCAATATTGACTATACGTAAGAACTATGCTATAGTAAATTTAGCTTAAAACAAAACAAACAGAAAGCAAAAAATGGCCGGATTTGACAATAGAACTCTACAGACAATGCAGAAAAATCGTAATCAACACGAAAATCACCTCAATAAAATTGAGGAGTTTCGATCTCGGCAGGCCGAAACCCAAAAACGAATAGGATTACGTGCAGTTACCAATGACATAGAGGCGCGATATAGTCGCGACAAACAGGTTGCGTATGATTCTGCGACAACTAACATCCTTGAACTAGCCCATGCGGGAACTGATAGTCACTCGCTTGAACGCGAGGACATTCAAGATGCTGCGTCCATATTGCTAGAAGAACCGAGCGCGAACTACCTGGAAAAGAATGTGGCGCGTATCTATACTTCCCTTCCCGATTATGTCGATACGATCGACATGAATACAGCCAATAGCAAATTTATGTCCTCTGAAGAATATACTCAATTGAAACTAAAACGTGTCGCATTTAACGCCACCCTAAAAGAGGTTATCGACACCGATCCACGCATCACCCCCGAAGAACTGCAAACCTATATTAATGACGCTGCACTGACGTACGGGTACGACAATGAAACAGTTTCAGTGCTGAACGAAGATGTTATAACAAGATTAGGTGGAATGCGTCACGAACTCGCTTTTGAATCGGTTATATTTCGTCTTAAATATGACGTTGAAGAGACCACTTTTGCAGATGATCTAGACGGAGTAGATTGCCGTGTGCGACGAGATGACAATACTCTGATTGATATAGACGTTAAAAGCTCTCCCACTAACGCGAGCATGTCAAAAGAAAAGCGTGAACGTATGTACCAAGAACGATTTGGTATGTCGGTACCTGCCACCAAGCTAACGCTCTGGTCGGGCTTTAAGCGAGACGACTTCTTACAATCTTCACCGTGGCGCCCCACAGAAGCGGCAATTGCCAGAGTCATCCCCCAAGTCGAAGCAGCGATTGACGCAGTACCAACCAGCTAACGCTTGATTTATCTATTGTGATATGCTATAATAGCATAGCCCACTCGAGAAAGAGGACGCAATGGAATGCGAAATCATGGCAAACCCAGAGGAGCTTTTCCCCAGCTTAGTCCTTGCACAACTGCACGGAAAAAGCTGTGAAATCACCTACCGACAGGACGGAGAAGAGAAAGAAATACATTTCTACCCCCATCACCTCTACACGATAAATGAGCTGATGACCTGCATAGGACGCTCAGATGAGTACCCCGGTACAATTCGAATCCAAGTTGAACTAAATGTTCCCGTTCTCACCCTTCCCGACTGAGCCGCCCCGATTTTCGGGGCGTTTTCATTTATGCGGCGGCGCGTTCGCCTTTAATCGGAGCTGGAACAAAATTACCCGCGTTAACAAGTTCTGCGATCTCACTAAGACCCGTGTCGCTAGTGATTGCCATTCCGTTTTCTTGGTATAACTGAAGAAACTCTAGGCTTTGTAGCGTGTCGTGCCCGACAAAAGCACTGCCTGCGGGTTTGTAGTCAACGATCAGCTGGTTTAGCATGTGCTCGTCGCCAAGACCACCGTCTATAACCGCCCGACCCTGCAACAGAATACCTTCGACTAATGCGTGGACAATTTTATGTTCTGACGTTTGGCTTCCCACTACTACTATTGCACCTTCTTCGGGCAGCCAATCAGATAGCGCCTTGCCAACATTCCATGCGTATTCTGGTGTTAACGAATCGTCTAATCGGCCGCGGATATCAGTACTGGAAAATATATTACTCATAACTACTATCATATCACGCCGACAGATACGGTTCATAGCCACGCCCTAAAAATTCCTGTACAATACGGGACATGACTACGCGTTTTGCAACTGATGAAGAAATCACAAAATGGAACGACCTTATTCTTGCAAACCCTGACGGCGGCAATGTTTTTCAGGGGAGCGAATTTGCGACTCAAAAAGAATTTGGCAACTGGACGACGCGGCACATTATTAGTGACGACCTGGCGATTACCATTCTTGAAAAACACGTATTTGGGCTAGGTAAGTTATGGTACGCGCCAAAAGGACCAGGGGTTACAAATCCTGAATCTGTCGTGGAATTCACGGCCAGAATAAAGCCATTCGCAAAAAAGAATGAAGTGTTTGCCGTTAAGATTGAGCCAGAACTAATCAAGAACAAAACAACCCATTGGGATCTAGCAAAAATTGGGTTATCCCCTGTATCCCCCATCCAGCCTAACTTTTCCACAGTACTTGTGGATATCTCGGATAACCTCGATACGGTCATGGCCAGCCTTAACCAAAAGGGGCGGCATGCTATCAAGCGGGCTGAACGTGACGGTGTAACGATTAAAAGAGTCGACACAACCGAAGCAAACTGTGCAGAGTTCTATGAACTACTAAAAGACACTGCTGCAGGGTCATTTGTCATTCGCCCTTACGAATACTACCGTGCATTCTGGCAGCGCTATGCCGACAAAGGTACAGGTCAGCTGTTTTTTGCGTACTTTGACGGGGCTATTGTCGCCGGGGCGTTCGCACTCGTTTACGGCGAAAAAAGCACCTACAAAGACGGGGCGAGTGTTCGGAAACGAACCGCCTATGGAGCCAGTCATTTACTGCAGTGGGAAGTTATTACTTGGGCAAAAGAACGCGGATCAAAGCTACATGACCTTTGCGGCGCACCTCCTAGCGAACAGATACACGACACTACCCATCCCCACTATGGCATTGGGAGATTTAAAACCAGCTTTAATAAAACAGTGACTGATTACGTTGGCGCCTACGATATTATAATCTCACCTGTAAAGTACGATATCTGGAAAAGTTTCGGTGAAAAATTAGTTAAGCGTTTATGGTGGCGACGTCATCATGAGAGCTGGTATTAGTACCGCGTTCTTGCCGAAACTGCGCAACGATCGACTGAGCCACAGATCGACTGACAAGTAAGCGCTGTTTGTAGAGTTTGACGCCTGCATGCGTCTGAGCCCACTGGTATTTACCGAATCGTAATTCGGTTGTTGGCGTATCGTTCTGTTCGAGCGTTGCAATAATATCTTCTGCGGTGACCATCTCGATACCATGATTATTCTGTAAAATAGTGATGATATCTTCGATAACGACATAATGAACACCGTCGGCAACATAATAATGGCCTCGAGCTGGTGCAGTCGGGAGATCTTTGAGTATGTCGGTAATCGTCGTCTCTTCAAACGTCTCTACAGGCAAAGCCCCAATTCGCGCATGGTGTGGTTCGACACCCATCCGTTTTAATTCTTGAATAAAGAACCCGTCCACATTCAATCGTTTATATAGTCGCTGCGGCGTTGCGTAGGTTGTTACTTTGCCTTTGTTCTCTATCTTTACGACACCACGTTTTACGATTGGCATCTGAGCCATTTCTTCCATGAAGCGAGTATGTTCATTTGTTAACGTTTTGATAGCACCGTATTTACTTGTTAACTGTTCGATTAGTTCGCTCATGGGGACAACAAAATCTTCAGCCATCTGGCCAACCGACTCGCCACTACGCAAAGAGACGCGTTTAAGCGCATCGGCAATTGTTGCAGGAGGTGTCGTCTGGGAACTGATAGAGTCGATAATATCGATGGCAAGGGCGGGGCGACCATCTACCTTTGGTCGCAAAATACGCCCTACCCGTTGCCGCGCTGCAAGCAAAGAGCGCGTCGGACGAGCGTTAATAAGAACATTTGCTGCCTGACTATCCCAGCCTTCGTTGAGAACGTCGATATAGGCAAGCGCGTGCACTCTGCCCGCTTCTAGTTCTTCGTAGATATCTTGTCGCGCCTTTCCGGACATTTTGCTCGTGATAGCAACGGCTCGAATAGGGACAGTGACTCCGTATGAATCAGTCGTTGTGCGCTGCGATAGCGCATCGACAATAATCTGTGGATGTGACATGTTGTCGCCGGGAATGCATGAAATAATGGGCGTGTGGCCTCTGTCGACCGCTTCTGCTGCCATTGTGACAATCATATCGTTGCGACTTTGATCGTAAATAAGACCTTTGAGACTTTGCTTTTCGTAGTCAGAGCCAAACCCGATAGCAAAGGTATATTCAATCGTGCTTGGCGCCATAACGGCAAACGGAAGTACAGGCGAAAGCATGTTCATTTCGATCGACTCTTCGATATCCAGTTTGTGGATCATCGTCGGCAAAATCGATTCTAATTTTCGCTCGGTACTGTAGTCCGGCGTGGCAGTAAAGCCAATGAGCATTTTGTCAGAGGCGAGCGAATCGATAATCTCGCGCGTTCCCTCGCCTTGTGCGCGATGCCCTTCGTCAAAGAACACAATATCGTACTCTTCATTGACTCTGTTTTTTATGATGGTTTTGACTTTGCCATCTTCTCGGTAACTAACGAATGTATTTGCAAGTAGCCGGAGCGAGGCGTAGGTCGTAATGGTTACCTGCGCGTTCTGAGCGCGATTACTTTTGTGTGTATCGCTATAAAAAGTACCGACTTCCATGTCGGGTGCAAACCCTGCGAAGCCTTTTTGGTTCATAGGGCCGCCCTCTGTCTGTCGTACAAGGTCACGTGTGGGCGTAACGACGAGAATCCGAGGCGGATTTGGATCATTATAACTAAACGCTTCGGCCATCGAAACAAACAAAACCGTCTTGCCGGTCCCGGTTGGCATTTCGATGAATCCGCGCGTGCCGCCTGAGTGCAGAAAGCGACTCACGTCGTCAAAAACGCGGCGCTGGTGCGGTCTTAGGATGTCCTTTTTTTGACCATCGATGATAAAGGTGTCTAGATTACGAACGAAGCGAGCGAGCGGTAAGTCATCGGTGCTGTTTGCATCTAATGACATAGGTGGCGCTTCGTAATTACTAGATGACATGACAAATATTATAACATATTTAAGATAGATTAACTACCGAAAGTCCGCTTATCCTACTATCTTACGAATAACTTCAGCATCATTCCACGGTATTCTCTCGTTATTCACGATTCTGAACTGCTCGTGGCCCATTCCTGTTACGAGGACAGTGTCGCCTTTGGTAGCAACGGAAAGCGCCTTACGGATCGCCTCTTCGCGATCAGCAATCTCGGTCACTTTTGCACCAGCACCAGCACTCTCAATACCATCAAGCACTTGTCTACGGATAGCCGCAGGGTCTTCACTATAACTCTCTTCGTCCGTTAAAAAGATTCGGTCTGCCCGCTTAGCGGCGATTTCGCCCATAATTGGACGTTTCGTCTTGTCGCGGTCACCCGTTGCGCCGAACACTAAAATAACACGGTTTTTGGTAATAGATTTAGCGGCCTCAAGGAGTTTATCAAGCGCGTCAGGTGTATGCGCATAGTCAACAACGACATCGTACCCTAACCCATTAGTAACGCGTTCAAATCGTCCTGGAACACCCTCAAGGTTTGCCACGCCTTCAATAATATCGTTGACGGCCACCCCTAGTACGTACGCAACGGCAGCAGCGGCGGTCATGTTATAGATATTAAACTCGCCGGGAAGTGCCGTCGCGAGGTCAAGTTTGGTTTGATGATCAATGACGATGCGAGCTTCGCTGCCTTTTTTGTATAATTTTGTATGCTCAATTTTTGCTTCGGCATCTTCATGTTTGCCGTAGGTGATCTTTTGAGATCCAGCCGGGAATTGATTAAAGTACTCGAACCATTCGTCGTCTCGGTTAAGAATAATGAATTCAGGCTCTAGGCGGAAGAGCTTTGCTTTGGCCGCGGCGTAATTGTCCATCGTTTTGTGGGCGTCAAGATGATCTTGAGTCAAGTTAGTCATGACTGCGGCAAGTATCGGCACGCCGTCGAGTTTATGTTGATGTAGTGCGATACTGGTTATCTCTAGAACGACATAATCGACCTTTGCCCGTTTTGCATCACGAAAGAATCGCTGCATAATCGCCGTGTCCGCGACGGTCATATTAAGGTCATTTAGCTGGCGTTTACCATCGATCTCGACAACTGCTGTCGAGAACATAGCCGTCTTATGTTTGGCTTCTTTTAGTATCTCGTTGATGTAATTAACGGTCGTTGTTTTGCCGTTAGTTCCGGTTACCGCAATTACTTTTAATCCACTAGCTGGATTACCGTAGCGAGCACTTACTACTTTTACGCGGCCTTTTCGATAGATCTCTTCAACCTGACGAACGGCGCCGCTTGGTAATACTCTCCTTACACCCTTTACAAGTTTTTGCTTCATGCTTATATTTTACCACTAATTTTGCCTGAAAATTAAAACATGCCCTGATACCGTATTGGTATCAGGGCCCCCTGGTGGTGCCTGCGGCAGATGTTAGTCGTTGCCACTGAGCAGTGTTCTGATCTCTTCGTCCAGCGCATCGTCATAGGCGCGATCTTGAGCGTCGGATGCTTTCTTGGCGTTTACGAAGAAACGGAGCACCAAACCCACAAAGACGCCGTAACAGAAGATACCGAAACCGACATAAAACAGCAGTAACATTTCACTCCTCGGGGTTGATAATCATGGAAGACTATACAACTATATTATACACTTCTTATGCTTATAAGTCAATAGCTACCAAAAAGTCCCCTATCAATGCATCAGATAGAGGACCTAGGATCTGGATAAGGCAAGAGGCACGGTAACGAGGCTATACTTTTATCAGCTGTCTATCGAGCACCCCCGTAGACGAGCAACATTCTGGCATATCTATTCTCACTCCAAACAACACCCGAGAAAGGTTATAATGCTCCCTCAGATATTTGTATTGTAGTACTTACTACTCTGACGGTCAATATTATTATCTAGTAACTAGACTATTCGCCGGACGAAGAGCTAAACGGTGACACTAAGTGATAGTATATGTACATGACACACTGGATTAACAATACCGTTTTATATCAGATCTACCCCCGTAGCTTTTATGATAGCGACAATAACGGTGTTGGTGACATCGCTGGTATTAGCGCAAAACTCGATTACATAAAAGATCTCGGCGTGGGTGCTATCTGGATTTCACCCTTTTATCCGTCACCAATGGCTGATTTTGGCTACGACATCAGCGATTATAAAGATATCGATCCAATATTCGGCAGTCTCGATGACTTTAAAGTACTCCTAGGCAAGGCGCATGAGCGTGATATCAAAGTCGTTATTGATTTTGTCCCGAACCACACTTCCGACGAACATACGTGGTTCAAAGAATCACGCAGTAGCCGCACCGACCCAAAGCGTGACTGGTATGTATGGCGTGATAGCAACCCCGATGGCAGTCTGCCGAATAATTGGATGGCGCATTTTGGGGGACCCGCCTGGACACTCGACGAAGCAACTGGTCAGTACTATATGCATAGTTTTCTTGCTAAACAGCCTGATTTAAACTGGGATAATCCCGAGGTGCGTCAGGCGATGGCCGATACGGTACGCTACTGGATGGAATTAGGAGTCGATGGACTGCGCGTCGATGCAATAAATTGGCTCTCAAAAGATCAGCAGCTGCGCGATGACCCTACTGACCCTAATTATATTGGCGCCAACCCCTATAAAGCACTCCTGCACACCTACAGTTCGATGGGGCCGCATCTATACGAATATCTGCGCGATATCGAAGCGGTAATCAAAGATTTTGATGATCGATTTATGATTGTCGAATCATACCCCGACATAACGGGCGATCAGTCCCATTACCTATCGTTCTACCGCGAATTAGACCCAAAAGCCACAGCCGCCTTTAATTTTGAAGCTATTCACCTGCTCTGGGATCCAGCGGCGTTTCGCGATTCACTGAACGCATTTGTTCCAAAATTACGTCCCGGTGACACGGCCGTGTATAGTTTTGGCAATCACGACAGACAGCGACTAGCCAGTCGATTCGGCAAACAAAACACCCGTGCCGCCGCCCTGTTCCTACTGACACTTCCCGGTGCGCCAATTATTTACTACGGTGACGAAATCGGCATGCACGACGTCCCTATTCCCACCGAACAGATCAAAGATCCATTCGAAGTAAACAATCCTGGTCATGGATTTGGTCGTGACCCCGTGCGCACCCCCATGCAGTGGACCGATGACAAATATGCAGGATTTAGCACCGCTGCGCCGTGGCTTCCGGTCAGTGCCGATTATGCGACTAATAATGTCGCACTTGATAGCAGTAATCCCCGGTCGTTGCTACATCTGTATCGACAGCTTTTACGGCTACGACGCGCGACTCCAGCGCTTCAAAACGGCGCCATGAAGGTTATCAACCTTCATCCATCTGTGCTTGCCTATACCCGTACGTGCGACATGCAGGTATATACAATTATCATCAACTTCTCTGACCAGCCGGTGCCAATTGATAGCGCCACTGGGCGACTCGTAATTGCTACCCGCCAGCAGGCTGATTTTGACGGCACGCTGCGACCACATGAAGCGGTTATCCTCACCCCTGATAAATAAAATATGATACAGTGGTAGTAATGAAAATCTTGGCCATCGAAAGTAGTTGTGACGAGACGGCAGCCGCAGTTGTCGAAGACGGTCGTCGTCTTATTAGTAATGTCGTTAATTCACAGATTGATATTCACGCCGTGTACGGTGGTGTCGTCCCGGAGGTCGCAGCCCGAAGTCACATCGAGGTCATTAACCCTGTCATCAATCAGGCTCTCGCCGAAGCTGATGCAACATGGGACGATATCGATGCGATCGCCGTCACGTACGCACCGGGACTAATAGGTTCGCTGCTTGTCGGAACACTAGCGGCCCGCACGCTAGCGGTTATCCATAATAAACCCCTCTACCCTATTCACCACGTCGAGGCACATGTCTACGCCAACTTTATCACCGAAGCCAACGATACATCGCTGACGCTGCCCTCTGCGCAACCAGCTTTTCCTATGCTCGCGCTTATTGTGTCTGGCGGTCATTCGCAGCTGGCGTTATTCAAAGACCACGGCGATTATGAACTCCTTGGTCAAACCCAAGATGACGCTGTTGGCGAGGCGTGTGATAAAGTCGCTAAAATCATTGGACTCCCCTATCCTGGTGGCCCTTCAATTGCCAAAGCCGCGCTTGAAGGTGACGCACGCCGTTATCAACTACCAAAGTCAAAGCTGGATAATCCTTACAACTTTAGTTTCTCTGGGCTTAAAACAGCCGTTTTGAGGGCCGTTCAGCGTGAAGTGGGCGTTGACTTTACTTTCCCTTCGCATGAGCTTCCAGGGCTTGTAACCGACCTTCAGCGCGTTGATTTTGCCGCTAGCTTCCAGCGAATCGCCGTTGAAACACTTGTTGACAAAGCAGAGCGCGCTTTTCGTGATTATTCACCTGCATCGGTCGTTATCGCCGGTGGCGTCGCCGCTAACCAAGAACTTCGCCGCGAACTATCGCAGCGTTTACCAATCAACATCGAATATGCCCCGATGCAGCTATGTACTGACAATGCCGCAATGATAGGTGCACTTGCTTATTTTTACGCACAAAAAAAGGACCCTGTAGATCCTCTGGATCTTGAAGTTATTCCAAGTTTATCGATGACAAAAACCGCCTGGGCTTATTAAACTTGCGTTGGTGAAGTAGCCGCATGGCTACCCCGCCAACGCTCGTCAGTTTTAAAACACTCAGTCTTGATTCATGAAGACGACATACACGATATCGTCGTTGGGCACATCGAGGGTAAATAGTAGATCTTTTGCATGGACCCGTAAGATAGACGGATATCCAGACATAGAAATAACCTCAAGGGCGACATCCTCAAGGGCACTTGGTGTTGTTTCGAGTCGACTGAACGGTGTCGGCTTGACGGAATAAAGCAGGTCTTCTCTTCGCCCCACAAATCCCGTGGCGAAATTACCTTCGTATATCACTTCGCCCGTAGAATATACTTTTATTTCATAACCCAACATAACTGGACACCCTTCGCTCAGTCTCGAATTGTAAAATAACTGACTACAGTATTATACAATATAAAATAAATTTGGTCAATGTCTCTCGTCGCTATCTTTTGAGCTTACGGATGGCTTTTTTGGCAACAGGAAGTCCTTTTGTCCAGGCTCCGTACAGAGGTGACAGTTGTTTGTCGTACGTCCCAACGAGCATGTCTTCGTGATCAGCAAAGCTTTGTTTAAAGGTACTTACTCCGTCATTGAGCAGTCCGTTCATGTCGTACCATTCTAGCCCCCACTCTTTTACCTGACGGATCGCGTGCCACTTCAGGGTATAGTTTGCCCTTAGACGTTGACCTTCGTCATTCATTCCGCCATATAACTCGAAAAGAATCGATCCGCTAATAACTGGCCACAAGAATGCGACAATAGCGCCATTATGAAACGCGGCGAACAGCGGCGAGTAGTCCCCTAACTGATAAAAGATGTCTTTGTAGTACTGATCATCGTGCAAAGCAAACCCGGCCCGTGCCGCCGTTAGTTTATAGATAGTCAGACATTCCTCTAGCTGAGCAGTGTCTTTGACGCGTTTAACCTCTACCCCATCACCCTCTGATTTACGAATATACTGGCGGGTCTTTTTATTCATTGCCGCGAGTAATTCGTCTTCTGATTTCGACAGATCAAGAATAAGTGTCCGTGGAATGAGAATCGTATTAGGGGACTTCTTCCAGCCATCGACAGCTGGCATATCGGTCCAATCGGGTTCAATAGTGATCGCGACCGGCTTGTAGGTGCGCTTTGCGTAATCAGCTAGTGCATCCATGACGACTCGCCTATTCTGCATAACGGCAACGGGGCCACGCGGAATATAGACTAGTCCTTTAAATAGCGACGGGAGGGGTTTTATAAGCAGCTGAGCGGCCCCGATGACCGTCTCGCCGTTCACAACAAACACACGATCCGCTTGCCATCCGTGAGCGGATTTAACACTTCCCCATCCCCATAACTGGAGGGGATGTCCATCGTTATCGAGTACGTAATCGTCCCATTCTTGTTTGTCGTTACATGTGCGTATAGAAATCATTCCTTCTATTATACAACGCAATTATCGACAGACGACAAAACCTCTAGCGTGGCCCTCGGTAGATATGGTATAATAGAGGTAGAAACAAAAACGTGAGAGACAGTATTTGGGTAAGCTGTGAGGTTTTTGTATGAAAATCTTTTATTACTCCTGTGTTTCACGTGAAAAATTATGTATTTATCTTGAGAGCGTATTTAAACAATGAAACTTGCTAAAACATACAGTCCATCAGAGTATGAATCTACTATTTATCAGATGTGGGAGACCGCAAACGCCTTTGCTCCAACCGGCAACGGTGAGCCATATAGTATTATCATGCCGCCACCTAATGCCAATGGCAATCTACATATGGGTCACGCCCTTATGGCCAACCTCGAAGACGTCCTAGTACGCTACTACCGTATGCGGGGTAGGGATACTATCTATATTCCAGGCGCAGATCATGCTGGATTTGAAACATGGGTTGTCTACGAGAAAGAACTCGCAAAACAAGGTAAAAGTCGTACGCAGTATACACGGGGCGAACTATACGCACAGGTATGGAACTTTGTTGACGAGCAACGGGGCAATATGGAGAAACAACTTCGATCACTTGGCGTCAGCGCTAGCTGGGGCGACCTCGTCTTTACACTAGACAAAAAGGTAGTAGATACGGTCTACGGAACATTTAAAAAAATGTGGGATGAAGGCCTCATTTACAGAGGTGAGCGCATTGTTAACTACAGTACTGCATACCAGACGAGCTATGCCGATATCGAAGTCGATCACAAGACAGAGAAGGGCACTCTGTGGAAAATTGCCTACCCAAGTCTTGACAGAATAAAAGAAGTTATCGTGGCTACCACCCGGCCAGAAACATTGTTTGGTGACACCGCTATTGCTGTTCACCCCGAAGATCCACGATACAAAGACCTTATTGGAACAAAAGTCCTCGTGCCGTTAACTGACCGCGAAATCCCTATTATTGCCGACGAGTATGTCGATCCTTCATTTGGAACAGGTGCAGTAAAAATCACCCCTGCCCACGACCCTAATGACTTTGAAGTAGGGCAGCGCCACGACCTTGAACGTCTGCAAGTTATTGGCTATGACGGTAAAATGCAAAATGTGCCGCCAGAATTTATGCGCCTAGACGTCGACATCGCTCGCACAAAGACCCTCGAGGCGCTAAAACGCGAGCAATTACTGCGCGGTGAAGAAACAATTGAACATTCAGTAGGGTATGACTACAAAAGTGGACTGCCTATCCAGCCACTCATCAAAGACCAGTGGTTTATCAAAGTACGACCTCTTGCTGACAGAGCTAAACAAGCTATCGAATCAGGCGAAGTAACATTTGTACCATCATCAAAGGGCAAAGCCGTCACTCAGTACTACGACAACCTAAAAGACTGGAACATCAGTCGTCAAATCGCGTGGGGTATCCCTATTCCAGCGTTCCAAAGCACTGTAGATCCAGATGACTGGATATTTGATACACGTGTCGATCAAGAAACAATCGATGTAAATGGTACAACATATAAACGCGAAGAGGATACCTTTGATACCTGGTTTAGTAGCGGTCAATGGCCGTATATCACTACTGACTACCTGTCTGAGGGCGATTTATCTCGGTTCTATCCGACAAGCGTGCTTGCTACCGGTCACGACATCCTTTACCCGTGGGTATCACGCATGATTATGCTCGGTCTGTACATGACTGGATCAACACCGTTCAAAGACGTGTATCTACACGGGCTGGTGTTAGACGAAAAAGGCCAGAAAATGAGCAAGTCAAAGGGAAATGTTGTTAATCCAATAAAAGTATTGGAAGAGCACGGCTCTGACGCGCTTCGTATAGGGGTTATCGCTGCCCGTAGCGCAGGACAAAACCAAGCATTCAGCATAGATAAGGTTATTTCTGGACGTAATTTCTGCAATAAATTATGGAATATCGCGCGCTTTATTGAAGGCAAATTAGGTGACGACTTTGTCCTAGAGCAGCCAGAACCAGTATCTATTGCTGATCATTGGATCGCACGCCAACTAGACACCACTGCAAAAAACCTTGCAGACCAGATAGAGAAGTATCGATTCGCCGAGGCTAGCGAGACAATGTACCATGCAATCTGGGACGATGTCGCTGACTGGTATATCGAAGCCAGTAAGAAACAAGACAATCCGCAGATGCTCGCTTGGGTGCTTGATACAGTCCTACGATTAGCGCATCCATTCGCCCCATTTGTCACCGAGACAATCTGGCAAGCACTGGGATGGCGCAATGAACTGCTTATTTCGAGCCCATGGCCAGAGGCGATTGAGTATAGCGACATATCCGCCGCTCAGTTCGAACAGCTTCAGGCACTTGTCGAAGAGGCACGCTTTATCGTTTCCGAACTTCCGGGCAACGCAAAATACGACCTGCTGTACCAGGAAGATACCCTGATCGAAGAAAATACTGATCTTATTCAGCACCTAGCGCGCCTAAAATCAGTCAACAAAGCCGACCAAGCTAAAGGCCTGCGTCTAGCCGCGAGTAACCGCGAAGCTTGGCTTGATGTCGACGAAGAGACGCTCTACGAACACCAGACAAACCAAGAAGTACGCTTAGCCGAAGCTCATCAGTTCATCAAGAACCTAGAATCGCGACTGGGTAATGCAAATTATATCGATAAAGCGCCTGAACGCCTGGTTGACGAAACCCGTCAGCAACTCGCTGATACACAGGAACTTGTCGAACGTTTGGCACGAGAACTCGACGTTATTAGCTAACGAACGATATCTGTCCGTATATATAAAAACCTACGCATATACTGCGTAGGTTTTTATATAGCGTTACTATCTACAGTTCGCCAAGTGGCATGTAGTAGCCGTCAAAGGCATGAACACCCTTAACAACATTCTTTTGCAACGTAAATTTCTTGTTGTCGTCACGCGGTTGAATACGGGGAGTACCACCGTTCATATATCGCGCTGCGTTAGCCATCGAGGCGCGCTCGACATGGTTATGGCCTTCGCCGGCGAGTTTTGGAATACCCGTGATGCTTGCGAGTGCAGCTGGTATGGCAATACTAATTGCCGTGGCTTTATCGATTTTTGTTTCATGCACCAATATTCCAAGCGCAGTTATTAACGCAAGTGCAATGGCCGATCTTTGTACTAATGGACTAATTGTTATATGCATCATGTTCGTTCTGTTTATTTTTTTGGTTTACATAATCTATATTAGCATAAGTGTGTTAAATTGTCAACTAGCTGTGGTGATAGGGATTGCCTACCGCGATTTCTTGGGCACGATACAACTGTTCGGCAAGCACAAGACGCACGAGCTGATGAGGGAATACCAAGGGTGATAGTGACCATACTAGCTGAGCCTGGGCATGAACTGAATCGTCAACACCATACGCGCCGCCGATAATCATCGTCACCGACTGTGAGCGTTCTAGCGGCGCAAGTAGGGCAGCCGAAAGGGCAGGGGAGTCGAGCAGTTTCCCTCGTTCGTCGAGCAGAACTACAAACTCATCGCTACTTATACGTGATAGTATGCGCTCTGACTCTTCCTGACGAGCGCTGTCGCCGTTACGGGCAGAATGTGGCAACAATACCCATTCGATATCAAATGGCTTTTTTAGACGCTTCTGATAGCGCTCTATACCTTCGCTCACCCATGATTCGTGCCGTTTACCAACAGCGAGGATACGAATTGCCATTACAACGTTAGCTTCTTGGCCATATTCGCTAAATCATCTTGATCAGCAAATTCACCGTCGCCGCCTTTGAGGCTTTCACCGTTATCAAAAGGAATAAGGTGCACATGAAAGTGCGGTACATCAACCCCTTCAACGACAATGCCAACACGCTGTTTTTTGGTGACATCACGGATTTTCTTGGCTACTTTTTTGACCGTTCGCCACACCGCTTCGTAGTATTCGTCATCGAGGTCGATATACTGATCAACCTGCTTTTTAGGGATAACGAGTACATGTCCTTCGCGGACGGGCTGAATTGTCATAATTGCGATCGTGTAATCGTCTTCGTATACCTTGTGGCTAGGGATTTCGCCGTTGATAATCTTGGTAAAAATTGAGTCTTGCATATGTATTAGTATACCTAATCAATCATTGTGCCGCACGCGGACTACGCGTCGCTCCGGGCAAACCGTGCAACATTGTCAAAACGCGCATCAGGCTGACGATACGGCCGAACGATATTTGTTCCCGCCGGCTGAGGGAGATTGAGATTTTTTGCAATATACATGATCTGGTCATTAAAGTGATGGTCCGATGACGAGTGAAAACCGGTAATTGGCTGGTCTTTGTTGTCGAAGTCAGTTTGGTAATAGGCTTTAATCGGCGCGTCGTAGGTCTTCAGATACCCAAGTCCCTGATTAATAATGCCTTCGTCTATCTGTTCAGCAGACGCCACGAGTAGCTGTACTTCCATCGAGTCTTCGTAGCCGGCATACTGCTGCAGGAATCCATTGTACTGCTCACCAAGCTGAATGCCGTCGATAATCCAGTCTTCGACCATCACAATCTTTGTCTCGTCAGGGTCGCTGTCGATAGCAGCAGGGTTAATCGAGATTCTCTCTTTGAACGTTTCGGTGTCTTCGTCAGAGAAGTGAGCCAGGACGTTATCGAGCATGTAGTGGTCACTTTTTATCGCTGCGCCGTTTCGACCAGCACTCGTCAATATAACCAGTTGCGCCTGTTGATTATGGGTAAGGTATTCTTTCCAATAGGTAGCAATACCCTTAGAGGCCTCGGCGTATTCGTGTTGGCCAATAAAAGTCATTGATTCACGCATTCGTGCGGCAATATCACCCTCTAGACTACCGGGCGACAGTTCGGCGGCAATGCGTAAAAAGGCATCGATTTCGTTAACGGCCGTATGTTCAGATACTGTAATTGTCTCATTCGAGCTTTTTTCGGTGTAGGGCCCCATCCTGTCGAGCGAACGGACCGAAGTTATCTGATTCGTTCGTGACGTATCATCAAGAATGTCAAACAGGTGCGGCGGCGAAGTGATAAAGCCGTCTGTCTCAAACTTTTTATAGAGTACTGAGTCGCGGGAGATTTCAACCCCGGCGGATTGCAAGGCCTCACCGCCAAGAGATTTCAGATTATGAACCTGTGACAAATACTCACCGCTATTATGTTCAGCGATTTCGCTAAGAACAGTTGATTGCTGTTCGTAGGATGTACTTTGCTGCGTGACAGGTTTCTGCTCTGAAGGCATGTATATATAATAGCATAATCTTTATGATAAATCAAGACTGTCGCATAATAAACAGAATTTTATTATACTTATACTATGGATCAAACAGTTCTTGCCGTTCGGGCAATCACATCACAGTACGCAAAAAGATTTCTATGGCCACTATTAGCAGCTGTCGTCGTGGCCTATATTGTTATATTGGCACTCATTGGGTGGATCAGCGCCGTAACAACCGGCTGGTGGTGGCTGCTCGCTATCGTGCCGACATTTATATTACTGGTCGCAGTAACGATTTGGCTGATCATATGGGTAATTTTGTCTCGGCTTACCCCGACTATGAACCAGCGCCAAAAGAAAGCGGTCGCTACATTTATACGACGAATCGACAAGGTGGCTGAACATATAGGCACACCGCGTTTTGTCATTTTGTACCGTATTTTGCGTGATGTCATAACCCGCCCAACAAGTAGTCGCACGTTTATTGGTGAAATAGCTCAAGAGCCGGGCGAAATGCGCCGAGAATTTGACGATATACGATCAATGTTCTAGCAAATCCCCATAGAAATACCCCGGTCGCACAACCGGGGTATTTCTATGGCGGAGAGGAAGAGATTCGAACTCTCGGTGGATGTTTAGTCCACACCGCTTTTCGAGAGCGGCACCTTCAACCACTCGGACACCTCTCCATGCGCTAGGGATAATTTTATCATACAGGGCAGGATCATGTTGCATGCATTATACGTCTACACCGGCTATTCTACCGACAACGAGGCGCGCGTACCGTATAATAAGAGTATGACAAAAACAGATAAACAACCTACGATCCCAGCCGTGCCGGCACCGCGAGCAACTACAAATTCTAGTACGAGCGTGCCGCTTATTGCGATGGTACTCGGGGTAGTGTCTCTGTCGACATTTATATGGTTTTTGGGTATTCCGGCCATCATCATGGGTATTATCGCGCTCAAGAAATATCCTGAAAACCGTGGATATAGCATTACTGGACTAGTAACCGGTATTATTAGCACGCTGTTAATGATTGGATTTACACTCTTTTTGATCACTATCGTTACTATAGATGCTATCAATCAGGTCGATATGGAAAGCGACTATCAGTATGAACAGCGGTATCATCAGCACGATACCTACGACGATCGCAGTCATCAGTACGAAAGAGAAGGCGCGTAGCGGTTTCTATACTATGATTTGCGCACTCTCAAATATAGATACGCGGCAAATATAACCAACCCGAATATGTAGGAACCGATGTTTATGATCTGGTAGGGCAGCTGGAAGAAACTTAAGAATGAGCTTCCCGGCCATATAGCGATCCATCCTACACTTAAAGCTACGAGCGCATCACCTATCCGAGATAATCGGCTTAGCTTTTGTTTTTTGAGTACGGCGTAGGCGGTTGCAGTAGCAATGATCGGAATCAGTAGATAGATGATGCTGTCGAACGAGAAATCAGAAGCCAGCACTACATAAGGAGCTACGAAAGTTCCGATGACAGCGATGATAAAGGTCAGCTGGAAGGGGAAATAGTGCAATATAGAAGCGTTATTTTTTTGGTTTTTTGCAAAGAATACCGCAAGAATAGATATAACGATAATCGTAAAAACAACAGCCGGAATATTAGTGACAATAATTAATGCCGGATAGGAATCATCGCGTATACCGAACACCGTTTTGAAGTTTATCCAGCTAACTAGCGTGGCGATCCAATAGGCAGTAAGGCCCAGTAGTACTCCGTTGTAGTGATGGAGTGACTTTTTGTTTGAGTGAGTCACTTTGTCGCCAATGAAGTACGAGACGAGCGCCGGTAAGAATAATGCAGTGGCAAATACGACACCGAGAGTCACTATGTTAAAGTGACGTGCATTAACGCTCTGAAAGGCAGATGCCATCGGTAAGACCGTCGAGGATAGGAACGATAATAGTACAAGCGCAAACACACCGTAACCAAAGTTAGTTGTTATTTCATGCCGCAGCGATGGAGTATTTTTTGTTTTTATCATAGGTATGATCAGTATATAGTATGCAATAGCGTTATACAAGAAAAAGAGACGATCTAAAAAATCGTCTCGTTTTCTTGGTACACCCGACAGGATTTGAACCTATGACCTTTGGCTCCGCAAGCCAACGCTCTATCCAGCTGAGCTACGGGTGCAGACGCGTGACCATACAATAAATTGCAGGGCCTCGCTTTCGTGTAACTAGAAGGTACATTGTATCACTTTCGTGACACGAACAACGGTAATTGTATCATAAATACATCTGTTAATGCAAGCTATAGACGGATCTTGCGAACGAGTTTGTCGATTGGATCAAGGTGTAAATCACGCATTGGCAAACGTGATCCAAGCACGTCAACAATATCTTCGC
Organism: Saccharimonadales bacterium (SeqCode); assembly: GCA_045628725.1. Classification (GTDB taxonomy): domain Bacteria; phylum Patescibacteriota; class Saccharimonadia; order Saccharimonadales; family Saccharimonadaceae; genus JACQGD01. The sequence goes on from JAZQPT010000035.1 coordinate 36,348, forward strand.
CAGCTTCTTCGGGGAAGTATACGGTAATACCTGGGTAAAATCGTCGACGTGGAATTAGCATAATCGAGAACTCTTCGCCGTCACGAATGACGCCGAATGACCGATAGTCACTGTATCGATGCAGCGTATTGTCGATGTGAAGCCCGTCATTAGAAAGGCTATATTCCATCACGCGGGGTGGACGCTTAGCAAGAAAAACAATGACAACAGCAATTGTAATAAGGACAAGAGCGAATGACAAAGAGTGCATCAAGAAGATTGCCACCGCCATAAAGACAGCCAATACGATGCCAAAGACGATATACCATGTCGGTCCTTTTTCTTGATGGATGTATTCTTTTGCCTGCCATGATACAGGCTGACTGAGGTCGATTTCTTCGATTTCGCCGTCTTCGAATTCTTCTTCGTCCGAATCATACAAATTAGCCTCGTCTGTTTGACCAGCAAGGGCAGTTGCTGGCGCGTCAGACGGAACCTGTAGAGGATTTGGTACTTGTTGAACAGAAGGTTGCTGCGTAAAGACAGGGGCTGACTGCGGCGTAGCCTGCGGCTGGACCGGTGAAGGATTATATTGAACCTGTGGTTGCGATGCAGGTGCCGGCATAACTGGCTGTTGCGGCTGCACAGGAGAAGCTACAGGAGCAGGCTGCGGCGAGACATATTGCGCTGGCTGAACAGGCGGCGACGGGGGTTGTGGTGCCTGAGGAACCTGAGGAACCGGGGCGCCAGATTGGTTTTCTGGTTGCATACCACCAGTATAGCATGAGCAGTGTTGGGGATAATAGATAAAAATAACCTAAAAGAGGTATGTGGATATATATCTCTTTTAGGTCGTAACGGTGCAGATAGGGATACTGCAACTGTATTTATTTGATAATTTAAGACAAATAGAAAACGCATGCAGCCGCATGCGTTTTCTATTCTGGCGGAGGAGGGGAGATTCGAACTCCCGCTCCAGATCTCTCCGGACTAATGATTTAGCAAACCATCCCCTTAAGCCACTTGGGTACCCCTCCGTATGGTGTATAGCGCGTATCTCGATAACTTCTTGTGATCCAATGCAGTGGAATTTTTTCCATCACATGATTTTTGTTTCACACAGAGGCCGTTTAGGTACGCCCTAGGCTTATTGCGTCACGTTGTATTACATTACAACCCTCAGCTCGGATTATTGTATCAAAAAATGACGGGGTTGACCAGAGGGGTTATTATATCCTCTAAGAAAAAAGACGCCCGTATGGACGTCGCTTTTCTTGGCGGAGAGAGAGAGATTCGAACTCTCGGAACCGTTGCCGGCTCGACGGTTTTCAAGACCGTTCCCTTCAACCACTCGGGCACCTCTCCGTACTAGGTGGTCGATGACCATATTAACAGATTGAATGCAGTTAGTCGAGAGCTTGTCGACTAATCGTAGCAACCCAGACAGTTGACGCTCCGGCGGATTTGAGAACCTGAGCGGCATATTGCATCGTTGCACCGGTAGTAACAACGTCGTCGATAATCAGGTAGATGGCTTTGTCGTCCAGTTGACGACGACAGGCAAATGCTTGTTTTGCCTGTTTGTCACGTAATATGCGGTCTGCATCGCGCTGCATTGTGCGAGTACGCCTATAAAGTACGTTCTCGACACGCAGGCCACACTGCTTTGCCATATAGGCAGCAATAAGCGACATGTGGTCATAGCCACGCTGACGAATATGCGCCGGTACAGTTGGGATAGGGACAATAACAACGTTATCGGTCATTTTAGGCAAACGGGCGGCAAGTAATTCGCCGAGCGGTCTATATGCTGCGCGCATGTTCATGAATTTATAATCACCAATCAGTCGCTGCAGAGTATCGTGCCGCTGTCCGACACACCAGGCTCGGTCGTACGAAACGCTACATGTAGCGCATATTCCCGTCACAGCCGCTAGACCCTCTCCGCAGGCAATACAGGCTGTAAAAGGCTCATCAGTGATGTCATATTTACAATTACCACACAACAGGGTACCTATTTTATCACACCCACAACAGTGGTGAGGAGCCACTATTTGCAATAGGTCGTCAATCATTGTGTTTTTTACGTTTAGACATACCGTTTAGTTGATTATAACGCATATATTGGTTATACTGTAGAAGACTATTTGTCAAGTGAGCCTAGAGAAAAGTGGAGGATACAATGGCCCGTAAGCAAAACGATGATCTATTGATCGAAGATGAGCTCGCCGCAGCATTTCTGAATGACGACGAGTTGTCACAAACACCAGCCGTACAGGCAGCTATTAGTGATGATACTGATCCAGCTGAAGACGACTTTCCAGGTCAATTAGCTGTTGATGTGTATGAAACTGAAGAGAAACTAATTGTTAAAGCGCGCACAGCGGGCGTTAACAAGGAAGATCTTGATGTTAGTATCAGTGATGGTATTTTAACTATCAGCGGTACGCTAAGTAGCGGTGACGACTCTGCTGCAACTAACTGGCACATTCAGGAATGTTATTGGGGCGAATTCAGCCGCACATTAGCATTGCCTGTTGCAGTTAAGGAAGATGAAGTTGAAGCAGTCCTAAAAGACGGTGTATTGACTATCGGATTCAGCAAAGTCAAACAGGAACAAGCGAAGAAAATTCAAGTTCTCTAATAAGAGTTCTGTAGAATATGCGACTAAAAACACCCTGCACTGCGGGGTGTTTTTAGTTCCATCAGTAATTACGATGAACCGGAAGTACAGGTGGGAGTAGGTATAAAAAAATCACCCATGTTACTGGGTGATTTTAAAGAAAGTTTATTTGCTAACTTTAGCTTCCGCCGTTTGCAGCAAAGCTTGAGATAACGAAGTTGACCACTGCGTACGCAAGAATCGCTACGACAACACCCACAATTGCGTAGAGAATTGTATTTTTCGCATTCTGAACTGCTGTAGAGTCACCACCAGATACGACGTAACGGATACCACCGATGATTAACATGATAACGCTAATTGCACCAATAAGGAACAAGAGTACGTTTGTGATGGTACGGAAGATACCGCCTTGACCACCCTCACCGAAGAGAGATGACGCATCACCTTGTTGATCTTTACCTTGTGCTGAATTTGCACCGTCACTAAGACCTTTGTCGAAGGCTGCGTTTGCTGGAGCAGGCGAGAGTACAAGACTTGCACCGAGCACCATTACCGGTATGGCAAATGCTCCGAGGAGAAGTTGTTTAATATTTTTTTTCATTATTTAGTCCCTTTCATTGGAATTATCCTACTAACGTTTATACCAGATAATGCCCAATTTGTTAATATCTATTCTGTAAATGCATCAAGAACGAAGCTGACGATTGCATATGCTAGTATAGCAACAATCAGTCCAACCACTGCATATAGAATTGTGTCTTTTGCCGCTTTTGTTGAACTTGCATCGCCGTTACTGGTTGCGTAACGGATGCCACCGATGATAATCATGATCACCGCTATCGCACCGAGTATGAACAAAAGCACATTCGTGATTGTTTTGATGTTCCTTTGAAGCGCGTCAGGGTCTGTTTTTGTATCTGTTTCGGTAAGGCCGCTTTTAATGCTGTCAGTCGGACTCGCCGCAAATGCCACGTTCGAGGCAAATACAGGCACAGCGACAGATACGCCCACAACTGCAATCAGAGCAGCAAATAGTAGTTTAATCTTATTCATAGGTTCTCCTTATTTCTTAAAACGCCTCAACGACGAAGTTTACAATTGCATATGCTAGTATGGCCACTACTAGTCCGACGACGGCATACAGGACACCATCTTTAGCGGATTTGACGCCGCTCGCATCACCATTACTTGTTGTGTAGCGAATACCGTTAATTATGATAACAATAACGGCAATGATACCCACAAGGTAGAGTAGTAGGTTGATAACATTTTTTATGATGTCAGGTGCGCTATCCTGCGTGGTTGCGCCACACAAAGAACTTGAGCTTCCGCCTGCCGCTGGTGCAGGGGCAGCAGGGGCGTTCGCACCACCGGCCGAGCCACCACAAGAGCCACTAAAGACATCGATAGCCTGCGCCGATGAAGGAACGATACTCGCACCAACAATACCGGCGAATAGGGCAATGACTATGACTGATAATTTAAAAGTTTGTTTCATGTTTTTTCTCCTTTTTAACACTAAGCGACTCTATCTATAACAAATCCAGTTATCGCAGTGGCCATGATGACGACAACAAGTCCAATCACGGCGTACAATATAGTGTCTTTAGCGGATTTGACACCACTTGCATCACCATTACTAGCTACGTAGCGAATACCTCCGATGATAATGACGAGGACTGCGACAATGCCTGCCCAAAAATAGACAGTCATTAATATTCCTTCTATTTGACCGCTCCCGACCGACTCTGGAGCGCCGGCAAGATTTAGCTCTTCTTTGGTGATTTTGATTTCATTCATGGTTTAAATTGTCTCCGCAATTACTCTGACGATAGCAACCGCCATAATTGACAGCACTAGTCCAATAATAGCATTAAGTATCGTTTTCTTGGCTGCGCCCGTTCCACTCGCACTGTCACCAGAGATCATATATTTAAAACCACCGTAGATAATGAAGGCGAGGGATACATATCCGACGACAGTCAAAAGGATCGTAACGATGTTGATGGCAATCTTTGTTGCAAATGTGGCGATGCCTGTTTTGTCACCTGCTAATCGACCATCGATGTTAGCCGGTGATTGAATTTTGTCACCATTACATAGTCCGTCATACCAGCGTGGAAATATCGATGTTTGACCAGCACATGGACCAGCGTGGGCGGGTGAAGGATTAGCAACGATTAACCCCGCCGATCCTATCAAAAAACTAGCCATCATAACTATAATTACACTGAACTGTCGTAGTATTTTCATCCAATAACTCCTCCTGGTATTAACCAGTTGATGATTGCAACAGTAAATCCGTACATAACAAGTCCGATGACTATATTACGGATAATACTTACCGCATCTTGTACCTGACTTTGATTATCTCTTGCGCTCGAATACAAAATTGCTGCATATGCAATGCCACCAACAGCAATGACGCCGATGAGTACCGTCACTATCATAATAGCGGTCTTAATAAGACTTGCGATTGCTCCAATGCCAGCATCTTCGTCACAGGTAAGAATCTCGGTTTTTGCACCGCCACATTCACCAGAGCCGGCAGTAGTACTTGTACCGCCACCTGATTTAGCTCGTTCGTCAGTCAGTTGCTGAGCACCCTTGCCACAGGCGATTTTTTGCGCTTGAACAGTAAATGTATTGCAGTTTGTCTCTGCATATCCTTGTTCACATGCTGTTTTTACTTCACCTGTATACTGCAAATCTTCACACGTTTTAACAGCGGCAGACGCCGGGCTCGTAAAAGAGAGTACAGATAGAGTGAGAGCAAACAGCAGGCTAATCGTATATATGATTGTTTTTTGCATTATCCAATAACTCCTCCTGGTATTAACCAATTAATGATAGCGACCATCAGCCCGTATAGCAGAAGTCCGATCGCGACATCTCGTATGATACCTTTCGCCTTGGTGGTCTGTCCAGCGTTGTCTTCTGCGCTAGCATAGAGAATCGCACCGTAAGTAATGCCACCAACTGCAACGATGCCGATGAGAATAGTTAAAATAAATATAGCCGTTTTAAGGACGTTGGCCATCGCAGAAACGCCTTCACCTTCGCAGGTGATTATGTTCGTTCGTGCTTCTCCGCAAACGCCCGCATCACCAGAGTCACGTTCGTTAAAATATCCATCTAAACTATCTGCCTGAATATTTCTGGCTTTTGCGCTACATTCACGAAGGGCTGAATTACTACTAGCGGCTTGATCGAAACATTTCTGCACGTCCCAGTAGCAGTCTAACTCTTGGTCGGTTTTTGCCGTGTTTACAGCGCCTGGCTGATCACACATCCCAGAAGCTGCTCCGCTTTGACACGCCCGAGCATCTGGCGTGTTAGCTTCGAGCTGTGCACAGGTGTCACCGCTCGCTCCATCTTTACATAGATCAACTTGCGCCCCAGTAAACTGATCTTCACAAAACTGCACAGATCTTTCCGTAGGAGCGGCATTAGCGCTTGGTGCCGCGATTAAGCTTGTCGCGAACACAAGGAGGGCAATAACGGTGGTTACTACGCCCGCTTTGCCAATTATCTTTTTTATGTATTTTTTCAAGTGTTAATTCCTGTGTATTTTATGTTCTTAGGATACTATATTTAAAATACACGACCCCGATTGCAAACACAAGCGACAGGAACCAAACTAATCATTGACAGCATAAGAGGTATGAACGATACTTTAGTATAGTTATGGTAAAAAACTGGCCATCGTATCTAGGTAGATATTTTCGCGTTCACACACGTAGTATTTTTGTCGCTATAGCGATAGTGGTCGGTAGCCTCGGATTGGCGGCTATTCCGGTACAAGATACATTTGCCGCGCCGCCAGAAGTATATGGAAACAATTCTGCATCATGTCAGATTGCGACAATCGGATGGGTAGTCTGTCCGGTTATGCGATCTGTTGCGACGCTTGCTGACTTTGGGTTTGCGTTTATTAACCAGAATTTCCTTAGAATCGAATACGGTATTTCAAATACCAATAGTGGCGTCTTCAAAGCATGGGAACTTATGCGCAACATTGCCAATGCGCTGTTTGTATTAGCGTTCATGGCTATTATCTATGCCCAGATAACTGGCAAGAGCGCCGGTGGATACAGTATTAAACGGATGCTGCCACGCTTAGTAATAGGCGCCATCTTGGTTAATATATCTTATTATGTATGCGTTATTGGGATTGAGGCATCGAATATCGTTGGAACGTCAGTTCTGGCGCTTATGCAGGGAGTGGCCGACCCAATTGGCCCATCGGCGATGCCACTGAACAACGCAGAGACTGGATTTGATAACTATCGACTGTCCGACATTACCAGTGCCATCCTTGGAAAACCAGGGTATGTATGGATTTTACTCGCTCCGGTAGCGGCAGTTACTATTAGCATCGCGCTTGTTTGTGCGGTTGCATTAGTGCTGCTTATTATGCGTAAAGTAGTTATTGCAATGCTGCTGCTTGTTTCGCCGTTGATGTTTGTCGCCTATTTGCTGCCAAATACTGAAAAATATTTCCAGCAGTGGCTACGACTCTTTTTCCAATTGTTATTACTATTCCCAGTTATCGCGTTCCTTTTAGGGGCAGGGCAGATTGTCAGTGCCACTATTATGAACGTGGGTTCTGATGACAGTAACTACCGCGTTATGAACGACGACTACCTGCCAAAAGCTGGTACGGGCGGTTCTGGTAGTGCAACAACCGATTTAGCTGCAGCAGGTGCCGCGGTACTGCCACTGCTTGGCACATGGTTCTTGTTGAAGTCATTGTCGTCAGTCGTTACGAATGCAGGATCAAAAGTCGCTGGTAATATTGGGCGTGGACGATCAAAGACAGAAGAGGACAAACTCAAAGCCAAGATGAACGGCACAGCCAAACAATCCGTTGCAGGAAGTGGACTACCGACATATGATCGAAAGCCTGCGTTTAGCCGGTTGCGTCGTCGACGAGGCGCCGCAACATTAGCTGACCTGCCGTCAAAGACAAGCGGCAACAAAACTAGTAGTAGTGGTAGTAGTAGTGCTGGCAAAGCAGGGTCTGTACCGACAGCAAGTAGCAGCAGTAACATGCCATCAGTACTAGACAGGGCAGCTGGAAATACTAATAGTACCAACGGGCTACCGATTAATCCAACCAGCGAAGATGCGCCAATAACAGATGAAGTGACTGCAACTGGAGCATCTGCGGCGGCTGCAGCAACTCAGGCGAATCTACAGGCAAGTCTTACTGCAGCGAATGACAAGAAAGACAGTAAAACAGCAAAAGATATATTCAATAACCTGAATAAATCACAGGATATGAATGGCAAAAAACCTCTAGGTGGAAATAGCGGCGGGAACGCGAGTACCGGACAGGGTCAACCTGGGTCAACCACATCACAGCCAATGGCACCGTCGAATAATTTCGCTAGCACGCCATCTGCCGCATCTCCTATGATACAGGCGTCTTCCTCAGCCCCTCAGATACAGCAGATCATTGCCGCGCCTACCGCTGCTGTCGACGCGTCCGCCTTTATAAATAGAGATAGGGCAGGTGCCGCTAACGTCACGGCGATCAATCCAGCCATGCCACAGCCACCATCAAGTGATGTCGAAAAGAAAGCAACGGCGCGTGCGCAAAAATACATATTCGATTCACAAGACAACCCTGGCCAATCTTCGGATAGGATTGATGAACTAAAAGAACAAGCAAAGAAGCTTGAAGAAACCAAACAGGACAACAAGGATGAGCGTTAATGGCAGTAAACGATGGCAATTTTGACCCTTCTCGCAACGTAGCCGATGATAACTATAATCAGTCGTTTAATCCTAGTAGCACTGATTTAAAATCCCAGGAAGAGCAGGCGGCCGACCCTGAGACAACAAAAAGTAACCTCAAAGATCAAGAGGCAAAAGGTTCTGGCAAATGGATTACCAAGACGACATCAAAGCGCAGTTCACAATCCAGTTCAACAAAGAGACGTAAATTACGGGGGAGCCTACGCAACAAATCCGCTTTTGGATTTATCTTTGTACTGCTTTTTATAGGCATTGGATACAGTTCTATTCTTGCACCAAACCTGATTTTGGTTAATATAAAAGATTTGTTCACTAATGACTTGGCGGATGCAACAACCGCACTTGGTCGCTATAGCATAAAAATGATAGATCACAAACTTGGTCCAGGCAAAGCCGATTGTGCCGACCCAGAGACGATTACGTGTAAACTGACAACGATGAGCCGCGCGCAGGTACTCGAATTCAAAAAGCGTGATTTTACCGTCGTTGGATCAAAAGTAACAGAAGACAACCTCGACGACAACGATACGTCAAATGACAAACCCGAGAGCCGATGGAAAGTCCAATCGGTTGTCTTTCCCAATGGTCAAACCGCTTCGGGCGGGGAAGAGTTCAAAAAAATCGCCTCGTCGAGCGATAAAATGCTTCATTTAGCAAATAGCGTCTGGAATCCTCGATCGAGCTTTTTTATGGATGCACGTTATAGTCAGCGCATTAAAGAACAGTTCGACCTTGATAAGCGGGTGGTAAATTATGGAGATTCCGAAGACGAGGTCGATGCGGCATTTGATGCAGCGATGCAAGGTGAGGATGAAAAGATAGATCAAAGCGGGCAAGGGGCATACAGTCTAAAAACACTTGCCAGCGCCGAAAAACAAACTGGATTTACTCAGAATGCAGAGACTATTGCGACTGCGCCGAATTCATTTACGAGTGCACAGTGCGCCGTGTACACACAAGGAAAAGTCGTATCTAACGGCATAAAACGAGCAAAAGAAGTTAGTCTTGCACGTTTTGCGATGCAGTACCTGAAAGCTGCCGACGAAATAAAGTCGCCCTCTGTATCAAGGGAAATTCCAGCGAACATACTATCTGGAAAGTTAGCCTGGAGTAACGATGGAGGTTATGCGGGCAAAAACGCCACTGACGCGGCAATGTATAAACATGTTGTTCTAGATGAGCCTGTAACGCGCCCTGACTACGGTCATATCTATAATGCCGATACATTTGACAGCATTGGCGTGCTTGGCGTTGTCACTGCACAGATGGCAGCGACGGCCGCCGCAACAAAAGCAATAACAGGCGCGCCTGGCATGTTACTACTGGCACCCGGCGATACTGTTTCCGATCCACGTGAATATTGTTTGCACGGACAAACGACAGCGAGTAAGAGTAACCTAAAACCAAGCCAATGTCCGGCACTCGCGGCAGCAGCAGGCGCATCGCCACTGTTTATCCCAGCAATACCGGGATTAACCGCTGCAGCGGCCCTAGGTAGTCGAACCTGCCCTCAGCCGCCCCAAGGGCAGTGGGTAATGATTCCCTCGGTAAAATTAGCCTCTGCATCAATCGTTCCCGTTGCTGCCGCAGCACTTAATGCAGCTGTTGGTATTTGGGCGGACCGCACTGCTCAGAACTTTACCCACGACACAAAAGGTCTTGCCGCAAGCGATGCAATCTTTACTGGTACCGGTATCATATTAGGAGATATGGCGATGTCCCGAGGAATGCGCCCTGCAAGTAAAGAATCGCTCCAAAAATACTTGGCACTAAAAACAGAAGACGACATTCTCTACGAACGGATCGCTCGATACGACGCTCAACAACGGCCATTCGATATCCATAATAAGTATTCATTCCTCGGTTCACTTGTTCGTTCAATCGACACTACGACATCCGCTACAACATCGACAGCTTTCGCCGCGATAGGTAATATCCTGACAATCATTCCTACATCTATAGCAAAAATTACAACGAATGTCGGTGCGATTTATAATTTGCAGCCTTCACCTCTAAATACCGATCGACTGCAATGTAGTGATCTTGAGTATCTCGCAATCGGTATAGAGGCGGACATGGGATGTAATGTTCGTTACAGTATGAGTAAACAAGAAATGGATGCGAGCGTCAAAGACGCCGTCGACTACATGCTTGAAGCTCATCCGGATGAATCAAAAAACAACATAGAAAATCTACAGCAACGACTAGGACGAACAGATAGCGAAGGTGACGCGGCAGACGTTAACCGTCAATTACAGGAAGCTCAAGAGGCAAGCAATAAACCATTCATCGACAAAAAAACAGGTAAAGCGATTAAATTTAGTGAATACGAGAAATACTTGACGTACTGCGTCAATCGAAAAGATCCATGGGGAAGAACAGCAATGGTTGTTCGACGCGAGAACAAACTAAGTGATCAAGAAAAACAGGATCGCTATGAAAGCAAAAGCCAAAACGGTGAACAAATTCTTGATGATGGCCAGGGGAGTGAATACGAACAGCGCTACGTTACTTCATACATGTCTGTAACGGAAGGAGCCGATGCTGATCAAGATTGGTATACAGGTAAAAAATGCCTGGACGAACGAAGCGAAATGCTACGAAATTTTCGTGTGTTCACCATGGCATGTTCGGTTGACGGATCCTTTGCTGGTAGCATTGACTGCACCGAGCCTGACCGCCACGAGAAGTACACGAAAGAAAATTACGACTACCTCACGAGCAATGACATACTTTATCTAGCACAGTAATCTACAACGAGATAATGCGGCTATAGATTTGAGTTTTTGATAATCTCTTTTAGAATGTCTTGTGCTTTGTATTCAAGAATTTGCACTTTATCATTTGGCTGAGATAGCGCAAATTTATACGATTTAAGATTATTGGTAACGAGAAGACTATAGATACGCTCTTTTCCGAGGGAGGTTGCCGGAAGATAACGAATGTCGCGGTCATTTATAGTACCTGCGGCGCCGGTACCTGCGAATACATTGTCTTCGTCATAACTTTTTCTGTCTTTATACTGTTTGACGTCTACATCAATCCAGCCCGTCGAACCATCGGGGAGTACGAAGTTATAGGTTGCCGTTTGCCCAAGATTGCCGTTAATACTAAGCACACCCGAAACATCAACGGCACTGACACTTTTTACCTTTTTACCAAGTGCATTTTTGACAGTTTGCTCGCTTGTTACTTTAGCGATGCCGATATCCGCACCCTTTTTCTCAAAAGCGCTAAATCCTGTAGCACCTGTATTTGCGTCCCCGTTAGATGGCACGACAAGAACCATAATCGCAAGCGCCCCTAGTGCAGCTACGGCAACCGCCCCTAGAACAATCTTTTGTGATCGTTTCGAATCAACATGTGCGACTTTTTTGCGAGTATTTTTCTTTACCATTTCGGTTTCCTTTTTATGTGTCAGCTGTATGCATTCATACTACCACAAGCAGGATTAAACGAAAACATAGTGCTTGTCCTTACTTTATATGTGGTGTATTCTAGGTTCATACCCATGAAAAGACAAAATAAACAACAAATAACAGCTTTTCTGAAACATCTTTCGCTCACAAGAGCTGCACTCCTATTTATCGCACTGTGCACCCCTGTATTACTAATAGCACCCACCGCAAATGCACAGACCAAACAAACGGCGGAATCGTTCTGTAAACAGTACAGTTCAACGAGCTTGAATTATGCATGTAAAGATGGCTGGAAGGGTGCAGACTGTTCGGATTATTTGATTACACACGATCAATCACACGTCGACACATGTCAATCATCTGCTCGTAAAGCAGCAGAAGTGGGCAGTGGCGGCGATACTCCTGAAAGTATGGGCACGCCAACAACCAACACGTCTAATAACCTCGAAGGCCTTGATACAATCAAGCAGCTAATCGATCAAATACAGACAACCCAAGAACAGTTTGGTAAAACATCACCAAAGAACGTTGATGATGTTCCAGATAATACCTATGGCAAATACATCAACGGCAACGGCGACAAACAAGATATTCGCGTATCTAAAGCGAATGGATCGGGACGTCCTGCAATTATCTTCTTTAACGGAGGTGGATGGCACACTGACGACCGTGTTGGAGATAAAGTAGCGCCACTGGCTAATGCAAGGGGATATAGTACGTTTGTCGCCACCTACCGCCTAGGATCTAGTGGTATTTATTATCAGTACGAAGATGTCATGAGGGCGATTAAGCACGTTCGAAATAACGCACAGATGTACGGTATCGATCCTAGTCGCATCGCAATATGGGGTGACAGCGCAGGCGGAAGTCTTGCTATGCGCGCAGCCGCTAGTGGTAAATCTGGCGCTGCTGCCGCCGTGGGCTGGTCAGCACCAACGAATGCATATACCGCAATACTCCATTCATTCGAAAGTTTTGCTATTGGAATGGATCATTCAACCTGCATACCAACCGACGCTAATGGATTATTCAACGCAATCGACACACTCGGTGGTGGAACGGGAGATATCGCGCCAAACGATGGTGGATTGGGAAATAATAATATCGAATCCTTCCAAAACGGCGATGCGCTCGGGTCAATTACTCAAGTATTAACATTAGCACAGCGAGCACAGCGCACGAGTAGTACTGCAAACTCACTTGCAAGTGGGTTAAAAGATAATACCGATGAACAGACAGAGCAGAGCGCTCGTCAACTAACAAGCCGTAAAATGATTGAATGTATCGATAACTTTAACAGCGCATCACCGGCTTTATTCGCAAGTCCTTTAACGCCACCGACATTCCTTGCTGGATTTGACCGTGATCGTTTGATACACCCAGGGCAACTTTACCAGATGCGAGACAAACTACGAGCGATGGGTGTGACGTCAGAAGTACTGACACTTCCTGGAGTTGAATCAAACAAAACAGAGCCGGGGCAGAATCACCTTGATTACAATGAAGCATTCGTAAATCCAACCTTGAACTTCCTAGATCGACACTTGCGCTAGCAGCCTAGTTGCAAAAAATACTTGCGCTCTTTACATATTTAGTGTATAATTATATTGTAACAATATACTATTAAGGTATTTCTTTAGACGAGAAAACCAACGAAAGGGCCAAGCGCTATGGAAAGAAACATAGACCAAGTTCCTCCTGATCCACAACAAAATTTTCAGCAAAATCCTAACTATGCATCACCTACAGGTGACCAGCAAAATCCTAACTATCAACCGCCTACAAGTGGCCACCCTGAATATGTCGATGGAAGAAATAGTCAAACTTTCTTTGGCCAAAATAACATCCCCGCGGACCAATACGAGGGACTTCCACCGATTTCTCGACATCATAATATAAGTAAACGCACCAAAGTTGGTGTCGCTATAGCGCTCGGCTCGGTTGCCGCGGTCGTAGGTACTGGCTACATAGGATACCAGCAGAAAGTGAAAGAATACACTCAGGCAACTGATGAACTGTGGGGCAGCGCCTTCGACAACGCCAACTCTCAGTCAGGAGACAATTCAGGCTTCACATTAGACCTTGACGCCAATAAAGCCACATTCGAAACTGGTGATTTAGATAAAATTAGTTTAGAAGATTTTATCGACAATGATAAAGTATCTACAGAACAAAGAGTAGACTTTGCAGCACCTATATTTAACGAGAACTGGGAGAAGAATGCCCAAGATATAGTAAGCGGTGGCCAAGCAGTAAGCCTTTACCTCCCTATAGATGTGAAGGATATAGATCCGGAGTATCAGGGTTGGTACAGTCAGACAGTGTATGACACCTTTGCCGTCAACATGAACACCCTATCGAAAATAGGCAAAACAGATCCATTAAAGGCACGGAAATTACTCGCCACAATAGTAGACCCGCACATGACCCCCGCACTTTACAATGACTATTCAGGGATGATCGGGAAAGGTGGCGGAGTGATTGACGCTACCGGACAAGTGCTGGATTATACTACTGTATTTAATCAGACTAAATTCCAAACAGTTCAGCCTAATGGTCTTCCGACAATCGTGGTGACAACCCTAAATCATGACAGACAGGACATTCCAAAGCGCCAGAATGTCCTGCAAATGACAAAGGGTAATGATGAATCGAATGTTATCTGGACCGTCAGACAAACGGGCCTTGAAGGGTCGAAAGTAAATCGTTTTTTCACATACAATCTCACAGAACTCTCCCTGAAATAGCACCGCACCCAAACGATTGTTATAGCATACACATTAGTGTATGCTATAACTAAGCATGAGCAAAACAAATATCGGTGACGTTGGTGGCGGCACTCAAAAAAACAACCGTTGGCTAGGCCTTGTTTTTCAGTATCTACTGCTTGTTATTATTTGCATAACATTTTTTACAGCTGCATTATCTTTCATAGCTCCCACTGCATCAGCAGCACCAGCAGACGACTATTGTAAAAAATATAATCCGTCAGGGAGCGGTAGCGCTGCACAAACAACTGCGTGTGTTAAAGGATTTAATGATACCTCTGGTACCGTTGTGGCTGCCTGTAGTTACCCAACACAGGCAGAGAAAGACGCCTGTAATGACGGTTTTCGTGCTGGTGATGGTGGCCAGGCAAACCCTGCCGATAACGCAAATCCAGCCACTGCCGTGGATGAACCTAATGTAGATGACACAGGGACTACCTGCGCTATAGAAAACATCGGCTGGATATTATGTCCTGTCATCAAGGCGACGGCTACGATGTCGGATAAATTATTCCAGTTTTTAGCCGATCATTTCTTAGAAATTGAACCAGAACTGTTGACAGCAAATCCTGGTGGGAACGGCAAGGGTACGATAACCGCCTGGGAACAAGCACGTAATCTAGCAAACATTGCCTTCGTCATTGCTTTTATCGTCATCATTTATTCACAAATCACTGGCGCTGGCCTGAATAATTACGGGATAAAGCGTATGTTGCCACGGTTAATCGTGGCTGCGATTGCCGTGAACGTATCGTACTATATCTGTCAAGCAATCGTTGACCTTTCCAATCTGTTAGGTTATGCCATTATGAATGCACTGCAGAGTATATCAAATGATATCGGACCAGCGGTAATGGGTGGGTCTAACCAAGGCACAAACACCGAAACCGGCGATGGATGGCTGGCAAAGATTGCAGTTGGCGCCATCGCGGTGGCTGGGCTGGTCTGGCTAATGGTCGGGCCGTTACTTAGCGTGATCGGCGTCGTAATTATCACCTGTATCGTCGTAGTTATTATTCTGCTGTTACGAAAAGCATTCATCGTTCTTCTCGTTGTTATATCGCCACTGGCATTCGTTGCATATCTGCTACCAAATACCGAAAAATACTTCAGTAAATGGCTCAACATGTTCTGGCAATTGTTAATGGTATTCCCGGTTATCGCCCTACTACTAGGCGGCGGGCAGCTCGCAAGTACTATCATCCTTGTTGCTGGATCACAAGAACCTGCGGCCGCTAGTCAACAAGTCGCATGCGGTAACGAAGCAGTGAACGATAACACTTCTGCCGATAATAACCCGGCCGCTGCCGACAACGCCAATCGCGTCCAAAAGGACGCCTACGGAGTTCAGGGTGAATGTAGCGAAGAAGTAACCATGCCTGACGGCTCTAAAAGACAAGCTGGCTGGACGCTAGGACTAGTAGCTGCGGGTGTTGCCGTAGCGCCGCTACTGGCTGTTTGGGCAGTACTCAAGGGTGCGATAGGTGCTGCAGGTGCTATTGGCGGCAAACTTAGCGGCGCCGTACAAAAGAGTGCAGCGGGTGGAACCAAAGGTGTTGGTGGCTTTGTCAAAAAGAAATACGATGGCAGTGCGTTTGGTGTTGGCCGCGAAATCCGACAGTCTGGTAAAAAGAACTTTAAGAGGCAAAGGGTACTCAGAAGCTTAGGCGCAAGAGGGACCGAAGACAATCCACTTAGCCTGACCGATCGATACAGGCAGGCAGCAGCGGGCGGTGTTCCAGGCCTAATGTCCAAAAGCAGTAGGCTGAATGTCGGCTCGATCAATGCACAGAACCAAGCTATCACTCGTGCAGCATCAGCACGTGAACAGATTGACAGTGAAGATGTAAAGAGCGAATTATCGGCTATCGAATATGCAGCTGAAGGTAAGTTAGCAGGCGCTCAGAATGCTTTCGATTCAGCACTTCAGTCAGGAGATCAAGCAAAGGCGAAGGCTTCTGTAGCAGCACTTATGACAACTGGAGAAAAGGGTATCGATGCACTAGCTATGAAACTTGAAGCCGCACAAACAAGAGCAAATAGTACAGGAAATCATGATCTTGCAAACATGCTAAAGGAATACATGATGCAAGCGCATGGAAATGTTAAGGACAAGAATGCGGCAATCCATGCCTGGACTACAAGTACGCAGGCGAAGAGTGGAGAGACAGGCGCTGCAACTGTTAATGACTACGCCAATAGTAGCAGCACCTACTCAAAACTATCCGATGCACAGTTCGCGACACAAACTGGCTCATCGCTCAGTACCGCTGGCGCAAGAGCTGCTTTAGGAAAAGAGACAGAGAACGCCGAAGGTCTCAAGGAAACACGTGGACATCGGTTGCTTAGTAATCCGGAAAGTGCTAAAAACTTTAGTGATGATAAACGAACAATTATCGCAAGTAACGGTGGTAATATCGCACCTCACTAGACCTGGATATAGCAGCTCGCTAAACACAATCATTTACGTTACAATATAGGATAGAATTATGGCTGTTTATAAAGTTCCTCAAGACGTCGAAGCGGACGATAAATTAATTGGCCCGTTTAGTTTTCGGCAGTTTATCTATTTGATTGTCGTTGCTATTAGTGGCGGGGCAGCGTGGGGCTTGTCACAGCTGTTTATCCCGCTGGCGATTATTCCGTTGCCATTTATCTTGTTCTTTGCGGCGTTGGCGCTGCCACTACGTAAAGATCAGCCAATGGAAACGTATCTGTCTGCTGTCGTGTCATTCTATTTTTTGAAATCACGTCGTAGGTTTTGGCAGCCAGACGGCATTGATTCATTTATAACAATCATCCCGCCGAAAGACGAAGATATTAGACGTACTAAAGATTTCGGTGAAGATGAAGCAACGAGAAGGTTGAGCTATTTAGCTGATTTGGTTGATAGCCATGGATGGTCGGTGCGCGGAGAAGGCATCCCTGTTCCAGACACGTCAATTAATAACGACTTGTATTACGAATCACAGACAACCGAAGACATGATGGACGTAAACAATGCCGAATCACAACGGCTAACCCAAGGCTTGGCTAGTTCGAGTGCCGACGCTCGCCAAACGGCAATATCGCATATGCAGTCATCAGCAGCAGCAAGTTCATTGACAGATACAGCCATGGCTAATCCATTGCTTGCGGGCGACTCCGTCAGCAATAGTACAGTAGCAAATCAATATGATCCAGCGACGCCATTTAGGCCAATGATGCAGCCGACACCGGCGCCTGTTGCATCCTCAACACAAAGCTATCTCGCTCGAGACGACCGTGACGCAATCGCGTACGCCACAGCCCTCACTGAAGCAGCCGAAGACAGCAGAAGATCAGGTATTGCATATAATGATTCCGCCAAAAGCACTAGCGTGACACCCACCTCTGATGATACAATGGAACGTGCTAAGAGACGTGCGGAAGAGTTGGCCAGTAGAGACGATCTTTCATTACAAACCTTGTCTGAAGAGGCGAGTCGTTTAGAAAAGAAGGATCATGACCAGATGCTTGGCGATGGCGACGAAGTAACAATTTCTTTACGGTAAGGGGACGGGATAACAAAAATGCCACCAAATAATCAACAACCACAGATGGCACAACCAGTGCAGGGCACTCAGCCAGGCATGCCTATGCAGGGTCAACCTATGCCGCCAGTCGCTGGAACACCCAGTCCAACAGATGCAAAGACACCCCCTGCTGCACCATCGAACCCAAATACTACCCAGAACAGTCTGGGATTCTCTGAGATCCGCGATAATATGGTAGTGATGAACGATGGTAGCTTTCGGGCAGTAATCGCGTGTAAATCAATCAACTTCGACCTGATGAGCAGCAAGGAACGAGAGGGTATTGAATATAGCTATCAAAACTTCCTTAACTCACTTTATTTTCCGGTTCAAATTCTTATTAGGTCGCAGCGTGTCGATATCGGTCCTTATATTGAACGCTTGACGAACATTCGCCGTGATCAAGAAAACATGCTACTTAATATTCTTACCGACGATTACATCGACTTTATCGACACACTATCTCAAGAAGCAAACATTATGGATAAAAGTTTTTATGTCGTCGTTCCGTTCTGGCCGCACGGCGACCTGAATACTGTTAAACGCGGTAGCAAGAGTTTGTTTAGTACTATCTTTGGTGGAACACCTCAACAACGAGCAATCGTCGTTGACCATGCTCAATACGAGAAAGCAAAGGACGAGATTAAAAATCACACCGATGCAGTGATGAGCGGGCTATTCCAACTAGGCGTCAAATGTGCCCAATTAAACACAAAAGAACTAGGCCAGCTATATTACAACTTTTATAACCCTGATACCGCAGTGCGCGAACCCCTCGGTAATTTTGCCGGAGTAACGGCGATGTATGTCCGAAAAGGCCAGGGCGAAGCACCAAAGTTACACTTGTCCCGTGAGGAGGAATTAAATGGCTAAAAAATTAGACGCAGTTGATATCGCTGCTCAACAACGCGCCCGTGAGCAACTTGAAGTTGAGCAAGCATTTTTAAAAGGAATCACAACACTTCGTGATTTAGTTGCGCCAAGTAGCCTTGAAATCCATGCAAGTTATTTTCGCCTAGGAACAAAATACGGCCGTACTATCTATGTCTATGCCTATCCTCGACAAATCTACACCGGCTGGTTGAGTTCTATTATCAATATCGACGAAGTACTTGATGTGAGTATGTTCTTTTACCCAATCGAGAGTGAAGTCGTTTTGAAAAACCTGCGTAAAAAAGTAACGCAGATGCAGGCGACCATGGCGATCAACGAAGAAAAGGGTCGAACACGTGACCCTGGTCTAGAAGCGGCGCTTAGTGACGCCGAAGAACTTCGTGACGAAATCCAGGTGGGGTCAGAGCGATTCTTCCGTTATGGTCTGTACATTACTATTTACGGCGACAGCATGGACGAGCTGAATTTTGTTCAGCACAAAATCGAAACGATCTTTGGTCAGCAGCTTGTATTTAGTAAGGTCGCTTCTTCACAGCAAGAACAAGGTCTAAATAGTACCGTCCCGCAGATGACCGATCAGCTGCAAATTCGCCGTAATATGAATACTGGCGCAATCAGTACAAGCTTCCCGTTCACGAGTGCAGATTTGACCCAAGAAAAAGGTATTCTATACGGCATCAATATGCATAATAATGGCCTGGTTATCTTTGACCGGTACACGCTTGAAAATGCCAACATGGTAGTATTTGCAAAGTCTGGTTCTGGTAAATCATTCACCGTCAAACTAGAAGCCGTCCGCTCGATGATGATGGGTGCCGATATATTGATTATCGACCCTGAAAACGAATATCAAAAATTATCCGATGCCGTCGGCGGAAGCTATATTCGTCTTTCACTTAACTCGGATGTTCGCGTCAATCCATTCGATCTGCCGCGAGTAATTGATAGTGAAGACGCCGATGATGCGCTGAGGGCAAACCTTGTTACACTACACGGTCTGCTGCGACTAATGCTTGGCGGCGCTCACGTTGTATCAAGTGGCGCAACCAATACGAGTGGACTAACACCAGCAGAAGAGGCTGACCTAGACCAAGCACTTATCGATACCTATGCGCGCGCTGGCATAACAAGCGATCCGCTAACACATAACTCATTGCCGCCAACCATGATGGATCTTTACGATACATTAGTACACATGGAGGGAAGCGGCCCATCTCTTGCTCAGCGACTACGCAAATACACGACTGGTACATTCGCCGGCATCTTTAGCCAGCAATCAAACATTGATATTAATAATCAGATGGTTGTATTTAACATTCGTGACCTCGAGGATGAACTTCGTCCTGTTGCGATGTACATCGTACTCTCACACATCTGGAACGTCACTCGCTCACACCTAAAAAAGCGTATGCTAATCGTGGATGAGGCGTGGCAACTAATGAAATATGAAGATTCGGCAAACTTTTTGTTTAGTTTGGCTAAACGAGCTCGTAAATATTACCTTGGCGTTACGACAATCAGTCAGGACGTAGAAGACTTTATGGCGAGTAAAATGGGTCGTGCAATCGTTGCAAACTCATCGATGCAGCTACTACTAAAGCAGTCACCAAGTGCAGTTGACGTATTGGCGGACGTATTTAAACTGACCGAAGAAGAACGCAAACGACTCGCTAACTTTCCTGTTGGACAAGGGTTATTCTTTGCCGGCGCTAACCATGTGCACATCCAAGTTGTTGCAAGTCGCACAGAACATCAACTCGTCACAACAAACCCAGTCCAGCAAATGCAAGAGGAAGAAGAGAGGCGTATGAAGGAGCTAGCGCGTCAAAGAGCAAGCCAGGATGCTGCGCCCCAACAATTACGATAATACCTCATTATGTCGATAGGAACTGACCTCCGCGAACGTGAAGAACAGGCCGCAAACGAAGCGGACGATTTAAATCCGGGGCAAAAAAACTACGACAAGTCATTTAGTCGTAGCAAGAGTGACGATTCACAGGACGGCGACCAGGAAAATAGTGGTTCGGATGATTTTGAAAACTATAACTACAACAAACCAGGGACACAAAAACGTACCGATTCGCACGGCGATACAGTAAATTCAAACTACAATGCCGATGACGGCGCAGGCAGCGACAAAAACATACGGTCTGCCAAAGACAAAGAAGAGCGGGGCAGTAGCCTATACAGTAAATCCTCTGCCGCGTCCGCCATGACTGGCGGTATGGCTGGTATTGCAGGAAAGTTAAACGGCAAAGGAAAAGGGCCGACGTCCGGTGTCGTCGGTCTTATTTTGTTTGCAATGGTCGGTATAATGGGCGGATCAGCTGGCCTAGCCGGAACGTTGCTCGTCAACATGAAAGAAATTTTTCATAATGATCGTTCCGACGCATCACGCACCAACCGCCTGTATTCACGCGCATTTCTTGCAAACAAATTCAAAAAAGATAATGGTAATGCCTGCCAGAAATCAAAAATAGTATGTAAAATGTCCACGATGAGCAAGCAGGATATAAAAACATATCAAGAGAATGGTTTCAAAATTGAGGGTTCCGAGATCGACGCAGACGGAAATAATACTGGCAAGCGAGTTGAAGACGATAAATCACTTCGGCCAGGCGCGACTGCTGATTCTGCAAACCCTGACAATCCAGGTGACGCCCATGACCCCAAGGCCCGCGTATCACTTGAAAGAGTTACCTACCCAGACGGAAAACAGGTAACCAATGGAAAAGAATATTACGCACATGCGGATAAAAATACGAGTGCGTTACGTTCTGCGGAAAAAGCCTTTCCAAGTCGCTCATCGTTTTATTTAAACAAATTCTTTACAAATAAAGTCCTGGGCGGAGATCGTTGGGGTTTTACTAAAGACAAGAAGAAATTCCCAGAATCAAATAAAAATGGCGAACAAGATAGAGCGATTGATGAACAGACAGGGAGCGAAAACGGGAGGGGTAGTTATGACCCAAATGCACCGCCAGAAGAGCGAAATCGTAATTATGAAGGAACCAGAGATGGAATCATAGAAGAGTCGAGTCGACACGCACAGAGCAGCGGCAAAGGTGGAATTGCTGGAACAGTATTTCAAATGGCCTGCACGCCCTATCGTGCTGCAAACGGCATCGTGAATGCTGTTAAGTTATACCAGATCACGCGACTTGGTCTATTCTTTTTAACATTCGTCCAGGCCGCCGACGAAGTTAAGGACGGACGTGGCGATGGAGCAAAGGTAGCTAAACTATCAGACAACCTTACATATTACGAACCAAACGAGAAGATGCTACGCGATGACAAAGCGCTTAACGTAAAAGCAGGTGATCCAAATCCGAAGTATAATCTATCCGCCACTGATTCGCAGGGTTATAAAACCGCTGCTCACGGTGACGTATCAGCACTCACTGCATTTGCACAAAATTATATACTTGGCGGTGGACAACAGTCAGCTTTAATCGCGACGACAGCTGGCATCAAGATGGGATACGAATCGGCTGCACGTAGCGTAAGTGGATTAACAGGTAGTGATATGTCAGGACGCCAAGCCATGAAAAAGTTTTGTCGATCTGTTAATAACCCCCTTGTGCAGGGAGCAACATGCTTTACGCTCCTTGCTGCAACAAATATAACACCCGCTACCGTTGCAACAGGTGGAGTGTGTGCGTGTATTGCAGAACAGATTTCTGATAGTGGCGGGTTACTTTCAGGTGTACCGATTATAGGTGGTTTCAGCGACAGTATAACTCAGGCAGGACGCGATATATTAATGCCTAAAGGGGTGATGGATGCTATCGGAGATATTTGCGGATGGGTAACCGATAAAATAGGTGAAGTAATAAAAGCAGTAGTCAAACAGATCCTGGAATCGGATGATATAAAGAAATTAATAGAAGAAACCTTAGCTCTGTACGATGCGAATTCTGATACCAAGGGAGTAGACGCAGGTAACGCTATTGCAGCAGGCGCAGGACTGGTTCTATCGACAGCCGCTACTGGATATGGCAATAAACCTGGCAATAAAAAAGAGATCGACAATTATATTACCTACACTCAACCCCTCGAAGATACCTATATTGCACTGGAAAAAGCTGATGCAGCTGAAAATCCTTTTGATATCAACAATAAATACTCTCTTGTTGGGTCGCTTGCTCGTGCGGTGAATACAAAAGACATGACACCAACAAGTTTATACGGAAACGTTGCAACGCTCTCGTCACTACTCCCAGCTGCATTTAGATCAGTGACGGCCGGACCGTCTGCGAATGCACTTTACAACCAACCCTCAACAGCAGCTGGTGGCGAAAGTGGGCGATATGATCGCTGTAAAGATGAAGACCTCGCGTCAATTGGCGCTGCTGGCGATAGTTATTGTAGTATTGTTGGCGTCGTCAGCAAAGATGAACTAACCAAAGCAAGTAGTGCTGCATCAAATCCGAACGACACCATGATTAATGATCTAACCGAATGGATGTCTACAGAACAACCAGAAACAGCCGACAGTGCGGGTATCGGGGAGACGTGTGTATTACTGAACGGAGAGGATGATACTGGCTGCGAAAAGTCAAAGCAGGCGTCTATCAACAAAGATACTGGCGCACCAATAGAAGATAGTCAGTACGCAAAATACCTCAAATACTGCACAGAAACCCGTGAAAACCCCTGGGGTGCGCAGGCAGAGCCTTACGAACAAGGCACGGAACGGGATCAAAGATGGTATTCTGGCCAAGAATGTATGAGTGATTCTACGATGGTTAAAAACTTCCGAATGTGGACAAATTTCTGCTTGCAAAGTGGAACGCGCGACGGAACAAGTGATTGCTATACCGAAGATGAGGCAGTAGAAAATGACACCGAAGGATCACTAGCAGAATGTGCAGAGGGTGGTGGAACTGAAGCGATATATACCTGTGCACTAAAATATGACAACTATGGGTATGTAATGGGTGGCGGACATGGTGATGTCGCGAACGCTCAAGAATGGATTAAAGAATTCAAATCGAGTCCACCGACCGAATGGAAACCACTACTTGATTGCTCTGGCCTTGTCCGTATGGCATTCGTTGAAGCTATGGGCATAGAAGACGCCGCCTATGTCGCTCCTGGCGGGTATGGTAGTAGTAAATACTGGACAAAAATATCACTTTCGGAAGCCAAGCAGGGGGACATTGTCACTTCCAGCGGCCACGTTGCTATCGTAAAGGCGAACAAAGGTGACACGTTCGAGATATTCCACGCAAGTACCGACAGCGCACCGAAAGAAGACCAAATACTACACGGACAACAAAGTTATAGCAGTACAATAGCAGCATATAGGGCTAAGCAATAAGGATCATTATATGGATAAGCAAAAAATAATCATCGTCGGCTCAGCACTTGCAGTATGTATGTTATTACTAGCGGCGGTGTTTGTTGTCTGGTCAACTACAGAGGGTACACGCACCGAAAAGATCAGCGGCAAAACAAGTACTATTACTTCAGGCGACGCAGAATCATCACCTGCAACGACAACTGATAAAAAAGGAGATGAGCCCGCGCCGGCTCGTGCTACGAGTGAACTAAACGATGTCATCATATCGCAAAAACCCTCATTAATGAAAGACGGTCAACCAAACTTTGCTATAACGGGCGTAAAACGTGTAGAGAGTAAATGGTATATCGTTACTATTCATAACACCGTCGACCCTACGGTGGGCAATGCCTGGGTGATACTAAAAGACGAAGGGTCTGAAAATGGGGGACTCATCCTTGTCGTTGGCCCAGGGACATCATTCCCTCCGTCTGTTCCTATTCCGGATAGTGTCAGAAAGGCGATCAAATAATGTCCGTTAATCAGCCGCTGCGTCTTTTCTTTCTACGCTTTATTATTCTTGTTTTCACTATTAGTGCAGTGGTTGTTTCGCCACTCAATGCGGCTAAAGACAAAGCATCATTCCGGTTACAAAATGATGTGATTTACACCGGCGAATGCGCAGGCGGTAGCAGCAGTGGCGCAAGCGGTAGCAGCGTGACTGGCAGTGAAAACGGCTGGGTGTTCCCAGTTAAAAAAGAAACTCCTATTAGTAGTGACTACAAAGCAGCTAACAGACCGGGTCACAAGGGCGTTGATCTTGCTGGGCCAATGGGCGATCCAATTTATGCTTCGCGCGATGGTACCGTCGTCAACTCTGGAGCAGCAAGCGGATTTGGAAACTGGATTGTTATTCAGCACAACGTTGACGGCAAAAGAGTCGATAGCGTCTACGGACACATGCAAGCGAGTGATCTGCTCGTTAAAAAGGGAGATAAAGTAAAGGCGGGCCAACACATATCAAACATTGGTAATGAAGGAGAAAGTTCTGGAGCTCACCTTCATTATGAAGAATGGGATAATGGTCGAGATAGCGGCAGCGAACGTAAACCAGAGGCCGTATATGGAAAAAGTGGCACAGCAACCAGCACGAGCGCTCCATCAGGGACCTCTACTGCAAGCGCTGCATGTTGTGGTAGTAGCGGCGCTAATAAGACAGCAGCGACTGCTGGTGGCGGTGGCTGTGGCGAACAAGGATATGCCGAAGGAAAGAGAAACTCCGAGGCAAACAAACAACAGATATGGGGCTTCTTGAAATCAAAGGGGTTATCTGACATCGCGGCAGCGGGCGTACTAGGGAATATGGACCAAGAGTCGGGTGGATTTATGCCCGATGCCGAAAACTGGCTAGACCCACCGTGCATAGGTATTATACAGTGGTGCTTTGAGCGTAGAGACAACCTTATAACCTATGCTAAGGAAAAGGTCACCGAATGGAGCTGCTTAGGAACGCAGCTAGAATTTATGTGGCATGAAGTAACCGAAACAGCCGAAGGTGCGGTTATGGTTAATTTAAAGGCAGCAAAAACACCATCAGAAGCCGCAAATATATGGGCACGTGAATATGAGCGACCCGGAGCAAGCGAATATGCTGGTCGCGCTGAAAAGGCTGAAAAACACTATACAGATATGACAGGCAAAAGTGGAGCCGCTCAACTTAGCAGTAGCGGGTCGGTCGCAAGTTGCGCAAGTGCCGCCGATAGTGGTGCCGGGATTATGTCAGCTGACTGCAAGACGCTTGTCGAAAAATACAAACAGCTTCGCACCTCTGGAAAACTAAAAGAAACAGATGCTAAATCAATTGATCAAGACCTTGCCAACTGCACCGAAGACCCGATCGTATGTGGAATATCCGGAGGCGAGGGTGGTGGTGTACACCCAGTGCTACTGCGTGCAGTAATTGCCGGCATAGAAAACAGCGGCGGCGGCGAATTTGAGGTATGGAACATGAATACTCGCCACCCATGTGATCAATTTAACCACCCTCCCGGCAAGGCGTCAGACATTGTATGTAACGGAAATTCATCAAATAGCAAAAACGATGCCACCCCTAAATGTAATGCGATTTTTAAATACTATCACGACAATTATGACGAGTTAAAGCTATCGGAATTGATCTGGCAATATCCGCCACCGCCATTCTCTTGTGATGATGGCAAATCACAATGTGACGTCGAAGGCCACAAAGATCATATACATATAGGAGTAACCCCATGACAATACAAGAAATAGTCCAAAAGATGCTCCAACTACTGCAGCAGCATAAACGGCGTCTAATTATTGTCGGTATTGCTATATTGACGGTAGTTATAGTCGTACGTATCTTTAGCCAGTTTGCAGTAGTTAACATAACCATTGATGCACCAGAAGCTATTAGTAAAACACGGGTAAGTCTTTACGCTAGTACTGATACAAAAACAACACTTATAGGCGGTCCTGGGTTACGAATTATCAATAGTGGTGAGATAAAAAGTATCATTGCATCGGCCGGTAATGACGTCAAAACCCAAGCTACGCTGTCTGTGCCATGGTATCGATATGTCAACAAAAAGATTACGCTCGGGTACGACAAAAATGCAACTAAAATCGCCTACCATAACACCAATACCCGTCCGTGTAGCACTTATAGCGAGCGACTCGACAGCCTCCTGTCATATAACTGTCAGAATCCTCTTGCACTGACAAATAAAAAAGTACAGGACGAAGAATCAGTCCTGACTGATTTTAGATTCGTAAATAGGACTGCGACCCCTTATTTAGGTGGAATCGCTGGATTTGTACTCGCCACCGCCGAAAACGCCAACGGTGCAGTGCTAGTCGTAGGTGACGACGGCAAAAAAAGCTCTTATCCAACACCTGTAGAGATTGATCGTAATACGTTAGAATCTGCTAAACTATTCAGCAATATATCCGATACAAACGATGAGCGGTTTGTTATCGTCGATAACAAGGGGAGCATCTACCTAGGTAGTCCTGGATCCGATAATAAAGTATCGTATACTCATTTTGCACCGCCAACGGACTACATAGCAAAACAACAGCGGACGATCTGTCGTTTTGTGTCGACTACCGTATATTGCTACCGCGGACTATATGCAGTTGGCGATGCACCGGTAGATAAGAAAAAAATTCGCGAAACAGTAACAACGCTGTCGTTTGATAATACCGATGCTGTTGTAACAGAGACAGACAGCGACACTGGTAGCATGTTGGATGATTTCTACGTTACATCAGGTGGTGATATATATGGCTTGTTTTACAAAAAGTTAATCCGGTTTACCAAGCAAAACGATCGGATGCAAAAAACAGAAATTGCACAAAATGTCGATGCGGGTGGAGCTGGAGAAAAAATGTACTATATTCAACAAGGGGCAGTATATGCCGTTGTCGACAAGTTATATGACGCTCAGCAAATATTCTATTCGGGAAATATACAAGTTAAACATGTTTACGCAGTCAATGACAAAGTATTCATCCTTGGGTCGGTCGTAAACGCAGGCACTACAGTATACGCATACCAATTAAACGACGAAGATAACCTTACTCCAGGAACAAGGCCTATTGATCTATTACCGCTGTCTTTCTCGCAATTACCAGATGTATCGCAGCAAGATTTTTATGACAACAACCTCAAATTAACTCTAAAAATCCCCATCAATAAACAGGCTAAAAGTAATGCTCAAGCAATTGATCAGAAACAGTTCGATCTCGTCAAAGAACGAGTAACCGAGACACTGATATCACGAGGTATTAATATTAACGACCTCAACGTAACTTTTAATTATTAGTTCTTTGTCCTTTTCTGTACATTTACTCAAATATATGTTAATCTATGTATGATATAGAGAGCTTCTAAATGAGCAGAGCGACCAGAGGTACCACCACAGCCGAAAACAATGACCAGCATTTCGATGCAGGGCGTGATTTGTATAACCCAAATCCGGCACAGGAACTTTATGACCGCGAATTCAGCGGCATCGCCGAAGGTCTTGGTGATGTCGAAAGGAAGGGTCGGGCGATTATCAACGATAATGCCGACACTCCTGACAAAAATACCAATAATGTCCGTCAAAAAGAGTCAATCGGATCAGCAACAAAACGCCCGCAGACACAAAAAAGCGGCGGTTTTTCGTCCAAACTAAAAAGTTTTACAGTTAAATCAAAGCTGCGCGGCAAAACTTCACTTATCTCCGTTGCGATTGTACTACTTGGTGGTGGGGGAGCAGTGAGCTTTTTTGGTATTCCTATCATCGCTCCAATTCAATTTAGTCAGATTCTCACTCAGGATTTAAACGACCAGCTAAAGGCATTCGAAGATCGACATGCGCATATTATGCGTGCAAAATTTAAATCCAACACCACAAAATCATGCGGCGTATCGCCGCTTCCGTGCCGATTCGCCAAAATGAGCGACAAGCAGGCTGAACGTTTTGCGAACAAAGGAGTTACTGTTGAAAGAGATGCCGGCGGTCGAATAACACGGATGACATTTCCTGACAGTAACGGTGGCCCTGATGTCGTTGTTAATTCAGGTAGTGAAATGAAAGACAAAATGCATAATAATATGGCCGTTCGAACATCTATGCAGCGCGTAGAGAATCCATGGTTTGCAAGTATGTCAGATAAGACATTTAAGACAACGCTCCGCGTGCTTGGTGCGAGTAAAGCGTCTCGAATTAGTGGCGATACCAACGAAGAACGAGAACGTTCCGTCAATAACGCGATTGGTGCCAGTGAACAGATCGACCCTCGTACGCTTACCCCGGAAGTTGACGACGAGAATAAGCCAACGGGACGTATGATCGGTCCCGACGGCGAGGTGCTCAGCCAATCGCAAATTGACATGATTAATGATTCTGCCCGAACAGCAGAAGGCGCATCTAAGATAAAACCAGCCGGTATTGCCTCGAGTATAGGAACTACCGTTATGGCAACCGGCGCAGTCGATGTTGCCTGCACCGCTTTTAATACAAGTCGTATGGTCGGCGCACTTTCAAAGATAGAGAAAGCAAAACAGGCCGCCCAAATGGTCACGGCTGTCATACACACTCCTGCAAGTAAAATATTAGCAGGCGACGCAACAGAGGGCGAAATAGAGTTTGTCGGCAATAAAATCAATAACATTGGTGGCCCTGAACGACCAGAACAAACGGTCGATGAATCTAAAATCTATGACGAGGGAAGTCAAAATAACATCCCGATGAAACAAGATACGAGTATGTTGCTGACAGCATTTGACTCGCCCGGACTAAAAGCGGCACTCTACGGAGATGTCACACCACTTGATACACGGCATGCACGTTTTTCGCTCGCCGGAGGATTCATTGGGACGCTTAATAAAGTAAACGGCTATATCGCACGGGTTGCAACCCTCGGGACAAGTTCTGACCCAAAGGCTGTCAGTCGCGCCTGCAAATACGTACAAAACCCCTATGTACGTGGCGCCTCGCTTGTTGCGGGTGTATTCATCGGCATTGGATCATTCGGAACCTGGCAAGCAGCGGGCATCGTAGGTTCATTAGCTATCAGCATGGCATTGCCGTATATGATCTCGATTGCCGCAGATATTGCGTCTGGTGACATGTTCAAAAACCTCTACGGCGACGAACTAGGTAGCGGTGGATTTGTAGGAACTGCCGCCATCATGAGTACCGCCGCACAATACCGCGGCATGAAACCCCTTACTTCCCAAGAAGCCGTGGCTTATACTCAGTCCACTAAAGAATCCTTGGCACATTACGCCGATACGCAGCGCTATATGGCACGCGCCGAACCGTTCAATATAAAGAATCAGTACTCGTTCCTTGGTTCACTTGCGTTTGCTGTCACTCCAACGCTCAGTAAATCTCAATCTAGTGTCAGTAGTATGGCAATGGGAATGGCTTCACTTGTCCCACAGACATTTGCGAGCCTGACAGGTACCGCCAAAGCGGCAAATACAGTCGAAAGATTCCAGCAGTGTAACGATCCAGGATATGAGTCGCTTGGCATCGGCGCTGATCTATATTGCAACGTTCGCTACGGACTGAGCGATCAAGAATTGGCAATTGATGCTGTCGAAAATGCACTCTGGATGGAGAGTACTGGTAATGTCGCCCCTGGTGATACTACCGGTGAACCTATCGATAACGGTGAATCATGGAACTATAAAAAGTTTATAGACGAATGTGTTAACCGGACAGTTGGCTACGGCGAAGACCAAGAAGAGAACCAAGGCGATGGAGCAAATTGCCTCAGTAAAGAAAACGAAGCGAAAAATCAGCGATATCGAATATTCACTATGGATCGTAGTGTTGCCGATTACATGGACGGAATCGATGAGGCGGAAAGTTCGACAGGGACTGGCGCGCAGGGCAGCGTATCGGCTGAAGGCTGGGCATACCCTACATCGACAGATGGCGTGACGACTAGCGGTTATAAGCCAGCAGGTCGCCCAAATCACCTAGGGCTTGATATCGCACAGCCCGGCAGTGCCATGGGTAAACCAATTTTTGCCGCACGTGACGGTAAAGTTATTGCGTCAGGTCCCGCTGAAGGATTCGGTAACTGGATCGTCCTTGAACATGATGTTGATGGCAAAAAAGTCAGTACCGTCTATGGTCATATGCGCTCCAACGATCTACTTGTCAAAGTAGGCGATACGGTAAAAGCTGGCCAACAAATAGCTCGAATAGGTAACGAAGGAGAGAGTAGTGGGGCGCACCTACATTTCGAAATATGGAATGGTCGTCGCATGGAATGTAATGGTGACTGTAGTATCGATCCTACGGCTATCATCGACAAGGCAAAGCAGGCACCTCCGAGCAATAATTCGACAACGCAAAATGAGAGGAATATGTAATGCGGCATCGTTTTGCGGCACTATTTCTCGTAATACTACTTGTTGCGACAACAATCACCGATACTGTATCGGCACTTGCTGTTAATGATGATTTTTATGATGAAAATTTCTATTCATTAAATAACATAGGCTGGTACGACCCCCGTTGCGGCGATACGACATCTGCGAAATATGTTCAATTAGCAGGAAACGATAATACCGAAAGAATATTAAATTTCTTTATGCGCAAAGGCCTATCGCTAGCGCAATCTGCAGGAATTGTCGGCAATATGCAGCAAGAATCCGGTCTTAACCCCGCCATCATTCAAGGTGGGCGAATCGCAGATGATTCATACGTACTAGTGGCAGGCGTAGGGTTTGGATTAGTACAGTGGACATCGCCGGGCCGACAACAGAACTTTATGAAATTCATGAAAGACCTTGGAGTGGGCTACACTGATTTGTCTGGTCAGCTGGAATTCGCCTGGAAAGAAATGAACGAAGGATACCCAGGCATGTTACGGGCTCTACGGTCAACAAACGATCCTATTGTTGCCGCGGTTATTGTTCATGGTAAATCAACAGTAGGGTCATCGCACGAAAAGTACCAAGCGGGTATAAAAGCGCTTGGTAGCGCAAGTGGCTATGAATCATCAGGCGATACGGGTGATACAGTCGTAAAAGTTCGCGGCGGTACCGCGCAAGCAGTCCATGATAAATACTACGACGCAGAAGCGCTTGCTGGATCGACTGCTGAGGACAAAATGACTCCTGCAGGCGAAGGGAGTGAATCCGAAATAAACACCATGGCTGCAGCAACGAATAGCAAGAAAAAAGATTGCATTAGCAAATCAAGCGCGGGCGGCGCATCTGAAGAGTTTGGAAAGTTACTGCTTGATTATGCGTGGCCTACCTATACCGCAGGTCGCACCGATCAGCAACCCGCCTATACCGCTGCCGTCAAAAAAGCTAATAGCGAAGGCCGTTACATTGGTGGGGCAGGAGGTAATGACTGTGGTGGATTTGTAACAACTCTCGTTGTCGATAGTGGCCATGATAAAAACTACAATTCCAAAAAAGACGGTGCTTATGGCAATACCGTCACTCAGCAGGCGTGGCTATCAAAACATTGGGTAGCCCTTAGCGATGAAGATCAGAAAAAAGCTGACAAACGTGAAGTCGGTGATGTGGCTATTAACCCAGATCATACCTACATTTATGTTGGAAAATCAGGCGGGCCAGAATTCAAGTCATCTATTGCCAGCGCCTCATATTCTGATCGCGCACCAATGGCAGGGTCCGAGGCAGTCGTCGATGCATCATTTACATGGTATCGTAAGAAGTAGCATATGTATTACGAATGGGTCCAGGCAAACAAACGAATAATCGCTACCTGCACAGCGGTGTTTTTTGTTGGAATTATTGTTTGGAGTGTCACCACATACGTATCACGAATCGGTAAAGTAAGTGTCACCGTATCCGCCGTTCCTAGCGATGCGACAATCTTAATAAACGGCAAAAAAGTGGGCAACGGTACACACTGGATCGCACCTGGAAAGTATACTTTTTCCGCTCAAAAAGACGGCTTTAAAAAACGCGAAAAAACCAGCGATATCGTAAACGAAAAAAACCATAATGTCGTTGCATTATCATTAACACCCGAATCCGATACGGCAAAAAAGTGGGTCGAATCGCATGACATGGATTATAAAAAGAACGAAGAATTTGGTGCAATCGAAGCCCGAGCTAACGGCGCTTATTTCCGTAAAAAAAATCCTATAACTGCCGTTTTGCCGTATAAAGACCCCTATTACACACTAAGTTACATGACGAATAACGCTGATACCATAGAGCTGATAGTAACGACGCCGTCACCAAGATATCGCTATTTTGCCATAGAAAAACTGCGAGAACTAGGATTTAATCCGACGGATTTTAGTATCCGTTTTGAAGATTTTAAAAATCCACTGGAGAACACTAATGGATAATAAAACGACATGGCTATTAACGGGAGCTATCGTTGCTATATTTGCCGTTATCGGTATTGGCTACGCAACCTCGCAGACTTCTAAGCAGCCGATAACTGCAACAACCCAGCCAGAGCCCCTTCCGTCAAAACAAGCGCTTGGTGATCTATTACTAAAGGAGCAGATGAGCATATCAGCCGCACTAACTGCGCAAATCGCAAACGTAAACTCACTCTACACTACCGAGAGAGAGCAATTATACGACAAAGGGCAGTGGTACGGTGCAATTTTGCAATACAAAGGCACTGATTCGGCCAACCGCGATACCCTCCGAATTGTCATGCATAAACAATCAGGCCAGTGGACAGTAAAGACAACCCCTCCACAACCGCTTGTTAGCAGTATAGACCTGCCTGATGCGCCTAAAGCGATGCTTGATGATATTAATCGTCCGGCAATACTACTTGGCACTGACACGTCGCCAACTATCAATCCAGGTGAATAACTGTCGCCGCATCTAATGCCGCAGTACTGCTCGCGCTTGTCATAATAATTTGCTTGCCGCTAAATTTTGTCGTGAGGTGCGTCTGCCTATCGCTGTCCAGTTCACCAAACACATCGTCTAGTAGGATGATCGGTTGTCGTCCCGTCACGCTACTGATGATATCAACTTCAAGGAACTTCAATGCCAATACGATACTTCGTACTTCACCGCGCGAGGCAACCGACAATGCCGGCATCATGTTAAATCTAAATATAACGTCGTCACGGTGCGGCCCTACGCTTGTATAGCCGAGTAATCGGTCGCGATCCATTCGTCCATGCAGTTCATGAATAATACGCTGTTTGATGTCACCGATTACCGTATGCGAATAATGAACAGACACCTCGTCACGCGACTGAGCAATCGTATTATAGGTTGCATCTAGTTCGCTATTTAATCGCTCGATGTAATTAATTCTTTGTTCGATAATTTGCGCGCCGTATTCACCGATGGCGATATCCCAAACAAATAAATCATCCCGTGTCACGTGAGGATCTTTTAACAATTTATTTCGTTGCTTTAACGCACGGTCGTACTTTCGGAGCAGGGGAGAATAGAGCGGGTTAAGCTGTGAGATGAATCTATCAATAAATTCACGGCGGCGACTCGGCGAGCCGTTTAGTAAACGTAAATCATCCGGCTCAAACAATACAACCGGGTATTTATTTGCGGGCATTAAACGATATGACGTTTTTTCGTCGATAATAAATTGTTTTTTACCAGTTGCACGGGTGGGTTCAAATTTTACCGTTCGGTCTCCGTCATCAGTAAAAATATCTATTCGCCACCATGGTGATTCGTATTGCAACAGCTCGTTATCGGTTCCGCGAAACGACGTTCCTTGTAGCGCAACAGTAATCGCCTCTATGAGAGATGTTTTTCCACTCCCGTTATCCCCAGTTATCAATGTAACATCAGGGGATATCGTCTGCGATATATCGTTGTGGGTGCGGATGTTCTGAACTCGAATAGCTGTAATGCGCAAATCAGTACACCTAGCTCTTTAATGGCATGATGATATGCTGGTAATCAACATCTTTATCGACAGTTTGCAGTACGCAAGGGGATAGTTTTCCACTAAACCGAAACACTACCGTCGCACCAGTAACAACACTTAATGCATCGGCTAAGTAGCGAGAGTTTAGCGTTACCTGACCATCTTCGGTCACTTCGGCAGTTGATTCTGATGTGTTTTCACCTAACTGTGAAGCGATGGAATGGATAGCGAGTTTATTATCATCTTTCGATGCCGTTAACGTGACGCTGCCGCCAGATTCCCGGGCAAACAGACCAGCGATCTTTGTAATTCGTACGAATTCTGTTTTATCAATCGTTACTGATGTCTCGGACGATTCTGGAATAAGTTGCCGATAAGGAGGGAAGTTTCCGTCAATCAACCGACTTGTCACTTCTGAATCCCCGATTCGGAATCGTACCTGCGTTTCGTCAAACAGCATGTCGATCTCTGCAACGTCATCAGTCACTGTACGCAGTACTTCCTGCAAACTTGATGTCGGGATGATTGCTGCAACTTCGCTTTCGGTTTTTACTAGGCGTTTTTCGCTTAGGCGATACCCATCAGTTGCCGCTAAGTACAAAAACCCTTCGTGTGAATGCCAATAGACGCCCGTTAGTACTGGGCGAGTGCTGTCATTGCTTGCGGTTAGTATCGTTTGGCTAACGGCTTGCTTGAAATCATCGGTATTAATGGCGTATTGCACTGATGACGATTCATCAATAACCGGTAGTTCAGGGAAGTCGTCGGCGAGTGTTCCGTTAATGACTGATTTAAAGCCGCCCGCAGAAATATGCAGATGATCATCTTTAACGACTAAATCTACAGAACCTTTAGGGAGGGAAGCGACGAACTCAGCAACTAATTTAGCTGGTATTGTAATCGATCCTGGTTTAGCAATCTTTGCACCTATATGTTGGGTTGTTGCGATTTCTAGGTTTGTCGCTGCGACAAGTAATCGGTTATTGTCGGTACGTAAAAGTATGTTGCTTAGGATCGGCAATTGTGTCTTAGTACTTGCGACTCTAGATGCTGCAGCCAACGCTTTTGATAAATTTTCTTGGGTTACGGACAGTTCCATTATTAGTTCCTTTCTTTAATTTTTTATTCGTAGTGTTAATAGTAGGGGCTGTGGATTGTGGGTATAACTGTCTATTAACGGGGGTAATTTGTACATATAGCCTGTGGATATCAACCGTGGAAAAGAGGGGATAATTCTGCGTATAACTAGGGGGTTTACACACAGGGTCTGACGGCTATTTTGGAAGGTTCGGATAACTGTGGATAGGTTCTGACAGGTTGTACCGCCTATTTTCCATAGGTTATGCACGTTCTTTCCACAGGTACTATGCATAGAGTTTCTCCCTTATTTCAGCAACTTGTTCACGAATTGTAAAGTCCAGTTTGATAGACTTTTCGATCTTTTCAACCGAGTGAATAGCAGTAGTGTGGTCCTTGCGGCCTAGTTCGACGGCGATTTTTGGAAAACTAAGGTGTAGTTCGCTTCGTAGTAAATACATCGCAATCTGGCGAGGGGTGACAATATGCTTATCGCGGCGGACGCTACAAATCTCGGGGGTCGACAACTGAAAGTGTTTCGCTGTTTTGTCGATTATTTGCTTTGCGGTGATGTGTTGTGGTCGGCTGTGACGAACATTGCCGACAAGTCCTTCTGCCGTTGCAATATCAGGAGCGATACCGCGCATTTCGGCGTAGGCCAGTAGCTGATTGAGGGCACCTTCAAGTTCACGGATGTTAGTTTTGATGTTATTTGCTAAATATTCAGATGTTTCGCGGCTTAATTCGACGCCAGATAGTGACGCTTTTGTTTCTAGAATCGCACAGCGGGTTTCAAAATCGGGCATCTGTACATCAATTGCCATGCCCATTTCAAAACGACTTCGCAGACGCTCTGTGAGGGTGGGGATACTTTTTGGTGGCTTGTCGCTACTGATAATAATTTGCTTATTGTTCTGATGAAGCGCATTAAAGGTGTGGAAGAATTCTTCCTGAGTCTTTTCTTTACCGGCGATAAACTGCATATCGTCAATAATAAGGACGTCAACGTTACGGTATTTGTCAGAAAATCCTTTTTTCTTGAACCGAATGCTATCAAGGAATTCTTTGACGAATGTTTCTGAACTGACGTACAGAATGCGAGTATCAGGCTGATGGTTAACGATTTCGTTTCCAACAGCTTGCATCAAGTGGGTTTTACCAAGTCCAACCCCGCCATATAGATAGAGTGGATTATATTTTACGCCTGGGTATTGGGCGACTGCTTGGCAGGCGGTGTAAGCTAGATCATTACTTGACCCGACAATAAATGTATCAAATGTATAGCGAGGATTTAGTCCTGTTGCCGAAACAGTCGACTGACGAGACGCTGCTGCACTAGGCCGCGTTGGG
Source organism: Saccharimonadales bacterium (SeqCode) (assembly GCA_045628725.1). Taxonomy (GTDB): domain Bacteria; phylum Patescibacteriota; class Saccharimonadia; order Saccharimonadales; family Saccharimonadaceae; genus JACQGD01. Next base: position 73,450 of record JAZQPT010000035.1, read on the forward strand.
GCTGACATTAGCTCTTCGACTGATGGATGCTTTGTCGTTGTGGTTTCGCGGCTAACGATTGTCTTTTTACCGTTTGTTTTTACTGTATAGGTAATTTTATGGGGACTAACGCCGTTTTTCTTGAGTATTTCGATGATCTGATCGTTAAACTTTACTTCAAACTGACGAATTGCAAAGACATTTGGCACAGCGATGACTGCCTCGCTATCAGATATACTAATTAGCTCAGTAGATTTAAACCATGTGACGAAGTTGACGTGCGATACAGACAGTTCAATTTCGCCTAAAACGCTTTGCCATAATGTATGTTGCACCGTGACTCCCCTTGGTTATTTGTGACGCTGGTAATTGCCTGCGTGTATGTATTAACTATACTCGTCAGAATAGTTTTCCACAAGTTCAAAGATGTTAATAAAAAAATAGGTCGAATAGAGAGTCGATTTATCCACAGTGCGGTGTCTCATCTGTTAAACTGTGGATAAAACTGGGGAAAAGGTGGATAAGTTTATATACTATGTCACCAGCAGCTGCGTAATTCAAGCATTATAGCCAGAGTGAAAGAGGTGACACCTTGAAAAACATCCAGGATTGTAGTACAATGGTACAGATATGCCAAAGCGAACACACCAACCACACACACGTCACCGCGCCCGTACGCACGGTTTTCGTGCACGCGTTTCCACAAAAGCTGGACGCGCTGTAATTAAACGCCGTCGTATTAAAGGCCGCGCTAAACTAACTGTTTAATATAGACAGTTAGTACAAAAAATCCACCTTTGCTACCTGCTGGGTGGATTTTTTTGTATACTACTATAAGATGATCTCATTTAAATACCGCTTTCACGGACATAATAGCTTGCGCTATGTGTATAAAAACGGCGCTGCCCAGCGTACGCGCTTAGTGACGGTAAAGCATACCAAAAACATTCACCGTAAAAACAGCCGGGTTGCCGTCGTTATCAGTAAGAAAGTTTTAAAGGGGGCAGTGGGACGTAACCGAGTTCGTCGTCGACTGTACGAAGCTATTCGTCGCCGCATGGAATACATTACGCAGCCGACTGATATTGTGTTTCTCGTATTTTCAAGCGAGGTTGCTACGATGCCAGCTGAAGAAATTGAAACCCTAGTAGAACAGCTATTGCAGTCAGTCGAGACCTACCAAAAACCAGCGTAAAGTGGTATACTAAATCGCAGATTAACGACATATAACTATCTGGAGTAACCGACCCTCGTGAATATTTTTGACATTTTAATTGTACAGCCAATATTTAACGTATTGGTGGGTATTTATACAATTGTACCTGGCAGCGACTTTGGCGTCGCTATCATTATCTTTACGATACTGCTGCGTTTTGCAATGTACCCGCTCGTAAAAAAGCAGCTCCATCAAGTAAAGGCGATGCGCAAGCTACAGCCAGAGTTGCAACGTATCAAGAAGCAGACAAAGGGTAACAGACAGCAAGAAGGCATCTTGATGATGGAGCTATACAAGAAGCACGGCGTGAGTCCATTCCGTACTATTGGTATTTTGTTGGTTCAGCTACCAATCTTTATCGCCCTGTATCATGTCATCCAGGTCCTTAGCCTGCACCGCGACCAGGTTGCAAAATACATGTATGATTTCCTCGAGGGAGTCCCTGCAGTTGATCAGATCATTAAACATCCAGACCAGTTCAACAATACGCTTTTTGGAATTTTTGATCTAACAAAACACGCATTTAGCGGTAATAATATCGATATCTTCCTTGTAGTGCTAGCAATTGTTGCGGCAGTCACTCAGTTTATTATGTCAAAACAAACAATGCCTCAGGCAAGTTCAAACCGCCGACTACGCGACATTTTAAAAGAAGCCTCGGCCGGCAAAGAAGCTGACCAATCAGAGATTAACTCAGCAATTATGGGCAAAATGATCTACGTTCTTCCATTCTTTATGCTGTTCATCATGCTTAATCTACCGGGTGCGATCGCCCTTTACTACGCGGTTAATAACATCGTTGCATCAATCCAGCAGCACTTTATCCTTAAACAAGACGAAGAAGAAATGGAAGATATTGCAGAAAAGTCTTCGACCAAGCCTTCTAAAAAAGCCACAGCAAAAGCACGCGCAAAACAGGCCAACGAAGCAACAGTTACACGGATTGTTGCAAACAGTGGCAAGAGTAGTAAAGTAGGAAGTAAGAAAAAAACTAAGAAGTAGGAGCGATCCATGAACCAAGAAGAGTCAATCAAGTTCGCTGAGAAATATTTAGCAGACCTCTTATCCTTCTTTGGGATTAACGCTCAAATTACTAGTACGTTTAGCGACGATGTTATCGAGCTATCGGTACCATCAACAACAGACAACAGCCTTTTAATTGGCCGTAACGCCGAGACACTCCGTAGTATTCAGTATCTGCTATCGACAACACTCCGTAACCGCGAAGCAGCAGTTACCCGTGTAAACGTTGATATAGCCGACTATAAAAAACTGCGCGCAGACAAAGTTGCAAAGCAGGCAAGAGAATGGATCGAAGGTGTCTTACGGACAGGTGATTCGTATGTCGCCGACCTAAATGCAGCCGATCGTCGCATCGTTCATCACGTTGCGGGTGAATACGCGAATATCAAGACCTTTTCTGAAGGTGAAGGTTTAGAACGCCGGATTATTATCGCTCAACAGAGCTCGTAGACTATTTGTCGAGCACCGACTGATAGATAGCGTGCGTTTGCTGAGCCATTCGTAACCACGAATAACTGGCGGCCTTTAACGAACCTTTGCGAATTAAATCATCACGCACCTCGGTATCGTTTAATATACGATCGATTTTTTGCGCCATGTCATGATGATCTGCAGGGTCAAAATAGAGCGCTGCGTCGCCGTATACTTCGGGTAGGCACGATGCATTACTACTAGCAACGGGCGCGCCGTGCTTCATTGCTTCGAGGCCTGGCAGACCAAACCCTTCCATGAATGTTGGGAAGACGTAAACAGCACAGTGATTATACAACCAGGCAAGTTGTTCGTCAGAAGCAAAGCCAAAGAATGTAATGTTCCGGTATCCTTTACGTAATGCCCATTCTTCTAGGTTGTGGCTGGTTTGGTCGCGTTTGCCGACAATAATTAGCTGCAGGTCGGGGTGAGCAATTAAAAGTAGCTGATGTGCTAATATGGCCCCTTTTTGGTTCTTGTACGATTCGGCGCGTCCGACAACAATGATAAATTGTTTATCGACTAAATCAGTAACAGGACTTTCTGTTTCGCTAACGCGGTCAGCAGATTCGTAGGTGACAACAGCTTTTTGTTCTGGGAATTTATGAAACGAGAGTAAGTCGTCTTTTGTGTACTGGGTCGGCGTGATGATAGTCGCAGAACGCCGCACAACAGTATGTAAAAGAAAGCTAAAGATAGCCTTTTTCGCAACCAATACAGGCCATGACATTCCTTCGTTTTCGGTAATGCGAATAAGGTTAAGATCGTGGACAGTAGTGACTGATCGACCTCTGTAAAGGAGCGGTTGTTGGGGCATACAAAAATGTACTAAATCGGGCTTTAGTTTGTTCAGGAATGTATTGAATCCTAATTGCTCAGCAAATGTATATTGATGGTAATCGGCAACAATAACCGTAAAATTAGGCTGCGACGGCGTCCAGTAATTGACGTCTTTTTTACGAACCATGACGCTAAATGTATGCGGTGAATCTAGTTTTTCTAAATAGGTAAGGAGTCGTTCAACGTAGCGACCGGTCGTAGAACTGATAATGCGAGCATCAATCGCGATATGCATTATTTGGTCGCTTTCGCTTCGTGATATTCTTCGATCAGGTAGAGTGGGCGGCGTTTTGTTTCGTTAAAAATACGTCCTATGTATTCGCCAATTATCCCTAATGACAGCAACTGTACTCCGCCAAGAAACAATATGACTGCCATCATCGAAGGGTAGCCTGCTAAGTCTGTTCCAAAAGCGATTGTCCGAGCGACTACCACAACGATATAGATAAACGACAGTAAAGACACTGCAATACCCATAAACGTAGAGATACGTAGGGGTGCTGTTGTAAACGATACAATACCATCAATTGCTAGGTCGAAGAGTTTAAAGTAATTCCACTTTGTTTCACCAGCTGCACGGGGATCTCGCACGTACTGAATTTCTTTTTTGCGGTAGCCAATCCAACTAAAGAACCCTTTGGTGTAGCGTTCGCTTTCGCGAATTTGTTTAAGGGCATCAACGCAGCGACGATCAAGTAAACGAAAATCACCCGTGTCGCGCTGGATAGGGATAGTTGTTGATTTTTGCAAAATGCTATAGAAATATTTCGACGTAATTTTCTTGAACCACGATTCGCCGAGTCGTTTACTTCGCTTGGCATAGACGTCGTCGTAGCCTTCTTCCCATAGTTTAATCATGTCGGGGATTAATTCAGGTGGGTCCTGTAAATCGGCGTCAATAATGACTAGTGCGTCTTTATTTGAATAGTCGATGCCAGCGCACATGGCAATTTCTTTGCCGAAATTTCGCGACAGGTTAATGTATGAAACATGTTTGTCGTTGGCCGCATGCTGTTTAATGATTGCAAGCGTATCATCGCGGCTGCCGTCATTTACAAACAAAAACTCAAATTCGTAATGGGGAGTCGATTTAACGAGATCATCTAGTCGTTTGAAGAGCTTTGGTAGAACGGGTGCTTCGTTGTAAGCGGGAATCAAGACAGTAATTGTTTTCATACTATTTAGTATACCTGTATTGCTTCAAATTATCATATTGAGAATAGTACGCCCAGATGAACTACTGTTGATTGCTGAGAATCCATGCATATAAATAACTTCGTGAATTTGCATCATCGATTGATGTATCTGGGATAAGTTTCGCTTGGTCGATCAGCACACCATCTTCAGATAAACTCTGTAACATTAACAGGTAATCTGAAAACTGCATATTCGTGGTTGGCATATTACGTGTCGCTTCGTCGATCATCGTGGTGATTTTAGAGTCGAAGACGTTATATGCCTTCATCGTCGGGTTCATTGGGAGTAGTATTATTCCAAGAAGTGCATTAGGTTCAGCACTAAAAAATGTCGCATAATCTCGTTTTCCACTCCAATTAAGTGGCGATATGGTATGTGTGTAGTTTGCAGTATAGGGTGCTTCTGTCGAATTATAGCCAAGCCAGTAAGAAACGGCAGATTGAAACTCATTAGATAGCATCCAGTTTGCCTCTAGATGTAGCAAATTATTGTCCACTTGTGTCGCCCAGAGGCTAACAGCGGTCCATGCATTTATTGCTTCCGAGATAGATTCTTGATTATTTCCATCATTAAATGGTGAACTCCCAGACGCCCAAGAATGACCAAAATAAGGGTCAAATGTTCGCCGCAAGGGAAGCGCTTCATGTGTGTTTGGATTAGCAATGTCGGCGACGAGCAGATTAACGGCAGGGGCATAGAGTTCTTTAAATTCAGCGTCGTACTGCGCAAGAATACTCGCCGCATAGATAAAATAGCCGTAATGGAAGTGATGATCGTTAAACACCTCTGATCCGAACGATACTGTCTCGCCAACAATACCGTTTATTTTTGAATCGTAATAAAATACTTTCTTTGTTCGACCGTCCGCTGGGTTGAGCCATAAGGCAAGTTCTGTATGTAGTTTTTGTTGAATCGTAGTAGCTATGTCTTCTTGATGTAACTGTTTAGCAAGTTGCAAAAGTTGAGCGCTACGGTACAGTTGTTTGCCGCCAAAATATGTATCTTCTGCGGTTATACGTGTTGCATTTATGTCATGACGAAGTTGTGTCTCTAAGAGTTCTTTTTCGTTCTGTGTGAGCCGCGACAGATTAAGAGAGTCGGCCACAGCGACGTTTTTTGTCGTAAACGTAATATTATTACCTACAGTAAAATTTTGTTTTCCATAAATTGTATCACCGCTAAACAAAGGGATATGTGTTTGCGTTTGATGGGGCAACAGTCCTAATATCGTCGGTTTATCGGTACTGGTCGAAAGCTTGAGATGAGTAGTGAATGTATCGCCTGTTTTTTTATAACCAACAGCAGTACCTGTTATGCGTGCTCCTGAAGCTGCGGTTAGTGGCTGCGGGTCTTGTGACGACGGAGCCGCGTAGAAGGTTACAAAACTATCTTTTGGTAGATTTGACGTTGCTGCTGAGCCAGATTGCTCAAATGAAGCACCATCATGAGCCGAGATGTAGACGGTCGTGTTATTGCCCGCAGACTGCACGTACGTAGGAGATGCTACTTGGATCTGTGAACTGGCCGATAAAGTAATACTCGAACTATTTTTGGCGTAGTAGTACACATAAGGGGACCCTGCGGTAATTGTAACGATTCCAATTGGCTGATTATTCGACCGATAATACGTTATGTCGACACTTAATTCATCGTATCGCGTTATAAGATAGTGATGCGCATTAGTAACTGTGGCAGTAGCGGGGTGGGCAAGAGTATTAAGGATACTTTTCTCGGTCGTCTGAACGAGCGGATGATCGATGGTGAATGAATTGCTTGTTGGCGTAAAGCTTAGAGGTGTCGGGAATACTGTCTTGGGGGTTTTCTGCAAGGCGATACCACTAAACCACTTATTGGTTGGCGGTGTTAGCGTTTTAGCGAGATGAGTGGTATCTATTCCACTCACATCTTTTTTCGAAATTCCATCGAGTGCTGCCTGAGAAATAAGACTTGATGTAGGCTGCACGCCAGGCGTATGTGAGCGCAAGAATATAAAGATAATGAGTCCACTAACAACGACGACTCCACTGCCAATAATAGCCATACGCTTCATGGTTTTAACGTCCCGAACTAGGCTGTAGTAACGAGTTAATGGCGGTAGAAATACGGTTATACCATGTCTGCGTGTCGAGGGAGAGAGTTGACCTAACTGGTGTGCCAACTGAGAATGCCGTCTTATTAATCGAACCTTCATTAATGCGTGTTTTTACTGTTGTCATAACCTGCTTGTCGACTGTCTCCAGGGAAATGTCATAGACTGTACCTTCGAGGATTTTGTTATCAGGCATAGTGATAGAGACTCTACTTTTTGTATTGATGCGTGCGTAATCGGGCGAGGATAGTGTATAGGTGGACCTGACATATAAGCCATCCTCGACATTAACAACAGCGATTTCACTATTGGCTGGTACGAATGCACCCTGACGGTATGCGATGGTTTGGACGCGACCATTTGCGGCTGCCGAGATACGCACATTACCATTGTCGGATACTGAATAGAGCAGTGATGATTTGGCTACCTCATTATTACGAATTGCATCTGCGAGCGTAGAACTACGAACTTCAAATAATGGATCTCCTGTTTTTATGTAGGCACCTTCGTCAATATACTGCTTTTCAATAATACCAGTGTAGTCTACGCCGACAGTATAAGTGTCTGACTGTAACTGCGCGTCGACTGACTGTATCCGAGACATTGAATAATCGAGGTAGATGAATAGCCCAGTACATAGCGCTATGACAAATAGTATTCCTGCTAAAAATTTTAATCTGTGTGTAAATTTCATTGTTATGCCTTCTCTAATTTAATTGATGGTTTACGTAGTGTACTTGTACGGGAGGTATGTGTTTTTGTTCCGCGTCGCATTGTTGATGATTCGCGCAGTGCCACATGGATAAAATAACCGAATATATACGCATTTAAAGCACTCCATGCAATCGATACAGAAAACTCACTCGTATAAATACTTTTCCAGATACCTACAATGAGTGTGAGAGCGAGGAAGATAAATATATAGGTCTGCATACGAATGTAGTTGAATGGAGAGTCGTATCCATCAACACGATTTGTCGCTTGCCAAGTCTCGTCTTTGCCACGAAGTGCGTTGAAAAATGCTTTGATATATATAGGGAATGAAGCCGCGGATAACATTAACGTTTCTACTTTGAAGCCACCCATGGTGTACATGGCCAGAATAATTTGCGTCACATAAAAACCAGAATAAAGGAGCACCCATTGCAGGAAAGGAATTTCTAGTGAGATTGGTGTAATGTTAAAGAATATTTGCAGTGCAGGTAGAAACAGGAGTATCGCCGCAGCGAATCCGTTAAAGTAAAATATTGTTGTTGCGAAATACTGAATACGCTGATCAACAGTCAATTTTTTATTGAATAGAGGATTTTTCTTGGCAAATATTTCAAAACTTCCCGTTGCCCACCTCAGTTGCTGTTTAGAATAGGCCTTAATTGTTTCGGGTGTCTTACCTACAGCAAGAACTTTGTTGATGTAGATAGATTTAAAGCCATGCTCATGAAGAATCATCGATGTCCATATATCTTCTGATTTTGACTGAGAATACATACCACCGATTTGATCAATTGCAGTGCGTCGAAAAATGACATTTGTGCCCACGCAAAATGCGGCATTAAAGCGGTTCTTTCCTACTTGCACAAGGGAATAGAACACGTGCTGCATAAACCCAGCCGCAGTTGAAACGAAGTTTGTTTGATTACTATAGTATTGGGGCGTCTGTACGAATGCCATCAAATCATCTTCAAAGAACGGTAACGTTTCATAGATAAAATACTTATCTGCGACAAAATCAGCGTCGAAGATAACGAAATAATCACCACTCGTTTGTGTGAGTGCATAATTTATATTCCCAGCCTTGGCGTGATTATTCTCAGGTCTTCGAATATATTCAACGTCAATTGCCTTTGCCATCGCTTCGACTTCGTCGGATTTTCCATCGTCAAGAATATACGTTGTATGTTTACCGTAGATGTCTCGCGCGGCGATAGCGGTTTCTTTAATTTCAGCCAACGGCTCTCCATACACAGGAATGAATATATCAACACTTACTTTTTGTTTATGCAGATACAACTCTATAAGCTGAGTTGTATGAACAGGAACGGAGTGAAGCTGTTTTTTGATTGTTTTACTGCTTGGTCCGAATAATGCATCCTGTGCATAGTGATAGTCAAAATTACGTGGGTTAATACGTCCGCTGAGTATTGTCCAAAATGAGAGGATGCCATGGATAATAAGAAATAGTTCGGCTGAGATGACCATGATATAAGGAAGAAGGTCTCCGCGATAGGCGGGTTGTAATAGGAATACCATGTAAACAATCGCACCGACCGTTGCCAGGGCTAAAATGAATGTCACCGTGGGGGAGGTGAGCTGCTTTTCAAGGTTGGCAGCCGAAAGCTGCACAGAGGGTGTTATAGTTTTTTTCATAAAGATTCCATAGATTAAGTAACAACCGTTCTTACGGTATACTTAAAGATTAATTAAACCTAAGTGACTATAACATATATATGCATAATATCAAAATATATTTTATTGTATATTTATACATAAGCATTGTTCGATGTTACTAGCAGAGGTGAGCAACAAGACCGGTAACGGTATTCGACACCTGAATACCTTTGGTTTTGAGATACGCCGTCTTTGCGCCGGCTGATTCGTCGGCGCTGCCTAATATTGCCCCGGCATGTCCCAGTTGCACGCCTGGTGGCGCATGGTGGCCGGTAATGTAGGCATATACGGGTTTAGTAACGTTTGCGGCTATATAGTCGGCCGCCTCGATTTCACTCGTGCCGCCAATTTCACCAATCATGATGATTTGGTCGACGTCTGGATCGTTCTGGAATAATTCTAAACAATCGATAAATGATGTTCCGGCAATACGGTCGCCGCCAATGCCAATGATGTATTTCTGGCCAATGCCGCGACGAGTTAATCCGTCCATCGCCTCGTAGGTAAGCGTACCGCTTCGGCTAACAATCGCTGCGCGACCAGTGGTTGCCAAGTGGGCGGGGATTATTCCAAGCTTGTTGCCGCCAGGTAGCAGTAGTCCTGGGCAGTTTGGTCCAATTAGCTTACTACTGCCCTTTTCTATATGTTGTGATATTTGCAACATATCATGTATTGGAATACCTTCGGTTATGCAGACGATTAATGGAATTCGTGCAGCAATTGCCTCAATGATTGCGCCCTTAGCAGCGCGTGCTGGTACAAATATGACGCTAATATCAACGGATGTTTTTTCCTGAATATCTTTTACCGATCCATATACGGGAATTCCGTCAACCAGCGTACCGGCTTTATTGGGTGATGTTCCACCGACGACATTCGTACCGGCTCGCTTCATAGCTCCGGCGTGAAAGGCTCCGTGCGATCCTGTTATGCCCTGAACGATCACATTCTTGCCCGTTAGTAATTCTTCGGTCATGCAGCCTCCTTTGCGGCGTGGACGCAGGCATCAAGCGTTGCTAGGGTAGGAATCTGTTGCTCGTTTAGTAATACGACCGCTTCTTCGAAATTAGTACCGGCTAGGCGGATGTATAGTTTTGGTAAATCGCCAATCTGGGATTTGGCTGCGATGATTGCCTTGGCTACTTCGTCGCACCGCGTAATACCTGCAAAGATATTAATAATAATCACCGTTACGTTTGGATATTCCATGATGCGTTTAAATGCCGCCAGGATACTCGCTTCATTCGCGCCGCCCCCAATATCCAAAAAGTTAGCTGGTTGCATACCGGCGTCTGCGACAGCATCGACGGTAGCCATGGCGAGGCCAGCGCCGTTAGCGATTGTGGCGACAGTCCCCTCTTTATCGAGCGTGACGAAGTTTACTTCTGCAATGGTTTGTTCAAAATTCCAGTCAGAGTGGCGAAATGCAGCAGCATCATCAAGTTCCATCTTGCAGTCGCCGGCAATGATCGTGTCGTCTTTTGTATAAATCAGAGGGTTGATCTCGATAAGCGTCGCATCGTTAGCGGTGAAGCAACTATACAGATGTTCGACGAGGTCCTGCAAGACAAACGACTGTCCGGGTAAGTCGTAGTATTCAGCCAACTGTTCGCCGGCAGTGCCGGTATTGCCAGCTGATAAAGTAATTCTCAAAAAATCATCCGTATCATTTGATTCGACCTCGATACCACCGTTGGTATGCGCCATCAGTACGATTGAACGGGTAGATTTATCAATCAGAATAGCAAGATATAGTTCGCGTTCGATACTGATTAATTGTTCTGCTAAAAGGGTGGATGGCTGGAATCCTTTTATAGATAACTGACTAATTACATCGATAGCTTGATCGTATTCCTGTTGAGTTGCTACGACTTTGATGCCGCCTGCTTTACCGCGACCGCCAACAGGGACTTGAGATTTAATGACAGCAGGAAGAAATGCAGGTTCAGCGGACTGACTAGCGACAAAAGAATCCGGAGTGGGGATTTTATAGCGAGTGAGGATTTGTTTAGCTTCGTATTCGAGTAGTTTCATGATTTTTTCCAAAGACCGAATGTTCGTTGACGCATTCGTTTAAGGTGAGATCGCTGATAGGTCAGAATATATACGATATAGAGCGCAATCGACACAACGACAGTCTTTATAATTATATTAGCACCCTCTGGCGGGTCAAAGAATATATCCATGATAAATAATATGACAGATTGCAGTCCATATACGTAAAGCGAGTTCATGCCCAAGAGTAATAACGAGCCTTTTGTCTTTTCGTCGATTGTTTTTTCGTAGCGACGGAAAAGTATGTACAGTGCGCTAAACCAGATCGTGCCTATAACAAGGCGACCAATCGCCATAGTATCTCTATTGAAAATAGTTATATCTAAACTCGTTCTGAAATTGATAATATCGAGGATTGTCGAGAAAACATTTGGTGAAAGTATAGCTCCGAATTCGCCGGCAATAATTGGAAGTAGAACAGTCATAATGACGCTACTAACAAAGGTGATTAGTGTAAATGTAAACAAGACAATCGTTGCATTATTTTTGGCTCTACGAGAAAGCGAAGATACACGATGTTCGATAGCGGGCAAGTAATAGCCGATAATGATTGCAACGTAGAATATAATCTGCCAAGCGGTGAAGTGACTAAACGGTCCTTGGCTAAATAGTAGCCACACTCCTGTGCTAATAAACGCGAGTAGCCAAGATTTACCCTTTGCGACAAGCCAAATAGCGAACGGTGCGAACGCCATTAGTAGTGCATATCTTGAAAGGAAATCAGCCCAACCGTAGGTAAATTGCAGCGTCAGTGTGTTGAATACGAACGAGCCGATATCGGGGTGAAGGAACTGACTTCGTACCGTCTCTGGCGGCAGGAAAAGAGTGACGAAGCTATAAAGGCAAGTGAATCCGACAGATAAAAGGTATAACCAGCCAGCCCGTTTCCATAGTTTGATGAATGTCTCTCTTGTTTTCTTCAGTACGCGCGGGGCATAGATATATCCAACTAAGATTCCCGATATAGCAAAGAATCCTTCGGCGGCAGAAGCGAATAAGTGACTTTGGCCTGTTATAAAATCAAAAAGTGT
>JAZQPT010000036.1:0-55716 GCA_045628725.1 Saccharimonadales bacterium (SeqCode)
CACAGAGCATGTAACGAACAGTAGCGACATCCGCCCGGCCGAGTTAAATGATGACCTATGGGAAGCTGTCCAGCAGGCGCGAAATGACAATAAGCTTGTCATTTTTATGGGTGCTGGTTCGATCGATGGCTGGCTACGCGAGCGCATCACTGCATAGACGTGCATACATGATACCTTTATTGACTTTATGTCATAAATCTGATATAATGTATGCATTAGGATCCATATCCTGACGTTCATTCAATCTGTTCTTTGAAAGGAGAACGCTGTGTCCGAAATCTACGATGTAGACAACTGCATGGGTGATTTTTGCGTCTGCAATATGATCTCGCCCGAGTATGACATGTACCCCGATTATGACGGGTACAGTTACACCGGCCCATCCGACGGCTGGCCGCACGACGACGCAGACTTTCGTTTCGAGACCGCGTTCATGATGCGGACCTGTGTCATATGTTGGGCGCCCGTCGGCCTTCATAGCCCGAACTACGACAACAGCGGGTTCTGCGACACGTGCCACCCCTGGCGCGAAGAGTATTTCAATTTTGTCCACGAGTCACTCACATCGTCGTACGCACTAGACAGGGCGCCCATCCCAGCGGAGAGCTGCAGTATTCTGTGCAGTGTTGCCGGCAAGCGGTGCGCCTGCCATGCCGACGGATACGACTGGCTCGAGGCACTCGGAAACACCCATCCCAAAACGATGGGTGTAACCATCACGCGTCGATACGGTTACCAGCGACGCTAGCGTGTCTTCCTACCAAAGATCTCGCCGAGTAGCAACCAGGGCATATTGCTCTTTTGCCACTCGGCAGTTCTCAAAGTTCATAATAAGTATTGTGGGTTCTGAAAACTGACTCAGCCCGTTATGCCAGAAACGGCTCGGAATATTCTTCGAAGTAGAACGGGTCACGGAAAAAAGTCCGTGCAATAATCTGTTCAACTACCGGTGCCATGTCGAGTTGCCCAAGTTTATGCGGACGCGCCCACTGTAGCGTGTCACTCGTTTTGATTTCATCGGTCTCATATCGAAACACATGCGCCAATGTCGCCATGACGACTTCATCACCGTCCATGGTCCGAATATAGCAATCACCAGCGTGGACAACGGGTGTATTCATCAGTCCAATTTTTTCATACGCTTCACGCTGCGCCGCGGCCACAACCGTTTTATCATCTATGTGTAGTTTGCCATATGGTAACGTCCACGTATCGATATATGGCTGTTTCGAGCGTCGCTGCAACAATACATCGCCATTACTATTTTGCACGACAAGCATCGTGATAATTTTCGGTTGGGTCCTAGGATTGAATTGCTGCGTCGTACTAACACGGTCGACATATGTCAGCCCCTTTAGGCTCAATGTGTAACCCGTAGAATCTTTCTGAACGAACCCATTCTTCACCAGCACTTTTAGATGGTAGCTAAATAAATTCGTATCCACTCGCGGTGGTCGAAGCTCGCTAAACCGAGCATATTTTTGATAAAGCAAAACCGTCATGATGTGCTTTTGAATCCGGTGCTCAATAATCATCTGCTCAATCATATTTGACTCAAATTATTCTTTCTATCTCTTCCCATAGTACCACGATATACTACATACGGTATCTGTTAATTTAATCAGCAAGGATATATCACTGTGTCTGAATATTTACATAATAAGAATAAACTTGAGCAACATAAATACGTAGAAATCGAACAAAAATATACCGTCGCAGACCCCGAACGCTTGGCGCAATTCCGAAGCGATGCGTATCCTGTCGAACAGTTTTATTTGAGCCACCCGGAAGAACCGTATAGTCTGCGTTTACGAGAAGACTATCGGTCTGGGGAACGGACGTACACAGCCACCCTTAAAGACAAGGGAATTCACAACCCTAATGGACTCGTGCGCCGCGAAGTCACCGCGCAGATCAGCCACGAAACATACACGTATTACAATGAACCCCATCTCGCTCGATTACGTAAGCTTCGCGCCGAACCATTCCCGGGCATTGTAGTCGATTTTTTCGAAGATGGCCACACGCAAATTGAAAATGAACTCTCTCAAGATTGGGAGCAGTTCATCCACCATGCAGCGATCGAGGCCAGTATGATCGACATCACTTCTTGCTCCACCAGTAGCAACGAAAGGCGCGCCTACGGTCTCGCAGCCTGCGAGCTGCCCGCTCTCCCTGAGCAGCTTTCAGTAGCGGGCATTATCGATGACATAGTTACCCAGCGCTCACCATCCCAGCCTTTCACTATCAGCGTCAACGGTCGTAGCGGCTCAGGCAAATCAACGGTCGTCACCGCACTCTGCAAACAGCTAGAGGACATTGGCCTGAGCACGGCGGTCATCTCAACCGATAACTATAACCGCGGCAAAACGTGGCTCGATACCTGGCGCGGCGAACCGTGGACCAACTGGGATCATCCGCTCGTGTACGATACCAAGCAAGCAGCGCACGATCTCATACAGCTACAGAACGGCCAAGAGATTGACCATCGTTTGTTTGACTTCGCAACTCAGGCGCCCTCTATTAGTGGCACTATCCGCCCAGCACCCGTGATTGTTGTCGAAGGCATCTACGCGCGCAGTCCTCACTTATCTCCGCATATCAACCTTCGATACGAGCAGCCGACACCACTGGCTACCTGTATTGGCCGACGGCTCGACAGAGATTACTTTTCTGGCGAACGCGCCAACGATTCACTCGCGCGTCCCGAAGAAATACTGCGATATCTACTTGAAGTTGCCGAACCGAGCTACCGAGCTGACATCTAGCTAGCGACTCGCTTTAACAAAGTTCGTCGTCAACCCATCCTGCAACCAGCGCTCTTCGTAGGGGGTGAGGATTTTGTAATCGTCCGATAAATCAGATTCGTGCAGGTCAAATGACAGCTCGTCGATACGCCACTGCTGCGTAACCAGCTGCTCTATACTCCAGTGGAAAAAGTTCCGGTCGTCATGTTTGAGATAAAATGCACCGCCGCTCGACAATAGTGATTGATACATATTCAGATAGTTCGGATGTGTCATACGGCGACCCGCTGAGCGCTTTTTCGGAAAAGGGTCTGGGAACGTAAGCCATAACGACTGAAGTGACTGTGAGTCAAATAAATCTACTAACTGATCAGCACGCGCACGCAAAAACAGTACGTTAGTAATGCCCCGATCGGCGGCTTCTTTGGCGCCTGTTTGTAACCGGTCGGCTTTGACATCAACCGCAACAAAGGTTTTATCGGGGTAACGCGCAGCCAGCTCTACGCTAAAATGACCTGTACCTGCACCAAGTTCGACACAGTCAACGGGTCGTTTACTCCACTGATCAATCTCAAAACAAAGAGGAGAATTAGCATACAGCGCAAATTTATACTTTTTGCGCTTGCGAGTAATAATGAATTCGTTTGGATCGATCATACTATCGCAGCTGCACCAAATCACCACCAATAAGACTGTAGAGATTTGACGGCGTGTCATTAAACGACACCCCACTATCTACATAAAAATCAACCGAATCACCGAAATACCCCTGCGCTTCGCCAATCGTTTTTGCAGGGGATTTTCCCTCTGGGTTTGCACTAGGGGCAATGATAGGACCTGTTTGACGCAAAAGGCTGCGTAGCTCGTTTGAGTCAGGCATACGATACGCCACGCCGTCACTACCGCGCACGAGCCAATCAGGCGCCGTTGGTGACGGTAGAATAATACTGTTCTTACCTGGCCATAGTCCATCAATAGTAGACATCGCCTCGTCTGATGGCAGGTCGAGTAGCTGCGCCAGATCCGCGATTAATACGATGGGCGGCTTTGAATCAGTTCGGTCTTTGATCTCGTAGACGCGGGCAACAGCGGATTCATTGTCTGCGCGCGCAACAATACCATAGAGCGTATCGGTCATTAAAACACCGACCGCACCGTCAGTGATCATCTGAATAAGTTTAGGTGAATACATATCAGGAAACACAATCATACATCTGCTATACTAGCACATATGAATGGTATTGTTACGTGGGCACATGACAGCATCGTTGTGTTTTTGCCAAAAATACAGTCTTGGATATATGGGACAGAAAGTGTACCTGGCCACGGAGTATCTATAATCACAATATTGATCATGGGCGTACTGGCATATTATGTCGGCGGCAACCTGCTATCGCGAATTGTTAAACGTGCCGTACGCACAACTCGTCACCGCGAATGGCACAAAAAAGACATCGAGAAACGACAAAATACGCTCGCTGCGCTGTTTATGAACATATGGCGGATTATGATTATCATTACCGTCACCTATTCTATATTCAAAGAATTTGTACCGGATGCAAATCAAATTTTGGCGCCATTATTTGCTAGCGCAGGTATTATTGGTGTGGCGTTAGGGTTCGGCGCTCAGTCTATCATCAAAGACTTTTTGTCGGGTATTTTTATTATCAGTGAAAATCAGTACCGTGTCGGTGACATTGTAGATATCGAAGGCGCCAGTGGCACCGTTGAACGTATCGGATCACGCAGTACCGTTATTCGCGATGTCGATGGCAACGTTCACTATTTCCCTAACGGCATGGTCCAACACGTCGTCAATAAAACGATGGGATACAGTATGGCACGATTTACTATTGCCGTTCATCCATCGTCAGATATTGATCATGTCGTAAAGATTATTAATAAAATCGGTACCAATCTGGCCAATGAAGAAAAGTGGAAATCGAAGATTATTGAAGCGCCTGAATTTGTGTCATTAGGTGAATTTACCGGTACATCTGTTGAGATTATTATCGCCGGTAAAACGCAGCCGTCTGATCAATGGTCAGTCATAGCAGAGTTACGCCGCCGCCTTTTGCAAGCATTCGAAGAGAATGGTATTGAATTAGCCGTTATGCCAAGTATCGGCATATCTAACCGTGCGGACTCAAAGAGTTCGTAACGTTAATTTTGCGGAGTGTCGTCGACGTCGTCTAGACCTAGCGCGGCATCGCTCAGTACTTCGCTATTGAATGCATCAACAGACGTTGCGTTCTTTGCGCGATCAGAATATAACTTACTAAATTCGCTCAGCGTTTGTTCCGTTACTGGGCCGGACGCAGAAAATCCTTTGTATGGATCCTCGGGCTTGCTTTGATCGCGAACCGATTGATACCCGGGACGACTCAGGTCTAGCTGTGCCGTTCCACTACTAAAATAAAGCGACACACTAATAAACACCAGAATAAGGGCGATCGTAATACTGCTGACTATCAAGATGGCAAAGCGATATCTACTGCCAATAACCATTACTGTTGATCCTTTGTCGTATCGTTTGTAAACTGCGTCCGGAAAATATCGCACTCTTTGTCGTATTCAACAATTAGTTCATGTAATTTTGCGACATTTGTATGCACTTCAACCCGTCGCTCTCTTGCGAGGGCAACGGCATCATAAAACTTTATCGGCTGTTTAACGCAGTCGATTGAAAGGACGGTCGTCATTTGGTTGTCGTATTTAATGTAGGTATCGATAAACGCAGATAGTGCCGTGTCGTACTGTGCAGATATTTTAACAAGCGACGAGGCGTCGAGTTTGTTAACAATTAACCGGCTGTTGAGTGGAGTCATTAACCGCGACGAGATGGACGCATATACTTGACCCCGATTAACGCGAAGTGGTCCATCATTTGTATGTAGTTGCTGAATGGTACGTTTGGCCGAACTACAATTTTGCTTGATTCGTTGAATGTGACTGTCGGTCATGGCATGTTCGTTCTGCTGAGCACCAACAGGAACAGGACTGGCCGTCAGTGCGACAATACCAGCGATACTAGCGATAAGAATACGGCGTTTCATCTTTGTCCATTATCACCCCTGAACGCTATTTGGTCAAATGAATCTGACCGTCAGCGCGAGAAGTAACGAGACCATCCTTGATAAGTCCTTGCAGCGCTCTATCAAATCGTTCATCAACCGTCACCATAGTTTTAAGTTCGGCCATCGACATATCTGCAATCGTCAGACGCGCAATAATCTGGCCGCGGATTTCGCGAACACTCCCCTTTAGTGCAGATTGTTTTTTGTAATGTCGGCTTTGAGTAATGCGCCCAGCCCCAGATCTTTTCAGGAATGAACCGTAATCCATCAGCGACCAGTAAAACTCACGAGGGTGCTGCCGATCAATCGTCTGTTCTAGTAGCGACACGATTTCTTTATCGTCAACAGGATCGCCAAGCGTAAAGAAATGATGAAAGTACACTGTTCGTACATTTGTTTCTACAAATATCGCTGACTGGTTAAAGGCGTATGCCCGTATAGCACCTGCGGTGTTTTTGCCAACACCAGGCAGACGAAGTAAACCTTGTTCATCAGTCGGGAAAGCCCCAGCGCGGACTACTTCTTTTGCCGCTTCATGCAAGAATTTAGCACGACGATTATACCCAAGGCCCTGCCATAATACCAACACATCAGCAAGGCTCGCCGTAGCCAGTGTGTGCTCGTCAGGGAACGCCGCAATGAACGCCTGGAACTTTGGAATCACTCTATCGACCTGGGTTTGTTGCAGCATTAGTTCGCTTACTAACACATAGTACGGACGCGTGTCTTGGCGCCACGGCATGTCACGGTATAGGTCGCTTCCATTGAGGCGTAACAATTCTTGAAATTCTATAAGGTCCATCATCTCTAGTATAATAGATATATGACAACATATGTTTTAGGTGGCGGATGTTTCTGGTGTTTAGACGCGGTGTTTAGGCGAATTCGCGGCGTCACCGATGTAACGAGTGGCTATTCAGGTGGCCAGACAGATAATCCGGATTATTACAGCGTTGCATCCGGCGCAACCGGACACGCCGAAGTCGTCCAACTGACATTCGACGAGGCTGTAATCCCTGCCGAAACGATACTTGATATCTTTTTTACATTACACGATCCGACGACACTCAACCGCCAGGGTGCTGATCAGGGAACGCAGTATCGCTCGATTATGCTCTACACTGATAACGACCAAAAATCAGAGTTTGCCGCGGCTATAGAACGCGCATCGCAAATATGGGATAACCCTATCGTGACAGAAATTACAAAACTTGAAAACTTTTACGCGGCCGAACCAGAACATCAAGATTACTTTAATAAAAACCCTGCGAATGGCTATTGTTCGGTTGTCATTAATCCAAAAATTAGCAAAGTTCGCTCACGTTATCAAGAATACTTCGTCACCAATTAGAATTTATACATAGGTTGTAAAATATCTCACTGAAAAATCGTTTCACTCTTTGTATAGTAGTAACATCACTAATAAATAAGGAGGTGAAAATGATTCTCAATATTATAGCTTGGATTATATTTGGAGCGCTGGCTGGATGGATCGCATCAATGATCATGAAGACAGACGAAAGCATGGGAGCGCTCGCAAATATCGTCGTAGGTATTTTGGGAGCATTCATCGGTGGATTTGTCGTACAGGTGTTCGGCGTGCACGTAGAAGGATTCAACATCGCTAGTCTCCTCGTTGCAATTCTTGGCGCCATCATACTTCTGGCTATCGTTAAAGCAGCTCGTGGTGGCTCTCCTCGACGAGCCTAAGTCCAGGTTGGCACCTGTTTAAACCTTAAAAGTCGGACACATTTGTCCGACTTTTCTTTATACATTTAATCTTGGAAAGGTATACTTTTATGAAAATCACAAAACACGAGCACGCTTGCTTTACCGTCGAAGACAAAGGGAAACTGCTAATCGTTGATCCGGGTGTTTTTACCAATAGCATTGGATCACCCGAAAACGTCATCGGTATTGTTTTTACCCATGAGCATACTGATCATTTTGATAGTGCAGCGCTCGGCGCGATTATTGCACATAACCCCAGTGCAGTTATCCTTGCACCCCAAAGCATCATGCGTCAGTTGGACGGCGATAACGATGCGTTCATTCGCCAATCTGTTGTGGCGGGTGATACAGTGACCGTAGGCCCGTTCACGCTTGAGTTTTATGGCGGTGAACATGCGGTTATTCACCCCGATATACCCACCATCCCGAATGTCGGCGTAATGATTAATAGTACCGTATTCTACCCGGGCGATTCATTTGTCGTTCCTGATAAGCCGGTAGAGATATTAGCCCTCCCTATCAGTGCACCTTGGCTAAAGATACAAGAAACAATCGACTACCTTGTATCGGTAAAACCTACCATCGCATTTCCCACACACGATGCAATTTTATCCAAAGGCGGGAAAGACATTGCCGATCGAATGATCGCGTCATTTGCATCAAAAGCAGGCATACGCTATCAGCGAATCGATACTACTCCGATTGATATATAAAAAATTAAGGCTGCTCGTATGAGCAACCTTAATTTCATGAAAGTATGGATTTACTTTAGGTGCTTTTCTGAATCTTTTTGAATCGTACGACCAGTTACCTTTGCATCTGTCGCTACGCGGCTAGCGCGCGTTCGTGCTTCGCCACCAAAATCATTTACTTCTGCTGCAATTTTATCGGCAGTTACTTTCGCACTTTTACCAAGTTCGACGGCCTCTTTACTCGCCTTGTCAGCACTTTTTCGAAGTGTTGATGCCGCCTCTTTGCTAGCTGCTTTTACTTCGGCTGCTTTTTCACGAGCGGCGATTTTTGCTTCTTCGGTCTTTACCTTGATGTCTTCACGTGTTTCTTTACCGCTTTTTGGCGCTAAGAGAATACCTGTTACGAATCCACCGATGGCTGCTACTGCAATTTTTGCTAATTTTGACATATTATTCCCCTTTTCTATTATTTACGAAATACCGACACGAGAGTTGAAACGACTTTTGCCGGAGATAGCCACTCTGTTGCTGAGGCTACGTTTGTGGTTACCGCGTCGATATTCTTTGCTATATGGTTCACTTTTATCAGCACAACTGTCACTGTAGCAAGTAATGCAACTATCACGATCGACAGGAGTGTTACTGCAATTGACAGCAGGATGACTAGAACTTTCATATCTTCCATGGAGAGTTCCTTTCATGTTAGTGATTACACTTACTATTGTACGCCAGTAGTTGGTCATTGGTGTAATTTTTCTTACAACATATATACTATACGTTGTTGCTATAACATCGTATACTCTATAATTCTTCTTCTGAATACTGGTCCGCTGTCCATGCGGGCGATGAAGTAAGACTTACTTTACAAAACTCAGCGACGTATCGATACGGCATATTTGGTGGAACAATAAGAAAATCACCGGTATTCAACACAACATCAAGTTCACCCTTACGTTGAATAGTGCACTGTTTATATAGTCCCGTTATAATCATCGTGACGTCTGTATTAAGGGCATAATGACCTTCTGGATATTCGCCCTTACTGATTGTTAATTCAGCGATATTTATGTCACTTACGGATACCATATCTCGAAGCGTCACGCCTGGGGCAAGTCTTCTTTCGTCTACATCTTGATGTCGTACGAGTTCAGACATGTCGTACTATTCGCTTATTTTAAGTGATAATTCTTTTAGCAGAGATTCGTCAACGACACTTGGAGAATTCATCATTGTATCAACACCAGAGCCGTTCTTTGGGAACGCCACGACTTCACGAATATTTTCTTCACCAGTCAACACCATAAAGATTCGGTCAATGCCAAATGCACAGCCAGCATGTGGCGGGGCGCCGAATTTAAATGCGTTTATCATTGCACCGAATTTCGCATCGACATATTCATGATCGTATCCGAGTACGCCAAATGTCTCATACATAACTTCTGGATTATGATTTCGCACAGCTCCGCTACAAATTTCGTAGCCGTTCATCACCATGTCGTATTGGTCAGCAACAATCGCCAGTTTCTTTTCGTCAGTATCGGCACTACGAAGTGCTTCGACACCACCACGTGGCATGCTGAATGGGTTATGTCCAAAATCAACTTTCTTGGCACCTTCGTCGTATTCGTAGAACGGAAAGTCGACAATCCATGCAAGAGCAACTTTGGTTGGATCTTTCAGTTCAAAATGATCAGCAAATTCAGAACGTAAGCGGCCAAGTACTTTATTGACCGTTACTCGTTTGTCAGTACCAAAGAAAATCGTGTCGCCGTCTTTTGCTCCCATTTTTTCTTTGATTGCGGCGAGTTCTGCGTCGCTTAGGAACTTGGCGATTGGTGATTTTGCTTCGCCGTTTTCATAGCTGATATACGCTAAACCGCCGGCACCTTCGGATTTGGCAATGGTAGTGAATTTATCTATTTGCGAACGACTAAGCGTCGCTGCACCCTCTACACAGATAGCCTTGACGACGCCACCTGCAGCAAGGGTGTTTTTAAACACGCCAAATTCCGTTGACGATAGTTCGTCCGAAAGATCAATGAGTTCCATTCCAAAACGTAGATCAGGTTTATCTGACCCGTAGCGGCTCATCGCATCATCGTAGGAAATACGGGGGATATCACTCGATACAAGCTGCTTGCCTGCAAAATTTGTGACCAAATCTTTAATCAGTGGATCCATTGCTGCACGGACCATCTCGCCGTCATCAACAAATGACATCTCTAAATCAAGCTGATAAAAATCACCGTACAAACGATCGGCACGTGGATCTTCGTCGCGAAAACACGTTGCAATTTGGTAATACCGAGATATACCGCCAACCATCAGCAGCTGCTTGAACTGTTGTGGGGCTTGTGGAAGTGCATAAAATTTGCCAGGATGTACGCGTGATGGCACAAGAAAGTCGCGTGCGCCTTCTGGGCTAGAGTTTGCAAGAATCGGTGTTGTTATCTCGGTGAAGTCTTGCTCGTCCATATAATTTCGCAGTACTTTATAAAACTCTGCACGCTGCTTTAAGCGGTTCTGCATCGTAGGTCGGCGCAGATCAAGGTAGCGATACTTCAAACGAAGCTCTTCGCCGGACTGCTGACCGTCATCACGAACGGCAATCGGAAGCGGCTCTGATTTATTTAGCAGCTCGATTGTCTTTGCTTCAATCTCGATAGATCCTGTTGGAATATTAGGATTTTTTAGTTCGTCGGCGCGTTCACGAACCTCACCAGTGACCGAAATAACATATTCGTCACGCAGTGTTTCGGCAAGCGAAAATGCATCAGCCGATTCTGGGTTAATCACTAACTGTACGACACCAGTATGGTCGCGTATATCGATAAAGATAAGCCCACCATGATCTCGGCGACTATTCACCCAGCCTTTTACGGTGACGGATTGTCCTATATGTGTTGTCGTCGTGATTGCAAGTGTTCGTGTCATAGGGGTAATTATACTATTTAACCCCTATACTGTCTATGCCGCGGTACGCTTTATGATCTCGTCAAGCATTTCATGACCTTCTGGGCTATACACAACCGGCGAGAATAGTTCTGGCGTTTCAGTCAGTCGCTGTTTCAAGGTTACGGCGCTAGAACACTCAAATCCGTCCGCTTCGTCAGGTTCAATTTTCAAATCAGCAACATCACCGTCGAATGGATATACATACAACCCGATCCACAACATGCCATCTGGCGAATTATAGTAACGTTTACCTAGTTTGATAACTCGGTCCGCGTCGATAGTAACACCCGTCTCTTCGAGTGCTTCTTTTACCATTGTCTCGTCGTATGTTGCGCCGCTTTCAACGTGGCCGCCAACCGTTGTCGTCAAAAGCCCTGGGCTTGTGTCTTTTTTCATACTGCGGCGCTGCAAGAATACTTCACCCTCAGCATTGTAAAAAAGAATAAATACTCTTCGACTACTTAACCTTCGTGATCGTGCCTCGTGGCGCTCCACTTGGTCTATTACGTTGTCGTTTTCGTCTACGATATCAAGAATTTCTGTCATAAAAACTAGTATACACCGTGATGCAGTTAAACGTTTGTGTACTTTGGTGGATGATTATTACCACGTGGATTACGTGCCGCAACCGTACGCAGATCTTCGTGTGTATCAAATTCATCGATAATCTTGCGACCCAGTAATGTTTCGATAACGTCTTCGAGCGATAACAAACCGACTGTCTCGCGGTATTCATTTACAACGATAAACAGGTGATGGTGCGATTTTAAGAACGCCGACAGTGCATGCTCAAGCGTTTGATCCTCACGGATATAAAATACTCGTGAATCCATTGCTTTTCTGGCAGTTGTTGAACTTTTACCGGGACTCAGCGTCAATAGATCACGAATATGCAGCACTCCAACAATATGGTCGACATCGCCGTCTATAACAGGAAAGCGACTATGTCCTGTTTTGTGTAAATCGTTAAGCACCAACGGTCCAAGAAGTTCGTCGGCGTTAATACTATCGATAACCGACCGGGGCGTCATCACATCAACGACTAACTTATCGCCAAACGCCAGTCCATGACGTAGCAGTGATTTTTGATTCGTAGACAGGACATCGCGCGA
The DNA here is from genome assembly GCA_045628725.1 of Saccharimonadales bacterium (SeqCode). Taxonomy (GTDB): domain Bacteria; phylum Patescibacteriota; class Saccharimonadia; order Saccharimonadales; family Saccharimonadaceae; genus JACQGD01. The sequence continues at coordinate 12,315 of JAZQPT010000036.1, forward strand.
CTGCGATACAAGGTAAAGTAACTGTTCTTTGGAGCGAAGCTCTGGGTCGCTCGCTTGTTCGGCGACAACTGAGCGTAGCAATGTAAACACAAACGGCACCTTAACGACCCAGTCAAGAATTCGTGGCTCTATTTGGTCATATACTTTCTGCGCCGGTTTATTTACCACGTCCTGACGAGAGATAATTCCATACCCTAGCGAAATAACAAGCGCGGCGATAATACCAATCACCCAGCCAAATGCAACCACCGATACTAACGTCACGATAATGATAAGTAGCGCTATGACTGCACGCTGGAGCGATTGAAGATCACTGATATGATTCTCTCTTTCAAGAAGCCCCTTGGCAATCTCGTCATCAGCATCACGTCGGCGTCGCAACTCGAACTGACTGAGTGTTGTGCGGCGGATACGAACTGACGAAACGGCAATTAGTAAGAGTGAAAATAAACCAAGTAATACATACAACATAACCATTATTGTACCACCTCTCTATGCTACAATTAGTATAACATTCGTTGTATTGGAGCACATTTTGGGACAGTACGAGCAGGCTCGTCTCTTCTCTCGAATGCTATTAGTATCGTAAAAAGGAGATCAGAGTGAATACGAAAACATGGATTATTTTTGGTGCTGTATGTATAGCGCTTTTTGGCGGATTAATTGCTTACTCTCGCTCGCAGCAGACAACAATCGACACCGCATCTATCGATGCGAACAGCATAATTGCTGCATCAGCTGAAAACGGGAAGATCGCAGATCACGTCGAAGGTAACGCGACTAGTCCCGTAAGGCTTATTGAATATGGTGACTTTCAGTGTCCTAGCTGTTCCGCTGCACATCCAGGCATTAAAAAAATCATGGAAGATTATGGCGACAAGATTGCATTTGTATTCCGCAACTTCCCATTAACGAGCATCCATCCAAATGCATTTGCTGCAGCAACAGCTGCCGAATCAGCGGGACTGCAGGGTAAATACTGGGAAATGCACAATATCCTATTCGAGAACCAAAACGAGTGGAGCAGTCTATCACCAGAACAGCGAACCGGCAGGTTTATCACGCTTGCACAGCAGGCTGGCGTTACAAATGTCGATACGTTCAAAGCCGATCTAAGTTCGAAAAGAGTTGCTGACAAAATCAAATTCGATCAGGCTCTTGGCAAAAGCCAAAATGTTACCGGCACACCGGCATTCTTCCTAGACGGCGAAAAGATCAACACGGACATATCTGGTAAATTAGTTCAGGGCGACACAAAAGCGCTCCGAGATCTGATTAATACAAAACTAAAAGAAAAGAACATTGAAGTTCCTGTAAATAGCTAATTAGTCTCCCAAATAAAAAAACCGCCTCGGTGCCTTGAGGTGGTTTTTTATTGTTCCCATAGATGGGATTAATGTGCGATATACAGTTGCCATTCGGCAGGCACCACATCCACTGCTATCTTTTTGGCCCGTGAGGACACAAACGAGATGGCTATAGGCATGAGGTTTTGTACTCCTTGTACTAAATGCAGCCCCGCGCGCTTCGACCTTTAAAATGTAATTTTTCGTGTAATGGCGCGGAACACATATATGATAATACCAATACATGACGCATACGTCAAGACATACGTAATAGACATTACGCTTCTGCTTCTCTCTATACTAGAACACCTTGAAACGCTTGGCAATAGCATACACAAGCAAAATGATGAAAACTGTAAATAATACAATGATCGGGTATGCTAGTGGGCTCGTTTGAAAAGGCAATGCAATGTTCATTCCATACATACCATAAAACACATTCGGCAGTGCGATAAGAACCGTCAGCGCCGTTAATACCTTCATGCGTTGGTTAAGAGTATTGTTGGCAATCGTACTATAGGCATTGCGAATACTGTTAATCGTCTGTGTCAGGCTTGCAACGGCGCTCAGGAGCTGTTTAATGTAGAGGATTGTATCTTCTAGCAATTCCACTTCTCTTTCACTAAAGAGGCCGTGCGTATTGTCTTTGAGGCGCTCGGCGACAACAAGCGAATCTCGTAGACACGTCTGATATTCATTCAGGTTGTCTTCGATGGTAACAAAATGGACGAAATCCCTGTTACCTACTTCATGTGAACGAAGTTTTTTGCGAATTGATTCGATATATTCTGCAGTATGTTGCAGTAATATTTCATACCCACCCACTACTGTTGTTATCGTCGCGACTAGCATATGAGCGCGGTTGTTTGTCGTCACTTTTGACCGATCACCGACGAGTGCGATGTCGTTTACGCCTATAGCCGTTGACGTTGCAATGGTAATAAAAGCGCGTGGATGCAGAATTGCCAAAAACGGCCGGGTTTTTACCTCGCCATTACGCGTTCGCATAGCTGGGCGCAAAAACACATACTGACTGCCTTGGTTGAATTCGCTATGAGATAGTTCGTTCTTGTCTAGCACGTCACGAACAATATCACCGTCAAGATCATAGGAATCTATTAGTGACGCAAGCTCGACATCCGAAGGCGCACCGAGATGTATCCATGCGTCTTCTGTAGGGGTGTTCACTTTGTGAAATGGCTCACCTGCAGAATGCTTTTTATAGTACTCAATCATTCATAAGCAGTATAGCGCCTTACAGAACATAAAGAAAGTCAGGAGCATACACTAGGCATCTTCGGTTGACATAGTTGCTCGAAGTGGTCGCTCCTTGAGCATAAATACTAGCACAGCCGCCGCCGCCATCAAGCCTGCTGCGAGCCTAAATATATTGCCCAAGCTATCGCTGAAGGCCGCTGCTACCTTGTCTGAATATTGCTGCTGACTAGCACTAAATTCCGCCGCGGCCGCCGCTCGCTCCGGCGGAGGAAGACTTGCGATTTGTTGCCTAAAACCAGCGTTAATTTCGTCTTTGATCACGGGTTCGTTAATGTCCACGAGCGTATTAGGATTGTTGAAATCACCGATTTTACGTATCTGAGTATTCTGTTCGAGTGCACGAACATAGCTGTCATTCTGTATGCCAGCTAGCCCGCTCGTCAAGCCAGCCGTGAGCATTGCGCCAAACACCGCCACGCCCACCGTTGAACCCAAACTACGAAAGAGCTGGTTTGAACTGGTGGCAACACCGAGTTTTGCCTGAGAGAACTCGTTTTGAATAGCCAGGTTAATGACTGGCAAGACAACCCCTAGCCCCGCCCCCAGGAACGCGGTTACTACCGCCTCATATAAATAGGACGACTGCGGCGAGAGATTAGCCAACAGCCACACAGCAACAGTCGCGACCACGATTCCGACTTGCATAAATACCTTGTAATGTCCGGTTCGCGATATGATTTGCCCAGAGATAACTGATGTTAGAATCAGCCCACCTACCATTGGCAGTAGCATTAAACCAGAGTCCATCGGTGAAGCACCAAATACCTGTTGATTGAACTGTGTCAGGTACAGAATCGACCCGATGAAGGCCGCACCGTATAACACTGAGATGCCCATTATCAGGAGAAAATTACGGTTCTCAAAGAACGATAGCGCCAGCACTGGCTCTTTGGCCCTGCGCTCGACAAAGATAAATCCAGCCACTGCCGCAACCACAATGGTATACATTATCACCCGAAGTGTTACCAGATTAAGACCAGCTGTGCGCATAAAGTCGGCAAATATTGATGCCGTATTATCAACCGCTAGCACCAGCGTCGCCAAGGCAACAGAAAGCAAAACCGCCCCGGCATAGTCGATGGCCGGTCGCCGAGCCTGTCCGAGCTTTGGGCAGAAGATTATAATCATAACAAAGGCAAGTATAGCCACTGGGACATTTACGTAAAATATCCATCGCCAGTCTGTCGTCACGCCAAAGATCTGATGCCCCCCCGTTAGCCAGCCGCCTAGCAACGGACCAATAACAGAGCTCAGCCCGAATACCGCGCCAAACAATCCCTGCCACCGGCCCCGTTCACGCGGTGGAAACAAATCACCAATAATCGTAAAGGCGTTTGCCGTAATAATACCGCCGCCAATACCCTGAATGGCCCGCCATAAAATCAATTGTTCAACATTTCCGGCAGCACCGCTCATGAACGAACCAGCGGTAAAAATCGCCACTCCGATCAGCAACATAATGCGCCGTCCGTACAAATCCGATAGCTTGCCTGCAATCGGAATGGTGATCGTTGTCGTCAACAAATACGCCGTGACTATCCAGCTCAGTGAATCATAGGCGTCAAAATCTGCCACAATACGGCTGAGTGCCGTCGCGACAATCGTCTGGTCGAGTGCGACCAAGAACAGACTTGCCATAACCGACAGCATTATAATAAGTTTTCTACGAAGCGAGAGATCATCCGACATAGCGTCTCCTTATCTGCTTAGCCCATAGTACGTACATGGCGGTCAAGGTAAAGACACAGGACGGATAGTTGCTAGTGGAGCCTCACCTATTCCTCATCTTAGTATAGGCTCTTTTGGCTATATGTAAAATGTCTACCTCTTACGCAGGAAATAAAATGCCAGCGACCCGGCGACCAGTACACTGAGGGCAATAATCAGCCAGAACGTATACGGCGCATGCCCGCCTGGTAAATCAACGTTCATCCCGAATAATCCGGCAAACATCGTCGGCACCGTAAAGGTCAGCGTGATGACTGTCAGCAGCCGGATGGTTTCGTTCAATCGAGTGTCCATCACAGCGCGGTACGAATCACGAACGTTAGTAATCGTACGTAGCAAGCTTTTACAACGTGATATGACCTGTTCAAAATCAATCGAAAGGTCCTCGACTTGATCTCGGTCGTCTTCGTATAAGGTGAGCATTTTACCGCCAAGCATTTTTTCGAGTGCTGTATTTGTTGGTAGCAGTGCATCAAGGTAGTCGTTCAGCTTTCGTTCGTATTCGGTCAGTGTCGTGATGTCTTTTGAGTCCAATGTACGAACGTCATCAGTTGTTGCCCGCATTTGACGGTTGATCGATGCTACGCGCGTTTGATACTGTCGCCCAATAGCATCAAGCATCAACATCAAAAACTTTGTCTTTTGTGTCGTCGGTGAGTCAACTTTATCAATAAATGGCTGCCACATACGACCAAGTGAATCTCGGCTAACCGTCACAATCGAATCTTTACCGAGTGCAAATAAGATCGGCGTTGTAAAGTCGTTAAAATCGTCGTCCGTATCAGGTAGGCGCGTAATAAAATACGTCCAGCCATCCTGCAGTTCGACACGGGGAACCTCGTGAGGATCGAGTGCGTCTGTCAGCACGTCGGCATCAAGGCCGAGTTTTATAAGATGTTGTATATCTTCGTCGTTTGGCTTCTCGCAGCGGATCCAAGTGCCAGGCTGTAGCGTATCTTTGATCGTTACGGCAGGACGATGGTGTGTTGAACGCAGATACTGAATCATAGCCTGCCCTTTCATTTATATACTGTGTGTATTTAATTATAACATAAATTGGATTTTTAAGCAATTTATGTTATGTGTTTATTGAAATTGACGCTCTTGTACTTATGGTAGCACTTTGTTGGCGGTGCACACATATGTCAGTGGCTTTTACTGCGTTAATGTAATACCAGGATCATAGCGAATTTTATAACTATATAACCCCAATCCTTTACTATACTCCTTCGCCAACGTTTGTTCGTAGTGGTCGTCCATGTATTTTTTGATATCTTTATTGTAACCCTGATCGTAACTGAGCATCACCCACGCAGTTCGATACGACTCTGTACTCTTTTTAATGTCAGAGCCTAGGGTAGATTTATTAAATGCAGGGACGCTTCCTTGTGAGAATCTATTCCAAATAGGTTGTGTTGTTACTTTTGCATCACCCCGATAATAATATTCTGTCGGATAAATAGTAAACGGTGCAGTCAGAATAATCACGTCTTGGCTTGATGCATGATCATTTAAATACCCCACGGCTTGACGATAATCTTCTTTGACGGGCGTATTGGGATTGACTACTTGGATGGTAAATAATCCCAATACTATGATCACTAATCCAATACGCATAGCGATTGCGATGCGGCATGGATACACCGATAACACCCATGAAACAAAAATCACCAAGGCGGGTAACGCAACAATTAGATAACGGCTTTGAAAAAACGGCATTACTGTAATGCTCACGACAAATGCACCAAGTACAGGCACTATCGACGCAAACGCAAAGAACAATGCCTCGCGGGGAATACGGTTGTTTTTCTGCAAACTAAAGAATGCCAGCAGCACAACAATTGGCCATAAAGAAACGAGGACTGTATTCAGAGAATCGACCTGGAATCCGAATATAAACTGCGCATAGGTGTTGAACAAATCGACGCTAGTAGGCTCGACGAGACTCGGTTGCGTATTATTAGCAAATCCTAAGTTGAATACGTATACGAGCCACGGTACAACCGCAATGACAGCGAGCGTCACTGCGATTAAAAACTTTCGAAGTGCTTTAGGTGCGGCGAATTCATTTTTAAAGAATAGATAAAAGACAAATTCTGTAAGCAACACGAACGCAAAGAAATAATGGGTATATAAACCGGCAGCAGCAGTAATCACATACCAGACCCAGTGAACCGCCTTACCTTCTCTAAATATTTTCAAAAAAGCGATCTGATGAAGTACCGTGAATAATGCCAACATACTGTACATACGCGCCTCTGACCCATACCAGTTCATGAACGGAGATATTGACATAAGTAGCGCGGCGTACAGCCCGGTCGCACGGTTGTTGAATGCATACGATGCCAGCCAATATACAGCTGGGATTGTCGCTATAAAAAACAACAGCGATAGCAATCGAGCCGTATAGATGTCATTCCCGAACGCTACCTGCCAATAATGCAGCAGTATATGATAGCCCGGCACATGAACGTCTTGACCGACAAGGTTCAATACACCTACAATATCCCGGTTTGTCTGAAACAAGCTTTGCGCTTCATCAAGACGCAGGCTGGTATTCATAAACACCGTCAACCCAAAGAATAACGCAAACAGGATAAATATTACCAGTCCGCCGGCTATCCACCACCAGCGCAGCTGTTGTCCTTCATTTGTCATACTGCCGCTACCTTTTCATTGACTGTTTCTTCGCCGTCAATGGGCGTTGCTTTTTCAAACGCGGCCGAAATATAAGGGTAAAATATTGCGATATAAATCATTGACCAAGCAAAGTTAGTGATGATCGCGGCCGTCAGCCCCTCGCGTGCAAATCCGACGATAACCCCAACGATAACCAGTCCTATGTAGACGAGGTGCGGCGTAACAAGATAACTAAAATTACCGCTCACCTTCTTTTTTGACGTGACGACAAACCCGCTCTTTTTATTGGTCAGAATCTGCCATACTGCCTTGCAGTGAATTGGGAACGAACTGAGGCTAAATGCAAGCGCACGAAATGTATAACTGAAATTACTGGTCAGTTGAATAGTGTATAGAACGATAAACATATACGGCAAAAAGACGAGCGCCAGTGTCATCGTATTAACCTGCAAAGGTTCGAGACTAGCGTAAAAATACAGAAGCGGCAGGAAGGCATTTATCACCACTACCAACCCAGACAAGTAATAGCTTGCCGATGAGAGATATTGGATTCGTTGCCCTACCGTTAATCCACGGCGAAACAGCGGATTGTATTTAAAAACAACCTCCAAACTTCCGCGAGCCCAACGAAATTGCTGTTTATAATATGACAAGAAATCTTCAGGGGCCAACCCTTCGGCAAGCACTTGATCGACATACACTGATGTCCATTTTTTCTCATGCATTAATAGTGAAGTGAGGAAATCTTCAGCAATACTTGTTTCGCACATCCCGCCTGCTTCTACTAACGCCGTTCTACGAAGAACCATGTTCGTACCACACATGAATGCCGTCCCAGCGGTGTCTTTGCCTTTCATTATCGCACCAAAGAATAGCGCTTGCTGCTCCCAGGCACCGCTCGTCACTTGGTTTTCATCATGGTTTTTGTAGTATTGTGGTGATTGAACAAAGCCAACTCGCTCATCACCAAAATATCCCATCATCGCAGTCAAAAAATGTGGCTTCGGTATATGATCTGCGTCAAATATCACCACAAATTCATCGTCGGTTTTTGATAGCGCGTGATTGATGTTTCCTGCTTTTGCGCCACCTGGCGTCTTTCGGGTTATGCAATGGACACCCAGTTGTTTTGCGAGCGTCACCGCCTCTCGCCAATTATCACGATTTGCTACCAACCCATCATTTAATACGTAGATAGAAAAATCAGGATAATCAATCGCTTTTGCAGCAATGACGGTTTGCTCGATGATATCGCGTGGCTCGCCGCAAACAGTGATATAAATACCAACAGGTGGTCGAAACGATGGATCGAACGGGCGCTTACGATGCCGCGGCCATACACTATGTAAATAGCCTAAAACTTGCCATAAATGAAATACGCCGGCTGCGACAAGAATGCTAAATAATATAGGATTTCCAATAGGAGTAAACGCTGCGATATACACAAAATATCCCACCGATAACACGAGGTTTGTCAGTAATAATACACGGCTTGCTGGGATAGTTTTCAGAAATTCCACGGCAGCAATGCTCCTTTCATGCGTCATTAAATACTAGCGAAGTTCGGCGGCTAAATTGTCCAATTTATCGTCATACAGTGCGATTGCAAACCACGCCCAGTTGTCGCCGTAATAGGTCATGTCACCCGACCATGCATTATCATTCTGGTCGTAGAGAGTTTTTAATTTTTTATTATATATTTCTGTTGCCAGTGTGGGGTTGGTTATCGACAAACCCGGGAGCACCGTGGCGTAGGCCTCCGCTACCTCGTCTGATTTTATAACTTTGCCATCGTGGCTATACGTTGAATAAATCTTTCCTTTATCTTTCCATTGGTCTTCAAGAAAACTCATTTTCTGGAGGGTGGATTTTGCACGCTCGTCCTTGTTCCATCTATAGTCGAGTGCGAGTCGCCATGGCACACGCATTGCGTCATACCCAAAATTTGTCGTTAGCGTAGCGCTGTCTTTTATTTCAGTGATTTTACCCGATGTTTTATCAAGAGACACCCAGTCGGCGGGCAATCCTGCGGTTGTTGCTTTATCTAACGGTTCATCAATTGTGCGGTTAATGAGATCATATGAACTATCAACCAGTGCGTTCCAGTCATTCTTTGTATCTACTTCTGCAAATAGACGAAAAGCATAGGGAGATAGGTACGAAACGTTCATTACTGCGTCCTGCTTTGAGGCTTTTTCAAGACTATTGCTTGCAAGGTATGGCTTGCCTGCCGCCGTGATGACCTCACCGTTCCATATTGCCGGAATTATCTTTTTTGCATCGTCTATGTAGCTTTGCTGCTGCCAGCGACCTGCCGCCATAAGGAGTGCTAATGCGATGTCGCTATCAGCGTCGGATGCAGTGTTTTGACCACCCTGCTCCGTTAAAATCCCATACGTTCCGTCACTCGTTAACCCCCATCGCCAACTAAAGAGATTATCGTCACGCTGCAGATGGTCTTTGGTCCATTTCCACGACGTGTCGAAGGCTGCTTTGTCACTTTGCCATACGGCACGTAGCATCGTATAACTTTGACCTTCTGAAGTAGTGATGTCGTTTTGCTGTTTATCAAGCGTCCGTCCAGACCCAGATTCCCAGTATGTTTTTTTGTAGCTATCCCATAACCCCGACAATAGTGTGCGGTCTGAAAAAACAATATTTTTATCCACATTCTCACTACTACGAAATGCTGCATATCCCGCAGTTGCCACGCCAAATACAACCATGACAACACCAACAAAACGAATCAGGAACTTTTTATTCATCATAAAAATATCCTTACTGTTATGTATCAATTATTTTATACAGCGGGCGTCGAGACGCAGGCATTGACCGCACGGCAACATTCATAAGTGTCATTACATATAATGACACACCTATCACTGCAAACGAACTAGCAATAATAAACAAAAAATCTCGTTGAGTGACGCCGATCTTCGCCGTAGGATAGGCTACTTTTGACGCGACTGACTGCGATTGCACCGTGGCAGTCTGGCGGACTGCCAGACTCGTATCTTCACCTGCAACAGGTGTAACAACAGCCAAATTCGAGACGGGTTGAGATACGACGCTGTCGATTACAGACGGCTTACGATCATCTAATTGTCGCCCCAGAAACTGGGTGATCGATCCTGCAAATGCAGTGTTCGAGTGGAATATGATCACTAAAAGAATCGCCCCGATGATGACAATAATTCCCATACATATAGCGAGAGTATGCAAGGTTCGGTTGGTCACGTGAAGTGATTTCATATGCCTACTCCTTTCGTTTTCAAGTTTTAAATCATTGCTTTCAAAACAAAATCCAGGTAACCGCGTAAACACTATTACCTGGACCTAGCGCAATGGTACCGATACGACTACTGGAAGTCAGCCGTTATGTGTAATTTAGTTCTACGATACGGAACAAGTCGCTTCACTTTGCGCCGTTTGTCTGACTGAGCTTGCGTATATGTGCGTGACATACTACTACACTTTCCTGCTCGCCCGTCGTGGCATTACCATTGGTTCGTAATAAATTCCTGAAGACTTTGTCGCATCGCGTGACATATATTCGACTGACTCGCCCATGGTAGCTAATTTACGGTGAATGAAACTACTTATTCTCGCATCGATATGTATATTACCCATATCACCCCCTCCTTAATTTGCTAACCTACCTAACCTACTATAGTATAGAAAGATTTGACTGTGCATTGTGTAACTAATCTCACAAACCTCCCGTTAAAATATTCATAAACATAAGATAGTGATACTATAGTTACATGGATGGTTTAACTTCCTTACCTGGTACAAAATCTACGAAGCGTTCTATTAAGAAAAGAACGATACTACTTTACCAGGGTGAAATTCCTCGCCAAGCCTACGTTGTAGAGCGAGGAACAGTAAAGGTGTACCGATTAGGCCGCAACGGGGATGAACAGATCGTAGGGTTCCGTGTTCCCGGTGACATCTTCCCAGAAACATGGCTGTTTGAAAAAACATCTAGCGCTCTCTACTACTACGAAGCAATGGACGACTGCGAAATCATAACAGCCGAACGTTCAGTATTACTTGAACATATAGCCCAGACTCCAGGACTCGATAGTGGCCTTTTGAACTATTTTATCAACAGCCACTCAGCACAATTGTTACAGATAACCGCCCTTGAGCAATCGCGTGCAGCTGATAAATTATTGCTGATGCTCTATTACCTGATGTTCCGCTACAGCAAGCAGACGACACCAGGGAATTATGAACTACGCTTTCACCTCACCCATACTATAATGGGTAATTTAACAGGTCTTACCCGGGAAACAACAAGCGTCGAACTAGGTAAATTGCGCCGCAAAGGAGTTGTGAGCTATAGCGGGAATCTATTCGTTATTCACCGCCAACAGCTAGAGATGCATTTGGCTAAAGAAAGCTTTAACGACGTTCAGTTGTAAGAGAGGGTTACCCTCTTGCTGATCCTTTTTTTGACTCTAGTGCGTCGTGGACAAGATTAAGTATTTCACGCGGCGAAGCCCACGCTTTAAGGATGTAACGATCTGCACCGAGGCGATAGGCTTCGTCGATTTCGTCCTGCATGTCATAGTTGCTAAATACAATCACCTTTACGTTAGGGTGTTTTTTAGGTAGGTCGTATTCTTTTAAAAATCCCACACCATCAAGAATAGGCATTCGAAGGTCTAGTAAAATAAGGTCGGGTTCGTTTTTTTGAACTTTTTCGAGTGCATCTTTACCATCATGGGCGACAGTTACGTCATATTTCGCTTGTTTTAATAGCGTGTGGTAGGCTTCTGATAATGAGACTTCATCTTCTACGATAAGGATCTTGTGTGGCATCTATTAACTCCAACTTTGCTTTCTCTATTCTACTATATTCTTTTCACGATTCACAGTGAAATTTCTCACAGCTTCTGTTTATTTTTTGGTATAAATACAACAAATGATGAACCCTTTGATTCGACCGACTCGACCGCAATGTCACCCCCGTGAAGAATCGTCAGATGTTTTGCAAGATAAAGCCCTACGCCAGTGCCCGTTACCAAATGACTTCGTGAGTTATGTAGCCGTGAAAACTGTTTGAATAAACGTGGTATATCGGCCGTAGACACACCTACTCCACTGTCTTTGATAGTAATATAGTAACCATCATCTTTGCACTGCACCCGTACTGCAATATGTCCGCCGGGATCGGTATATTTTATTGCATTACTGAGCAGATTTTCTATAACCATACGTAGCATGTGTTTATCAGCATAGACGGGCGCTGATTTTGCTAATTTAGTTGTTATCTTTAGCTGTGCGGCGACTATTTCTTGATGCTGCTCATCGATGACGTCTTTGACAAGTTCACTCATGTCGAACTTCGTTTTTGCTAGGACGACTCTACCCATATCTAATTTTGCCAAATGGAGGATATCATTAATAACACGCAGCTGCCGCTCATTGCTTTCATACGCTTTTGATAAAAGATCCTTTTGATTATCCGATATATCACCTGCAAATCCCTGCAAAACCATACCCACATACTGCTTTACGCCCGTTGCTGGGGTTCGTAGCTGATGAGATGCCAGTGATAGCAGTTCGTCTTTTGCACGTGCGATATCACGTTCTTTGTCCAGGAGCAGCTGATGATATCGTCCGCGCAGAAAAAAGAATGTCACTGTTCCAACAAGTAATCCAATAATCGATCCAAATAGTGCCGTAAATAATGGAGCGTTTAGCTGTGTTCGGGACACGAGAAAGTTTCGATCAAATTCATATTCGATCAAAAACGTCTGGCCGAATATCTTCTCCGTCTGACTTCGTAATAATTTTGAACTACCATCAGCTAGATCACCTGATGCGAAAACCAATGTCTTTTCGTCACCGTTATGTGTCCATACTTTCGCTGAAACATGCGATTTATCGGTACTTTTAAATATTTCACTGAACACCTTTTCTGTATTAAAAGACGCGGCAACATGCCCGTCAATTGCTGCACGGCGCTGTTCAACCGTATCGATCGGCATGCCCTGTATATAGTACGGTGCATATATCAAAAAAGCCGAACCTTCTATCGTTTGTTTGTTTTTAGCATCTAAGATCAGCTCGGTTTGATCGGACATTGCAACCGCGTTCTCGTCTGTAGCAAGCTGCATCGTGTTAAACCTATTCGGATTGCTGTAAGCATTAAAGCCAATATTATTGATCGTCGTCGATTGCTCTGGACTAGAGAACATAATAATATTCACACTTTTATCTGGCGTGTCCTGAATCACAGTAATAGGCTGTCCATATTGGTCGCTTAGTGACGTTAGTAGCAGATCCCGCTCACCTGGACGCAGTACCTTTTGCACCACAAATCGTGAAACCGCCGGATACTTTTCGGGTAAACGATACGTATTAACGAACGATGACCACATTGAACGGTCTATGGGCGCCGAATTAATCCGCGCTACGCCGCTCCAGATAATTTGTTCGTACGAGTTAAATGTACCCTGAATTAGAAGAGTATTTTCGCGCATCTGTTTATCAACAGCTTTTGTTTGAACAGCATCAAGACTACGCGATGAAACGCCTCCAACGATGACACTGGCTAAAACAATAGCAAGCGTTACCAACACCGGAGTGATGGTCAGATAGTTCATATGGCGCTTTACCCATGCCACAGCGCCATGTATCATCTGTTATGCAACTCAGTCATTATATCTCACACTATAATCATATTTACAGACACGGTCAACTCGCCTCCCCACCTCTCGTATCCTTGCTATGAAAGATACGAGAGGGTCTGTCCGTAAGGAAATTAACAAGCAGATAAAGTTATTAGTCGGTACGAGGGTTTTGCGCCTGCTGGCTAGCATGAAGCGCCCCAAGAAAGGCGAATACTCCAGCTGGAGCAATCGTGCTGCCTGGCCCTGGATACGTGTGTCCCATTACACTGGCTGTGTTGTTACCGGCTGCATACAGTCCTTCGATAACTGAGCCGTCTTTACGTAGCACTCGAGCGTGCTCGTCGGTTATGAGTCCACCTTTTGTCCCCAAGTCGCCTGGATAGACTTTAATTGCCCTAAACGGACCTTTTTCGATCGTACCTAGGTTAGGGTTTGGCTTAACGAGCGGATTACTATAGTAGTGATCATAGACGGTACGTCCACGCTGGAAGTCCCTGTCAACGCCTTCGCGTGCGAACTCGTTAAATCGTTCGACTGTCGCAAGAAGCGTTGCTTTATCTGTCTTCATCTTTTCAGACAATTCTTCGATTGTATCGGCCGTTACAAGTTCACCTTGCTCGGTCAACTTTTTTGCAGCACCAGGAATCATAAGAGTAGAATTCAGGAAATGCGTCTTGTGTCGATTATCCATGATGAGCCATGATGGAACTGCCGGCGTCTCTTTGTCATGCTCGAGCATATGGTGGCCAAAATCAATGTATGATTCTGATTCGTTCAGGTAGCGGTTTCCCTTTTGGTCGACAACGATACTCCATGGATCAGAACGCTCATTTAGGATAAATCCGTGCTGTTCGCTGCCATCGGTCGTTGCGGTTGTTGCACCCCACCAGGCATCGTCCATCATACCTAGTTCACCGCCAGCTTTTTCGCCAATTTCAATTCCCTGACCAAGCTGTCCCACAGGAGCGCTTGACCAGCCTGATATGCCATGGTATTTCAGGCGCCATTCTTTGTTTTGTGCAAATCCGCCTGCACCAAGCATTACGCCGCGGCGAGATTTTACATTTATTCTTTTACCTTCAACTTCAACAATCGCACCAACGACTCGTCCGTCTTCGACAATGAGGTCTTTTAGCGGAGAGTTCAACCATACGGGAGTTTCTTGGCGAAGAACAATATGCATCAATGAGCTCGCTAGCGCTCCACCCATGCCATATTTCATCTGACCTGTTGCGAGACTACCGAGTGTTCGGAATACAAACAGCGCGCCGCGAACAAACCCGTCTGGCGTCGACCAAGCACGAGATAATAGCCAGATGTCATCTGTTTTTACAGGCGCTGGAATGCTCGTCTTTAATGTCTTGCGCCATTGTCCAAGTTTACGGACATTGAACGGCAATACTTCAAGTCCACGACCAACGCGGCCGCCAGGAAGATCAGGATAATAATCTGGATAATCTCTGGCACGAGTCCATTTAACTCCCTCGTCAGCAAGCGTGTTGACGTAATTTGGTATGCCATGCAAAAATGCTAATTTGCGTTCACGACTCGTCCATGGACCAACGTCTCCGATAGTCTGGTTCATATAATCAAGTGCTTCATCGACAGAATCTTCAGCGTCGTCTTTTACCATGAGAGGGTTATTTGGCATCCATAATCCACCGCCCGATATAGCGGTCGTACCACCCCATATTCCCATGCTTTCAATTATCAAAGTATCAAGTCCGTTACGTTTTGCTGTGATGGCTGCGCTTAATCCTGCAACACCAGTACCAACTACCAAATAATCTGTTTCGTAATCCCAAGTATGACTCATGTGCCCCCTATTTTTTTGTGTGTGTGTGACTTCTATTGTCTATCATATCAAACATTTATAGGACTACAACTACATTAAAACCGCGCCTTTGTATAAGCGCGGTTTTATAGATTTCACGACGATATTTTTGTATTATCGGCGATGATTGTCTTGACTGTTCAATATACGTTTCTTGTAGTTACGTAGGAAGAACCAGATGCCAATAGCCAGAGCGATGAGTGCAATGATTGCAACAACCGCTGCGATAACGATACCTAGTGGAATAACCCAGAATGATTTAGATACTTCGATCGTTTGGTTCTTTTGGCCATACGAGAACGTTCCCGTAATTGTATAGTTTCCGAATGTACCTACTTTATCAACTGGTACATCCCATCGACGCGCACTGTCCGGGAGGATCATTTCGCGGGGTGTCTTGTCGTTAAAATCAGCTTCGTAGACTACTTTGTCGCCGTGCTTGACTGATATTTTACCGAACGGTCCAACCTGTGAACTGCCTTCGTTCTTGAATCGGAACGAAGTCTGTAGGTTAGTTGGCGTATTGAAGAATGTTCCGCTTTTACCATCTTGCTGGATGTCAAAATCAGTAAGGCTTAGTTTTTCTACCATATTACCAGGGACAGTCAGCAAGATAAGTGACGCTGCACTTGCACTCAGGTTAACCTGTGCGCCGCCGCTAGGGTCGGTTGGTGCAAAACGAACCGCACCAAAGTAACCACCCGCTTTTGCATCTTTAGGTACGGTAATAACAACTTCGATTTCTTTTTCTTCGTTTGCTGGAATCGTTACATCCTCAAGTGGTTTCATGAACCGCTTTAGGCTGTGCGTAGGAGCGAATTTATTCTCGTCCAGGATCAACGCTGGCGTTCCACGTTCGTCACCTGCAACAAAGTCGTTCTCGACAGGACGCACTGTAATAGGCGTATTTGTCAGGTTAGTAACGATTGTTTTGACTGTTTGACTTCCACCTGGTTTAATCTCGACGTCAGTACGAACCGGCGATACCTTTAGGACGTTTGTTGAATTATTCGGCTTCGTTGATGTCTGCGCAGATGACTGCGTGCTTACCAACACTGTTACTGCTAATACAGCCATTAATACTGCACCGACATTCATTCGGATATGTTTTTTAACCATCACACTTTGTTTCCCATTTACGTAATTACTTACCATCATAACAGATATGCTTATCTATACAAGTACCGCTTATACTAATACAGCACCTCCGCGGGGGAAGTGCTGTATTTCAAAACAAAGGTAGTATTTAGAATTTACCGGTTGCAATGAGGTTCAGTGTTGCCGAGTAAGCACCAGCTGGAGTATCGTTACCGATATTCGCACCAAATGTTAGGTCAACTTTACCGTTACTGATTGGGGCACCAGATGTATTATAAATCGGGTCACCGTACGTGCTCGTAACACCCGTTAAATCACCTGCAATATAGTTCATAAAGTAATTTGCTAAACCATAGTTTGTTGCCGGCGTAATTTCACCTGTACCATCAACAATACTTGCAAACTTTAGTCCGAATTTTGCAGTACCTTCACCGATAGTTGGAAGTTCTGTAGTAAGCGGAGTAATTCCACATCCTTCTGCAGCGCTAGCGGCGCCTGCGCGTAGCAAGCCACCACACCCAACAGTGTTGCTCTTTAGGTTAACGACTGCACCACCAACTGCGTTAGTAGAGATCATTGAGCGAATTGTACCTTCACTTAGTGTCGTTCCTAGAACACCATTCGTACCAAGCGATACATTCGGTGGCGTTACTGCACCCGCACAACCCTGTTCGTCAAATTCTGAACCTGAAACACAGAATGTCAGTGCTTCAAGGACTGCACCTGATACACCGATAGTCGGTGTGATCGAGAACGCAGCGCTACCTGTATCTACAACACCACCTGCAGTAGGTACGAAGCCTGCAGAGGTATAAAGGTTAGCGTTCGTAGACGTATCGTAGCTTGCAATACGTGCATAAACTGATCCAGCTACAGAACTATTAGTAATACCAGCAACTTCGACTTCTACGTCAGCAGCATCAGCATCAATAGCCTTAATCACAACAATCTTATTAGCTGTGTTTGTACCAAATGTAACACCTGCTGTCGGTGAAGTTACCGTAGCAGTGTTCATACCTGTTGGCGCAGTACACACTGTACCCAATGCAGGACTGTTGCTACAAAAATCAACCACAAATGCACCAGCATCAGCAACTGCAGTAAACTTAACTTTATATGTTGTATTCTGTGCGCTAACTGATGAATTACTCAGTTCAATTGATCGCTCTGTTACCTGCGCAGCAAACGCCAACGCTGGAATAAACGTCGTTAACAGCAATGCAAATGCCGCAATAGCATAACCCACTCGACGGTCTAACATCTTAATAGAATTCATTTCCCCTTTACCCTCACATCCTCAATTTACTTATTTGTTTCGTTTATTAACGAGTTCAGTGTACCACGAACGCACTTATGCTTGTCAAGCTCATAGTGCACTATTTCATCCACAGGCTTGATTCTTGGACTACTTTTCTTTGTAACTGTCACGCTCTTTGAGCATTTTGTTACGGAGCGATACGATCTGACTACGGCGACCTAACCAAAAAGTCGGGAATAATAATGCAAATGCAATTGCGGCCGGTATCCATAGAATTTCTTTTTTGATAATCGTTTTGACATCTGGGTCCGTTGTTGCGGTTGACGCATCGACTTTGCCACTCGATACAGCGACCAATTGCAAGAACGCCGTGACGCCGTTAACGTCCGTCACGGTTATATTCACCTGATAAATACCGGCTTTTTTGTAGACATGCGATATAGTCACGAGCCCCGAGAGCGCCTGGCTTTTTAGTTCTGGCTTGGAACCGTCACCCCAGTCGATACTAAATGCATATGGACCAGTACCGCCCGACAACTGCAATGGCCAGCTAAGGCTATTGCCCGCCGGTGCAGCGCGCCGACCATATGAACTAGTTAATGTAATGAGCGACCCAAATGCCGTGAACCTTGTATCTGTATAGTTGACGGTGACAATATTCGACGCTGGCCCGGGCTGGTCTAATTCGTCATACACAATCGCACTTAGCTCATTCGTTCCTGCAAATAGACTGACCTGAATACTAAAACTCCCGTTAGTACACATTACCGACCCCACCATGACGCCGTTGTTGTATATCTGCACCAATAACCCGTTCGGACACGTACCGTTGACGGTAACGGGCGACGTTGATGACGAGGACCCATTGCCAGGCGTCGTAATTGTCGCGCCCTGAGTTGGCGGCGCTTTCGTTTTGGTAGCCTCTAACCCGAATGAGCCTGGTTTTGGTTCGGGATTAGGTAGCGGCGTGATCGCAGACACCGGTTGCGCCCATACAAAAAGCGCCAGCAGACACACACCGATAAATGTCGGGAGTGTCCACTGTGCGCTGATGTGAATCGTATGTGCCATGCTTATGCTTATTGTACCGCGGCATAGCCGCATACAGAAATGTTTAATGTTTTTGTATTACTTCTTTAGTCGTCTGCCGCGAGGACTGTGATTGCGTAGTTTGCGGATAGTTAACCACACGCCTAGTGCGATAGCTGCGATCAGTACAACGACAAGGATGATAAACCAGAGAGGCAGGTACCAGAATGATGCAGCCCCAAAGATTTCTTTGGTATTATTGCCGTTTTGACCATAGAATAAGTCGAGCGAAGCACTGTAATAACCGGGCCACAGACCAGCATTATCACAAGTCTTGGCGTTTGTCTTTTGACCGTTAAAGTCAACTTGCTCTGCTTTTATTTTAATACATGAAACAAATGTTCGAGTTTGACCTATGAGAGCGAGTGAGGCATTAGGGTTAACGTCAGTAATCTCATATTGCTGACCGAACATACTCTTTACCGTAATACTCCCAACTGGAGCTTCGGTAACGTTACCACTGTTCTTTAACGTAAACGCAATATTTCGGGGCGCTTGCATGGTCAGTGACGTATAGCCACCTTTTCCATCTTTAGCTGCAGTGTTATATGCGCCGAATTTCTCAAGCTTTAGATCTTCTTTGACTTCACCAGGAACAGACACGAAAGCTAACGTTACGCCAGATGCGTTCAGGCCGACATTTCCACCGTCTGGAGTACCTGTCGAGTATACAATGGCACTATAATAACTACCGGCACCGTGTTTAGCAGGAATAGCGACACCCATATCAACAGTCTTACTTGAATTAGCTGCAATCTTAACCGTCTTTGGAATAGTCAGGAACGGTTTTAGTGACCACGTAGTTGGCTGTGCATCTTCCGCAAGCATGAGCTTAGGCGTACCACCGTCATCAGTATAAGTGAAGTCCACTACCCGAAGATTAAGGCTGAGCTCTTTTTCACTATCTAGGTTACGGATTGTAAGCTTGTCTTTTACTGACTCACCTGGTTCTATCGTATAATTCTTTTTCGGTGCAATGCTTAATGCTGCCGATGATTGTGCTGATACTGGGAGCGCTGGAAGCGCATATGCGACAGCAATCATAACTGCCAAAGCGGCCAAAATAGTGCTTTTAAAGCCTTTCATTTTTCTTTTCCTCACATGTTACTTTTTTAAGTATTAGCAGTATTGTACCACTAAAATCGGCCACTGGCTATGTAGGTGATTGTTGTGGTATATACACCAGCCCGTAGATCTTCGCTTGAATTTAAAACATAGCTAACAGTAAACTTTTTCATCAAACTAACGTTGGGTGAAAATGCAACGACATCACCGGGAACGTATTTATAACGATTAGGGATAGCGTAGTCTACCGCTGGTAATGCATTTGCCCACGTTCCTTCTGGATCACTACCGACGTTAGGACTGTCATTCGCAACTAGGTTTAGTCCAAACTGATTAGTGCCAGGCATGCTTGCAGTTGGCGACGACGGTGAATCGATAATATTCGTCCCAGCGCTCATTGGCGTACCATTGGCTGTAATCGCAAACCCGCCCGATGCATTAGTACCAACCGCCATTTGCGACTGAGCAAGCAATGTCGACTGCGAGTTCAGCTGACCCATGTCGCTAAAATTATTCTCGTTTGTCTCTGTGCAGTTTTCGGATACTTTCTCGGCGGCACAAAATATCAACATTGGTGGCACCTGTGTCTGAATAACAATATCGTCCGTCACCTGCCCTTTTACTGACCCAAAGTCAATTTGCGCACCCGTTGCGTTAGTGGATGCGTGACTACGAAGTCGAATAGAAAACGACTGATCAGCACTAGTTGGATTGACAATATTATCAAAGGTATATGATGATGTTGTGGCAGAAATCATACTTGGCGCGCGCGTTAGCACCAGGTGGTTGGGGGAGCGTGTCGAGATCGAATAGCCAGTCTCTCCTGACTGCTGAGTTAGCACAGCGTTTGAGACATTTAGTCCCGGTGGCGTAATGCATTCATGATGAGGAATTGGATCAATGCAAAACAGCATATCAACCGACCCAACGGTCTCTGGGGTCATATAACGAAACGTCACCTCGTATGATGTCGTGTCGCCTGCCCGAGCGCTATTCATGTATAGACTACGGTCCTGGAACCTCATCGCAGCAGACACCGGCGCCGCAAGTATGACTACAACTAATAGTAAGGCCAAAAACTCTTCCGTAAGTATATAGCGTAACTTAAAGATGCGCGCATGAAAACGTACAAACCTATGATGCATATCTGTATTGTACTAAATTATAAGCGTTATGCGTAGCAATTAACGCAACAAAAAATAACCGGCCCTGTTGGACCGGTTATTTATCTATTAAGCTATCCGATTTTTATATAAATCTTCGGCTTAGTATTGTGGAGCAGCAAGATAGTTAATCTTGGTTGTGTATACACCGGCTGGTGTATCTGCACCGATGTTAGCTATGTAGCGCATCTTAGCAGTTGCACAGCTAATGACCTGTTCGTTCTGCTGTGCGATTGGCACAGGAACAGTCAAGCTTGATTTTAGGAAAGCAATTTGTGCTGTTCCTGGGGCACCATCTGTACCAAGAGTACCGGTAGCAGCGTTGTATTCATTACTCGTAGACTGTGAAGGTAGTGTAGCGATATCGTACTTACCTGTTGTCTGAGTGCTTAGTGTCCTAAATGGGAAACTCTCTGAATTTTTATGGCGGCTATCTGGAGCAGATACAAGGAGATCGAATGCATTATCGAAATCATCAAGACCTGCGTCAACAAATCCAAGACCAAACTGTTCGGTGCCAGGAGTGTTAATCACTTTTGTTGGACCCGCCTGAGCGATTTCGTCACCAACAGTATTCGCGAGTGTATTACCTGAGTAGTACACCGTTGCGCCGCCTGATGAGTTAGATGAAAGACGCCAGTAGGAATTTGCATCGTACGCCTGACGAGTGTCAAGTGAGAATTCTGCACTTTCATCACCTAGGTCAAGGCGGTTATTGTCGACATTCATAACTGGATCACAAGTACCGTGAACAGCGCCTGGCGATTCACCGCCGTTAGTAACGTCAATCTTATCACGATTCTCAGTTCCTACCGAGAAGGCCATCGTTTCCAAGACCTTCGTAGTGATATGGATTGAGTCTGTCATAACATTTGCTACAGTTACGCCACCATCAATGATGTCGTCGTTAGACATAGCAGGAACATTAGGGATCAGATCAGTCAAGACTTCACTCTGATATGTATTAATCTTTACGAAGAATGAACCTGCGCCTGGGTTAGTTATGTAAGCATCGGTAGATGCTTTAAATACGATGTCGATTTTCTGTCCAGCAGTCGGTGAAATACCTGTAGCGTTAGTTAATCGAATCATATTCTTTTTACCAGTCAATGCATCTGGAGCCGTGTGCTCAACATGACTTTCAGCATTGATTGTTTCAATACTCCAGCCATTCTGAGCGACATCATTTACCAAAACTTGGAACTGACCACCTGCAGGTGCAGCAGCTGTAGTCGTATTGGTAAATGTACCAACTATATCCAAGTCACTTTTATTAAGTGGGTGCGATGTTGCATTGTCTGCACGAGTGCTCGGAACACTTCCATCACCAGCTGAATCCGCGTCACCGGCATTGTTGCCCGGTGCAAAACAAAGACCTGCAGCTTTCGTACAGTATTGTAGTGTAAAAGCTTTAATAGCTTTACCGGTTGCAGCACTGTCAGTACTTACGTTAAACGTAAACGTCTGTCCAGTCTTCTTACCGTTTGGACCAGATCCTGGAGGAGATCCGAATGATGTTTCTGCGTTACCAGAACCATCTGTATCTGTATAGCCCGGTGCCGAGCTAGATAGCAACAGTGAGCGTTCAGTTAGTGGATTCAACGCATCAGCGAAAGCAGGTGCGGCTGGGAGGATTGCGGCTGCCAATAAGGCAAATGCGGCTCCAAACAGCGTGCCACGCTGAGCAATTGATTTGAGTGTATACATATGTATATCTCCTAGTTAAGTTTGTTTATTTTTGTTCCTTTTTCAAGGTGTACACCGGCATCTTATCACAGTTACAACCAATAGCGCAATGACTTATGTACAACATTTTTTAGTTATACACAGGCTTAGCTAATACACAGGCATAACTACAGCAGTAAAATCACTTGTAAAGTGGCCAGCAGGTGTCGAGTTAGCGATATTTATAATCATACTAATTGTATAATCTGTCTGCCCTGACTCACTTAGACTGCGCGCAACGACATCCCCACTTTTGTATTTAAATAAATTCGGTGTTTTATAATCATCCTCGACAACACCAAAACTCATCTGGCTTGATGGCACCTGTACCGGTGAAGCGCCAACGTTTGGTGTCGAATTATCCGCTAGGTTAATACCGAACTGTTCCGTACCTGGCGCAGAAGCCGTCGGAGAGGATGGCGTCTTCAACGTATGATTATTATATCGAGGCGCATTACCAACGATCTGTAATGTATAGCCATCGCTCATATAGCTGCGGATTTTTATATTTGTCGTTTTACTCGATGTCTTTTCGGTCGACAGTATACCTAAATCTGACTCACCAGGTTCGACGATAACCTCAAGTAATGGTTCGTCTGGAGTTGTCGGGCCAAATATCGCCGAGCTATTAGCGCTCTTTGCGGCGTTGCCTGATGTCATGTTGCCAATTGACGCCTTGGCGCAGTACTGATCCGAACAGCTTTCAAGCGTTGAGCCTGCTCCAAACTGCGTTTCACTTACCTCATAATTTGACGAGCTAGAAGACTGGGCGAACGCCGTACCTGTACCACCTACAGCAATCACTGCCATTAATAGCAGTAGTCTTGAATAATGCCACAGTCCCTGTTTCCGCATAAGCTTTACCTATTGTAGCATCACTTGTGGCTAGTAAAAATACACCTAGCGCCAAGTGGTCAACTATAGTAAACTTTACATAAGCATAATTGTAAAAAAACAAAGACCATGGAACCAGACAAAAAAACCCCCACTGACGATTCCGAAATCACACCCACTAACGATGGGTTGCAAGCGCCTGCTGACGCACTCAGTCGTACTCCTGATGATCTAGAGGACGAACAGGCGCAGCAGGCAGCGGCGAACCCTAAACCTGACACTGACGTATCTACCGAGAAGAAAGTCTCTCCGGTCAAAAAATTCTTTCGAAAGATCAATCTCTACTTTCTGATGTTTTTGCTGATAGTTGTCGTTGCCGGTATCGTCGTCATCGTTAATTTCCTGAATAGCCAAAAGGTAGATCCAGAACCAAACATCGCAACTCAGGGACTGACCGAGAGCGCGCTTAAACAGCTGGCTAACAACGATACGACTGTTGGTAATACCGACCAAACCCTGACAATTCAGGGCAACGCCGTTATCGCAGGCCAGTCGTTACTACGAGGTAATTTAAATGTCGCTGGCAATATTCAGAGCGGCGGTAGCATTCAAGGACCAAGTCTAACAATCTCTGGGCAGACAAATCTAGGCGCTACCCAAATTAACACTCTGCAAGTTGCAACAAATACGGCAATACAAGGATCGACGACAATGCGTGATCTTAGCGTATCTGGCTCTGCAACATTCAGTGGACCACTTACCGCATCGCAGATTACAACCTCACGGCTTGTCCTTAGTGGAAATGCCGTACTGCAAATCCCTAATCACCTTAGTTTTACCGGCCCTACGCCCGTCCGTGGAGCAACAAGCAACGGACTCGGCAGTGGTGGTACGTCGTCAGTGAGCGGATCAGACACAGCGGGAACGGTCAGTATTAATACAGGCAATAATACCGTCCCGGGATGTTTTGTGCGAATCAATTTTGCCCAGGCATTTACTACGCAGCCGCGAGTTATCATTAGTCCAATTGGCGCAGCTGCCGGACAGACACAATATTACGTCGACCGTAATACGAGTGGATTTAGTATATGCTCCAGCAACGCAGCACCCGCAAATCAGACATTTGCATTTGACTACTTTATCGCTGGATAGATGGGTAATCTAGTAAAAACGGCGACTCTTTAAACGTCAACAAAGACAACAACTCGATCAGCTTTAACGTGCATCAAGGCCCGGTGTATTTTGATTATCTTTTCACCTTTTGGTGTTTGAATCTTTAATTGGCATGGCACCAGCATACAAAGAAAGTTATAATGACGAGGCAAAATATCGAACGGCCCCGTAGCATTCACTGCACTCACGCTATATCCTGGACCTTCGTAATATACCTTAAACGGGGCATACACTTTGATAGCCATAGACGGCTTACCGCTACGATCTACCGATTCTTGTTCAGTGTCATCCGGTGCAACCTGAGGTGTCTCGTCGGCCATTACGCGTCTTCTTTCGCAGGTTCGGATTCATCTACTTTTGCCGTACCATCAGCCGAGTCGGACACCGTAGCTGTCTTCTCTTCGACAGTCTCATTATTATCTTCGGTTTTACCAATGATTTCCTCGACACCATTAAGCGTCATTTCGCGGGTCATGTGTTCACCTGGAACACCCGTCACCTTTTCCATTACATTAAATCGCTGCTTAAAGAATTCGATAAGCTGTTTTGCTTTATTGTAATCGTCACGGTCTTCTGCCGATAGTTCTGATTCACCAATGATGGCAATGATACCCTTGAGCGACTCATATTTTTGCAAGATAGCAGTTGCTCTAGTAGCAAGGTCGTAGTGTCGCTCACCCACAACTTCTGGCGTTAGGAGGCTTGATTTAGATGCCAGGATATCGACCGCCGGTCGAATACCTTGCGCCGCAACGGCACGTGACAACACGATAGTACTGTCTAATTCGTGCGAAATCATCTGCACGGCTGGATCAGAAAGGTCGTCTGCCGGCACGTAAATTGTCTGCAGTGCCGTAATCGATCCGTTCGCATTCGTCGACAATCGGTCTTGGAATGTCTTGATATCAGAGAAGACCGTTGGCTGATACCCACCCTCGGCAGGCGTTTGGTCAATAATCGTTGAAACTTCGTTTTTTGCCTGAATATAACGGTACATGTTGTCGGCAAACAGCAGCACGTCTTTTTTCAAATCATCACGGAAATATTCGGCCAATGTAATGGCAGCCAATCCGATCAAACTACGCTGCACAGGATTTTCGTTCATTTGACCAAAAAACATAGCTGTCGTTTTGAGCAAATCATTGTCGTCCAATGTCTTATATAATTCATGACCTTCGCGAATACGCTCACCAATACCGGCAAACATACTAATCGCACCAGATCCTTCGGCGACGTTATTAATAATCTCCATTGTCAAAACCGTTTTACCAACACCCGCACCACCGACGACGCCAATCTTGCGACCTTTGACGAACGGCGTAAAGAAATCGAGTACCTTTAGCCCAGTCTCCAGTACCTCGTCAGAACGATTCTCAAGACTTGTCTCTTGGAATGCAGGCGCAAAGATAGGACGTTTAATCATCTTATCTAGCACCGCTTGGTCCAACTGCGGTTTGCCGTCGATTGGTCGCCCCATGGTATCCCATACGCGGCCAATCATTTCGACGCCGACGGGAATCTCGAGACTCTTGCCACTACGCGTGACCGTATCGCCCTTTTGGATACTATAATCACCGCCAATATTTAGACAAACTGCCATATCACCGTTTGTCATACTACTAACAAGAAGTGGCGATTTACTTTCGTTATCAACATAGAGCATTTCGTTAAGGTCTGGCATGCCTTCGTCAAACTGAACTTTGATAACCAGTCCCTTTAGCGTACGGACGACGCCTTTTTTATATATCGTTTGCTTGCTCATTATTCTGCTCCTCCAGCCCGTAGTTTTTTCAAACCAGCCATAGATTCTTTTAGTCGTGTGTCGACCTGATTACGTTTTGCGCGGTTATATTCTGTATGAAGTTCTGCGGCATTTGTGATTGAACGCTCTTTTGCAGCAGACATTGCCTTGAAGCGACTCGCAACCTGCGCCAATCGACTGTCGTAAATAAACTGAGAAATTGTTAGACGCAAGATAGAATTTTCCAGATAGGCCGCTACTGCATATGAATTTGGTTCAAATATATACGTTTTTTCGGTAACCATATCGTCACCAAGTGTTGATAAATCCGCAACACGTCCTTTACTCGACACAACATCACTCAGGTCGACGCTTTTGATTTCCTGCTGAGAAAGCGAAATATAGTTCTGGTAAAAGATGCGACTCTTTGCGTACTGCCGGGTGATATCCATCAATGGGTCAACATTTATATAATCGTGCTCTGGCAGATCAAAATAATAGTTATAGTCGATATGTGCCTGTTTAAGCTTTAGCGCTCCGTGATGACCGATCACAAGAATGTCATTTTTTGTCTCATTATAATGTTCGACAACCTTGCGAATAAGGCGATTGTCTATATCACCACTAAGACCACCCTTGGCGGTAATCAGTATCAGCAGTTCTTTATCAATTGGCGTTTCGTCGATTGTTCGCCCAAAGTTGAAAAACACGTCTACACGAATCTGCTTGTAGATATTCCAGACCTCATCAAAAAATTGATTACTTATGAGTACTTTATTCTTTGTCTTGGCAATTTGCATACTACTCAGCGTCTCGAGTGCCGAAGTAAGGCTGACGACAGATCGAACTGACGCCTCTTCTGCCTTGATTTCAAGTGGGCGACGCATCTATTTCTTCTCCTCGGCCGACGATTCAGATGCTGCAGTTTCAGCTGCCGCCTGCTCCGCTTCTTGTGTTTGATGGGCCTTTTCGAGTTCGATTTTTGCAGCTTTTTCGATTGCCAGTTTTTTCACTTCATCAATCGTTGTCACTTCGGCCTTGAGTGCCGCTTCTAAATCATCAAAGTTACCATTCATGTCTTTGTCTTCCTCAAGTTTTACTGCGTATTCGCGCACTTTCTCTTTTAGAAGCTTCACGTTGATAATTTCTTCGGGACTACTGCCAAGCACGATACTCATCAGGAATTGCTGTTCTGCAAAGCTATAAATTTCGCCAATTCCTTGGTTCATTAGTTTGAATAATACTTTACCCTTGTCGTAATTTGCCTGCGCATCGGGGCTTAGTTCGGTACCAAAGTGAGCATATTCCTCAGCTGTTCGATAACCAGCTAGTGTCAAGTTGAGTTTATCAGCAAAACCTTTTTGTCGTTTATTCTGACCAACACCACCAACACGCGTCACCGATAGGGCAGTACTAACTGCGGGTCGCATCGTATCTTTAAATATCTTTTCGTCGAGAATCCACTGTCCATCCGTGATCGACATAATATTCGTCGGCAAATATGCCGTAATGTCGCCACCCGGTGCGTAAACAATAGGAATAAGGGTTTGACTGGCATGGTTTGATTCTGTTTTGCCACCACGCTCTAACAGGCTAGAGTGTGTATAGAACATGTCACCCGGGTACGAGTCGCGACCTGGCGAAACACCGGCGATCAGCGAGATCTCACGGTAAGCCTGCGCATGGGCCGTCAGATCATCGTAAATAACGAGCGTATCCATATTTAATTTGTGCCAAAAATATTCGCCGTGCGCCGCCCCGACATATGGAACCAGATACGTCAGAATAAGCGATTCAAATGAATTACTAACAACAACCACCGCTTTTTTGAGAGCATCGTTTTTCTCTAAACTGCTCACCAACTCTGCAACGTCGTGTTGTCGTTTGGCGATAAGTACATAGATAACGGTAATATCGGTATTTTTTTGGTTAATTGCTACCTGCGCGGCAAGTGCCGTCTTGCCAACCTTGCTATCCCCCAGCATTGCCATACGCTGCCCGCGCGCCAATGAATATTCCAGATCCAGAATCGTCACACCGGTCTCGACGGGCATATCGAGTAATTCACGTTCGTATAGCATAGGTGCAGAGTGGAATACGTCCCATTCTTGATCAGCAACAATTTCACCCTTACCATCCAGCGGTTCACCAAATACATTTACCACGCGGCCAATAAAGTTCTTGCCAACAGGGACCATAATATCGCGCGCCTCAATAACGCATACTGCACCAATATGAAGCGGTGACGGGTCAAGTTTCATAACCACGACGTGATCTTCAAGAACCTGATGAACGTACCCACGAGTGTCATCGTCGAATCGTACCGTTGCATGCACATTTGTTGGCTGCAATCCACGGACGCTTACCATAAATGAATCAATACCAATAATCTCACCGACAGGATTGCCGGCAGAGACTAATTTTTCAAAGAATTTACCCTTAGTTGATTCCACGAAGTGCCCCTAACTCTTTAATCAGCACGCCACGACCACCTTTTAACGCAGCCCGCAAACTCAAATCATGAATGCGGTTTGGCGTACGCACATAGACACCGGCAACGAGCGCCGGTTGAAGTCCAACCGAAATAACTGCCTGCGGGTGAACCGAACTGCGCAGCCACTGTGCCAGTTGCCCTAGACTCTCTCGGTCTGCCTGAACGGCAAACGTCATATGTACGACGGGCACCTTGTTTTTTAACAGACGCAACTGTTTGATCAACTCAGCACGATCATGACTGTTACTTAACGTCAGGTTATTTTGCTCCAAAAAGTCAGTGAACGGTTCTGATACGACCGGCTCAGGACTTTCGGTAGCGGTAACCTTGGCATGCACTGCTACTGCCGTTAGTTCATTATCAACTCTTTCTGCCTCGCTCACCAAACGCGATACGTCAATCTTGCTGACAACATTCAGCGGCAAGACAAAATCAGCGTACGTCATCGGCTTTGTTTCGTTCATAATTTCATATCGTCCGCAATTGCTTGCTTGTTCTGTTCCATCTGTTTAATAATCGATGGCAGCTGTGCCTTCATATCATATTGATCCCCAAGTGCACCTAATAGGTAATGCTCGACGACCTGCGCCATATTATCTTCGAATGCAGCGATCATCATCTCTTGCTGCTTAACGACACCCTGTTGCAACATTGCACTTAGCTGCTGCTGCTGCTCTTGCAAGGCGTGCATACTTGTCGTTAGCGTCTCGACAGCGACGTCTTGGGCATTTTTCGTCGTGATGATTCGTTCCATTGTTCCCTGAACTACGTTATCAATCATCGTACTTTGATCATTAATACTTTTTTCCAAGACTTTGCTAAGTTGCTGATGCTGTTCTTGTAGAGCCGATGCGCTGCGATTGAGCGAGCTCAGTGCCAATTCCTGAGCATCTTTCATCGTGTTGTCATATTCAGCAAACCGCGTATCAAGCTGTTTAACGACGTGGTCTTTTAATTCGTTATTAACTCGAGTAATCTCGACAAACTGGTCGTCTAGTTGACGAGCCACGTGCTGCTTTAGTTCAGTGTTAACGTGAGCGACCGTAGCATCAAGATCTTGCTTAAACAAAGCCGCATTCTCGTTAACGATACGGTCAAAGTATAGCCGGGCACGATCACGTATTTCACCGCGAAAATCATCGTCTAGGATATGCTCGACGGCATTAGCCGCCGCATCAGTAGGCGACTGAGCTGCTGCGTGCTGTTTGCTGTTAAATAATCCCATATTAGTTTATACCCACCTATTCTTACCGCTATAGCTTTAGTAGTAAATATACCGCAAAAAGGCCAATAATTAAAGTTAGTATACTCGTTAAAATAATCTCGAGCAGTGCCCTGAAGATTGATTTTTTCGACATCGGATTACGGCCAATCGAAATCATACCGTTTCGTACCCCTGAATACAGAACAACAATGGCAGCAACAATACTTATCGCCGTAATCGCCATACTAAGGTAAATACGAATCGGATTCACTTCTTTCTCTGCAATCGCTTCACCAATTCGTTCTAGGGGTTCTGGCACTAAAGCCTTCGTACTCTTTTCGTTTGGATTGCTCTTGATGTCAATTGTTACGGGAATAGAACCAAGTGTCACTTTTTTATTAGCGTTACCATCGGTGTCTTTAAGTGTAGAAGTACCTAACGTCACACCCTTTCCGTCAAATGACGCCATCGCACGACCAAATACGGTCTTTTCTTCGGTACCGGCTTTCATCGCTATGCCATTAATTGCCGACAGCGTTACAAAATCACCCGTAGCGATTGCTCCACCCTGAGTACTGACGAGTGTGTTGTATGTTCCAGACGCTGCCACGTAGACTTCATTTTCGAGCGCTTCACTCGATAATCGTACCGACAGCTGATTGCGATCAACAACCACGCCAAACATGTTTTGCAGTTCGGCTTGACCGGCCACTTTGACTCGGTTTGAATCTTTGCCCGTTAGCTGGACGATCGTGCCGTTGTCTAGTGGGCTGTCCGAGGCGTAACCTTGGATTCCGCCGCCGCCATAATTTTGCGCAAAAACAGGAATACTGACGGCTAATGCCGCTCCGACGATAACTGCCAAGCCAAGAATTGTTCGTACTAATGTCACTGTTTGTTTATGCTCCATGCGCACTGTCATGCGCGCTTGGCATAATTATACCATAACCTCTATACAAAAGGAGACCTATGTACAGATAGAGTAAGTAGTTTTAGTGCAGTTCGTACCCTAATCATATTGCCCTACGTAAAAGCACAGAATATAACATACCGCAGACTTTGCAATGACTTGACTACCCCTGTCAGATTATACGTCCGTTTTAGTAAAAAAACACATGGTGTAGTAGTTGCTTTTTATATAATATATTTCGCAGTAGCATATACACTCTGTTCGGGACGATACTCCGCTCGTTATCGATCTGCGTACACTTCTCACGGAAATATCTTCGCCACCCCCTCAAATATTTGCTTTTAGCCAACGCGCGGCATGCACTAAAATACCGTCTTAGAATGAATAAAAACCAACCTAAAACATATCCACATAACACCTTAAAATTATTGTCATAATGTATAACTTTTGATACACTAAGAACAAGCTTTTTGATGGCACCACACATCGAAGTTAAATAAACATTTGCTCACATCTACCAGATGTAGAAAATAAAATTTTTGATAATGTGGTGTCAGCTCTCTAACGGTATCAGCCTTATTCGTTCACTACGCTCTGTAGTGTCGATTTTAATACTAACTACGCTAGTGGCAGTGGTATCTCTCGCCACTGTTACTAACGCTGCCCCAAGCACCAATAAAACCGTCAACTTTCAGGGTCGATTATCGACCGCCGCTGGCGCCGTCGTTGCTGATGGTTATTACAACATCCAGTTCAAAATTTATCAGGACGGTACTGGGGCGGCAGCTGGCAATCCAGGCGGATCACTGCGATGGACTGAATCATACGTTAATAGTGGCGATACAAGTGGCGTTCAGGTAAAGAACGGCTTTTTCTCGGTTGACCTTGGAACAGCGACACCGTTTGGATCAAGTGTCGACTGGGATCAAGATACGCTGTTTTTGTCGATGAATGTCGCAGGCAATAACGCTGCCTGTTCTACCTTTGGCACTGCTCCGTGTATCGCTGACGGCGAAATGCTTCCAATGAAGCGTATCACCGCCACCCCTTACGCCATCAACGCAGGTGCGGTTAATGGCAAAACTGCAGATAATTTCATTCAACTCGCCCAAGGCGTCCAGACCGACGCTAGCACCAACACCAGCAGCATTCACCTAAATAAAACCGGCACCGGTAATCTGATTCAACTCCAAAACAGCGGTAGCGACGTCTTTAATATCACCAACACGGGTGATATTGAGTTTGGAAGCAGTAGCAACCATGCCATCGCTATTGGCAGTGCTGCGACAAACACCGCTGGCAAAGATCTGAGCGTCCTTGCCGGACAAGGTGGTAGTGGTGCAGGTAGTATAGGCGGCACACTATTCCTACAGGGTGGCAACGCGGGTGGCAGTAACGGCGATGGTGGAAATGTCGCTATTAACGGTGGAAGTGGCACAGGTACTGGCAAAAGCGGCAGTGTGTATATCGGTGCAACTAACACATCAACGGTGCAAATCGGCGACGATAGCCTTGCAAGCGGTACGCAAACACTGACGATGGGTACCAGTAGCGGCGCGGGCACGACCAATGTCACCATCGGCTCAACTGGCACTGCCGGTGGCGGCAGCACGACTATCCAGTCAAAGGACGATACGACGATCGCTACAAATGGCGAGCAGCGCGCCCGCTTCTCTGGCAGTGGCAACACTCTATATGTTGGAAACGCCGACAGTAGCGGCAACGCTACCACCGCAAACGGATTTACTATTCAGGGAACAAGCAGTACAGGTGCCAACGCACAGGGCGGCAGCCTTAATCTACAAGCTGGTGCGGCAACTAACGGCAATGCCAATGGCGGCAACTTAACCCTTAGCGGTGGTGCCGGTAGTGGGACAGGCGCCGCTGGCCTGGTAGTTATCAATACGCCAACATTCCAAGCTGCGTCAACTGATGCAAACTGCTATACCGGCGGTGCACTTGTTGCAAATAGCTGTACTTTCACGAGTGCCAGCGTCAACAGCTCAAGCGTTCTGGTTGCTGGATTTAGCGCCGACAGCCGCACAGCAACACTACCCGATCCGTCTATCACGACCGCTGGTCGAATTATGTACGTTACCGCCGCCAATGGCTCAAAAACATTTAGTCTACGCCTGAATGTCGGTGGTGGTACAGGTGTAGAACAATCCATCTCGCTGCAGCAAAATACAACAGCAACCCTCGTCTGGAACGGAAGCGACTGGACGAATGCCAGCGGTGGCAGCAGTGGCGGGTCAAGTTCGGCGTCACTACAAGACGCTTATAATAGTACCGCTCAGGCCGCTGGTAGTGCTGACCTGATTGTCGGCAACGGTGCCGGCGGCGGTGGATTCACGGTACGCGAAAGCAGCGCCGACCCGCTGACCACTAGCAAGATTCTCGATGTTCAAGGCTCCAGTGCCAACAGCCTGTTCTCAATTAACAGCAATATCAATGAAGCCGCCTCTAACCCTGGCGCCGAGACGGCGGGAGGTAGTGCCACAGCCTTCCCAACCAACACCTGGAAAGCAGTTAACACCACGACTATCAGCCGTAACACTAGCACCGCGGCGACAGGGCAGGCGTCCGTGCAAGTGGACGCCACCGGCGAATATGACGGTGTCGAAAACCGCCTGCGCACCGCCCTAACTCCAAATACTCGTTATAATGTCTCGTTCAGCGTCAAGCTGCAGACAGGGACATTCACTGATATGGGTGTCTACTATTCACCGGACGCTTCCCCGGATAATTTCGTCGAATGTAGTGATAACATCATATCCGTACCGACTGGCCGATGGGAAAAAATCACCTGTTCATTCGTCACCCCAGCAAGTGGTATCTTGGCCCAGAATGTTATTGGAATTGACCAAGCAGCGGCAAGTACACGGACTTTCTATATCGACAACCTGTCTGTCACCCCTACGGGTCCAAGTGCCTCACCAGATAGTGGACCAGCTGCAGCACCAAATGTCCAGATTGGTGGCGGCGGGACAGGCGGAGCAACTACCCTGTTCACCCTCGATAAAAGCTCAACTCGTCCGAGCGGCGCCAATCATGAATCGCTCCTCGGTAGCATGTATTACGATGAATCACTAGGTAAAGTCCAGTGTTATGAAGCCGAAGGCTGGCAATTGTGCGGCGACAGTCCTGATACATATATAAGCCTTAGCCCTGAATACAGCAATGCTGTCGTACACGGAACAGGCACCGGTACTCTCACGACAGGACTCTGTTCAGATATGCTCAATATTAACGATAGCTCTACTCAGACAACAATCTGTGGACTGAATGAAACCTACAACTTCTACAAGTGGACAACAACTGAGACGACCAGCCAGACCCGCAGTATCTTTGTCACGCAACAACTACCAGCTAACTTCAAGAGTTTTGTCGCCGAATCAGCATCGCTCATGGCGCGGACCGACAATAGTAATTCAGCCGTCAATTATCAGATCTATCGTAACAACAGCAATGGGCTGACTGCCTGCGGTACAGAGACATCCGCATCGACCGGCACCAAAACGACTTGGCAAAAAGCACCGATCACGATTAATTCAGGTACTTGTAATTTCACGGCTGGGGAAAACGTTGTCATCCGTATTAACATGACTAGCAAGAGTAATGCCAATGCCTACGTCAGTAACCTCAATTTCACCTATAGCACGAAGTAAGCACGGTCTGCCCGTCATATTGGTATACTAGTAGTAAGAATCCTGATTATTTATGGAATTTAAACGACCCCCTCGCCAACCCCATCCACAACCGCACCCTCGTGCGGCGGCTCCTACTGGTGTGCCAAATACACCTGTTCAGTCCTCTGCACTACTCACCCGGTTGACGACTATATACACCTACGTCAGCCACTATCGATTAGTTATTGCTGGCGGCTTTGTCGCAGTCGTTGCGATTGGCCTACTGACATCAACCCTGCTGCACCGCCAAACGACAAACGCTCCGAATCAGCGCCCCACCGATCAGGCGACCGTCAGTAAAGACCTCAATCGAAAAACAATTACCCCTTCAGGCAACCCTGTTGATGCCAAAGGTGGCTGGAACCGCATCAGACCACCTGGTAAAAAACCAGTGTTTGCGTATCCCGATAGTATCAATGGAGTTGGTATTAGCGTCAGCCAGCAAGCCCTGCCCGATTCGTTCAAAGCAGACGTCACCGAGAGTGTCGCCGGACTAGCGAAGAGCTACAATGCCACCACCACAGCCCAAGCTGCTGAATCGACAGTGTACATTGGCGATTCCGCCAAGGGCCCACAATCTGTTATTTTTACAAAAAATAACTTGCTTATCATGATTAAATCACAACAAAAAATCCCTACCGACGCCTGGGTTCAGTACATCACCTCACTGCAATAGCCGCACACAACCAAATTAAAAGAGGCCAAGGTGGCCTCTTTTAGTTATTTCGGACTGTTATTTTCCGCTTTTATGCTTCTCGATAGATTGAGCAACCGTGCCGTCACTCTTGAGATTTTCATAAAACAGTACTTGGCTTTTTGAGATCACCATCTCGTCTTCTGGTCCGTGTACCTCGTCGCCCAGCTTGATAAGTTGTACGCCGTTTTGTGCCGTAGACGTCTGCTGCGGGTTCTTTTGATCTACTTCTTCAGAGGCTTGGGTCTGGAGGTAATAGATGTCCTTGAGTTTTATGTATTCACCGTTATACGCCTGAAGCTTGCCAAAGTACACCTGTCCGTTTGTAAAGAATACTGCTTGGTATTTGCTGCTATCGATTTCCATGGCCGAATGTTGTGTTT
The DNA here is from genome assembly GCA_045628725.1 of Saccharimonadales bacterium (SeqCode). Lineage (GTDB taxonomy): Bacteria > Patescibacteriota > Saccharimonadia > Saccharimonadales > Saccharimonadaceae > JACQGD01. The sequence continues at coordinate 48,305 of JAZQPT010000036.1, forward strand.
TATTCCACACCATCCAACCAGCAACACTCAGAGCAGCAATGACAAGCAAGATGATAGCAGAGATAAGCCATCGTTTCGGTGATTTGCTTTTCTGGATAGACTGACGAGGTTCGGCAGCACGGTAGGCAACCTCGGACTCATTAATCACACGTGCCCCCTCAACCTGACTGCGTGTCGGCTCTGGTCGGCTTGTAGCTCTTCTGTCTGCCTGTCGTGGCACACGAAACGGTCCCCCATCCATGTCAGTCATTTTTCTCCATTAGCTATTATTACTCGCTCTATAATAGCATAAGGACCATTCACCGCCAATCTTAGATGCCATCTAGACTTAATTGTAGCTGATTATAGTATGTTTTTACTCGTTTTTTATTCACTATCACATCACAATAATATTGTGTTTGCAGTCAAAATATCCATAAATTATAACACCTTACGCGAATTTCGTTGTTATTATTACAATTAGCAATCCGTATCTTGTAACAACATATATAGCGTCCTATTTCGTTGACAGACACTAATATATTGATTATGCTTGTATTTGTGTTTTTCGCAACTATATGCACGAAACATCAAATCATCTACATCAGAAATATAATTTTAGCCCTGATATAGAATTTAAAGGAGAATATTAATGACAATCAAATCAAGCCTCGCGGCAGCAGCCGTCGTTTTTTCGGTAGTGCTCTTTTTTGCACCATCCGCTGAAGCGAAGGAACAACCAGAACCCAGACAGGTAAAGGATGTGCCTGTTAATATCACTATCCAAACAGGTGACACCCTAACTAGCATTGCAGATGCGCACGCTACGACTTATGTGCGTATTTTTAATGCAAACGATTTCATCGCGAATCCAGATGTAATCAATGCAGATGATGAAATCCGCATCCCAACTGCGGAAGAAGAACTACCAGACCGTTACGGCGAGCTAAGTGCTCAATTAGCAGCAGCAACAACAACAGCAGCAGCAACAGCAACTCCAGTAGTAGCTGGGGTCGCAGAAACAGCACCAGTTGCAGTCGCACAGCCAGCAGCTCAGCCCGCTGCAGCACCAGTACAGCAGCAAACTGCTAAGCCAGTATACGCCGCATCAAGCGCGGGCAATACGTACTATAGTGGCTACTGCACATGGTATGCCAAAGAGCGTCGCCCAGACCTCCCAAACATGCTTGGTAACGGTGGCCAATGGGTAGCAAATGCTGCAGCTCAAGGCTTCGCAACAGGATCAACACCACGAGTTGGCGCTGTCGCTGAAATGCCAGGCCATGTGGCAATCGTCGAAGCAGTGAACGGTGACGGCACAATCGTCATATCAGAGATGAACGGATGGGCTGGATTTGGCGTTGTTGGAAGTCGTACTGACTCCGCCAGTACTTACCGCTATATCTACTAATATTCCACACTAGTATTACGCACAAATACCGGCCATGCGCCGGTATTGTGCGTAATATAGCATGTTTCGTAGATTAGACTAGTTGTATCATCGTCTCTTTCATACTCACAGCTATTTGATACAGAGCTAAAAGACTTATGAAATAGTTTAAAGAATTTTACTACTACACCATCTGTCACGGTCCCTAGAATTGATACGTAAAACTACTTATTCTGTCGCAGATAGACAGGTAGATCGCCAGCAGTAAGCGTCGCTGCAACAGCCAATGTCCGAATCAAAAAATCGGCATATGCAAGGCGTTTTGTATTATCTAGATCAAGCGAAGGGTCTTGTTCGCACGCCACCGTTGCCACTAAATCTGCTATTTCTTTACCGCGCCACACATCAACAGAAAACGCCTGGATCGTCTGAGGTTTTTGCATTTCGACACACGCATTTTTAACAGTCTGCGTAAAATATGGCTGGTCAAGAGTTGTTCCTGCCACATCGTTGATAACGATTGTTTCTTCGACATGTCGTCCAGCTAGCTCTTTTACGATAGCACCCGACTGAATGATTTGATCCATTGATTGTTTACCACTTGCGTCAGATAGGTATTCAGGCGTACCATCGATTGATCCATACACTTCAAATGTCGTATTAATGGCATCTTGGTTTTGTTCAAATGTATCGCCGTATAATCCTTCGAGTACCGTTGTTATCTCGTTGCGATACTTTACTGCATTGGCGGTGACTACCGGATATTTATCGATCGCTCCACATCCACAATTATCACCCTCGGCATGATCATCACTGTGAGCACCATGTTCGAAATTCAACCGTTTTAGCTCGCGGGCCATCAGCTCACGGTCCTGCCCTACGGTATCTTCTGCGCTTGGGGCACCTTTGATTGTTCGCAGCATACTTGACGCGGCGACTAATCCACCACCAAAGACCTTAGCTCGGAGTAAAGATGTTTTGTACAAACGAATACTCTTTTGATCACCTTCGGACACCTGCTGGATGACCTTATTCCATGGACGGCCATCACCGCAACCATCGTCGCTCGCTTCTACGGTTTTAAATGCGTTTGGGTCGTTGGTAAGTAAATCGTAAATATGCTTCGGTGCCTCTTCGGTCAGAATACCTTGCTTAACCTGCTCTTTCACACTTATACCGCCTTCACCAAAACCTAGTCCGTCGGGTGCGATTAACTGCACAGTTTCTTTCATAATTTCTTGTTCAGGATTATTCATATACGTATTCTCTCCGGTAGTCATAGGGCCATTCTTTTTTTAAATTTTAACCAGTTTTTGATTATACTCCCTTTTTCAGCTACTGGAAATAAAATAAATCAAAGCAGCAGACGGAGGCGATCCGTATTACTCTGCAGTTGTTTTGACAGTATCAATCAGTTTATCTGGGCGCATCGCTTTCATAGCATTGTTGTAGGTGTCTATACTGGCGTTCAGTGATGCACGCTCTTTTTCATACTCATCAACCAGACCATTGTATGTTTGTAAGTTACCGTTATATCGTTCAACGTTCGAATTATATGATCGGTAGTTGCCATAATAGGCATCTTGCGCAAATGCACTATCAAACGACCGGAGCCACTTTGTTTCATAATCTTGCAATTCTCCTAGCCGAGTTTCGAGAGCCGCGACGCGTGCATCGAGGCCATTTTTTAAATTCTCGACGTCTGCAACATACGTCGCATTAGCCTCGGCAGATTTGTCTCTGTCCGAGAAATACGAACGATAGTGTTCGTCTAGCATGTGGTCGGTAGCGGCTTCGCTCAGCTCAGAACCGATAAAGGAATGTGATTCACCAATTTGAATAGCCTCTTTATCTTCATAGGTAGTCAGGATTTTTTTAATCGATTGCGTAGGAGCGTCAACGCTTTCATTCATATGTTTTTTGATAGCCGACGTCAGCTGTGCGCGTTGATCAGATGATAATTCTTCCCACGCTACATGCAGCATCTCGTGTGCAATGGTCGAAGGGATGCTTTGTGAATAAGGCGGCGTGGTTATTTCCAGGATATATATCTTATCTTCACTAGGCACATAGCAGCCCAGCGCTCCTTCATTGCGTGGACAATATTCGTACAATCGGTTCGCCGTCACTAGTTCTGGTGATTTGGACAAAAACAGGGCTTTGCCATTTAGATTCAAGCCTGCTTGATCTGCAAGATTAACCAGCTGATAATCGCCTTCGAACGTTTGAACGGTATAGTAATCCGAAATGGCATCAAACTTCAAAAATACAAAAACAGCCAGTACTATAAGCCCATATTTCAAGTATTTCCTGATTTTATTGCCATTCGAGGCGCGGCGATTAGAGCTACTCTGTTTGTAATCTAGAATTGGGTCAATTTTTATTGCAGGAATCGGATCGATCTTCATTTCTTATATAGTACACTAGCTTGCCTGGTTTGCTATACTGTAACAAATGAACAAAACGACTGCTCAGCAGACAACGAAGCTACTTCGCGAAATTGAAGATGTCATCATTGACCTAGATGCCGCCATTAACGCAGGGTATATCGAGTACGCTGATCTTGAAAAATTAAAACACCGCTTTGAACAAGCCGACGAATCTCTACGTGACGGCATCGATGTAAAAGACAGCCGCTTGTATGTTTGCGATGAAGCAGCGGCGCTTTTGGTGTGGATTAGCGGCGAGAAACAGGCGGCATCTGATAAAATCGCTGACGCTGTGGGTAAAAAAGGCGACACCCATCTGACCTCTCAGGCTGGGCGTGGCATGGCAGCGGGCATCAAGAATAATAGCAATGAAAAAGCGTCCCGAAACGAAAATCCTGTTAGCGGCTGGTTAGGATTTTTTACCGTTATGATAGCGATTATCATGCTGGGCATCTTTCTTATATCGCTGGCCGGCACTTTTGCACTGTTCTTTCCACCCGTCGATCTTGGCGGTTTCGCCGTCGTTGCAATCAGCTGGACATTGACTGCCTTTTCTATATCATACCTAACACTGGCACCTCGGCGATCTAAGCGAGCTCGACCACTAGCTATTTTACTGTTCGGTTCACTGACGGCTATATGCATCGCCATCCTTATAGCTGCGCTGATGTATGGAGATTACCAGGATATACCTGGATTTCGTGTTTTCGTAGTATTGTTTCTACTATTTTTCATTGCTTGGGGCGTGGCGGCGACTGCATATTATCAGTTTTCGTCTAGAGTGCGCCAAGTGTTCGATAGATAGCGGCCTACGCAGCACCTATCCTTCGAGCCGCTCGCCCGACAGAATTAAAATCATCACCGTCGCCGCGTACGTTTAGGAATGAATCATATAAATCCTCGGCGACGCCAATCAACGACATTGCAGCATCAGTGCGAAGGTACCGAGGATCCAGATCCCCTAGGCGCACCCTGTCAAGCGCATCTGCGTCTTTTAGCACTTGCAATTCAGTCGTCATCACCGGCGCTTTGTCATCAGACGGCACATGCCAATGCACGATATATGTGACTACATCAAGCAGCTCAGGTGTCATATAATTTGATAAATTATCGCTTATCCACCGCGCAGAACGAGTGCCGTGATCTAGGTCTAGCCCATCATTAATGCGCCCGATGTCGTGCGTCGAAGATGCCCAGCGCAAGGCCTCTCTATTTACAGCTGTATTTTGCGATTCAAGTATATCGCAGATCAGTTCCTGCAGAATAAACACGCGTGCCATATGGTCAACACCGTGCACGCTACTGTCGTGCAGCAGCCACGACTGCTTTGGTTCAAAATCTCGTAGCAACCGTTCTGATATTGGTTGAATGACACTCATTACTTTCGTCCCTTACTGTCATCTACAAAGATTTTGGCGAGTATCGTTTCGTTACTCATATTTGCTGGACGAATGGTATTGCCATAGGCGAAATACGATTGGTATTCAGCTTCAAGTGTACGAACTGCGCGGTCCTTAAAAAGCATCTCCCATACGCACGACGGCGCATGTTTGGCATTTCCCTGTATAGTTGACATAGTTTTGATGTCTAGGATGTCGGTACGTTTAAACGCAAATCCTAACTCCACTTCACGAATCAGTACCAAGTAAAATACTTCTTCGGATCTCAAGAGTATTTTTAACTCCTCGATAACTGGATGGTGTGCGTCTACAGAGCCAGAGTAAGTCCTCAATATATCATCGTCGAGGTATACCAGATCTATCCATGTGCCGTAGTCACTATCGCCGCTTGCGTATTCTCCGTAGACGATATCTTCAGGATTTATTTCATCGATACCACCCCGCGATACACGTGTAACCGGAGTCGTCCGAGTGAATGGCCTAGTCTTTACTGCTTCTGCGGTTTTATCAATAGTTGTATACATATGTTATTGGACATTATTATACTCTACATGATGCAGCAGTATCGCAGCCTCTACCAGTCTCCGCTCGACCCGCCGCCGCCAAATCCGCCACCGCCGAAACCACCAAATCCGCCACCTGATCCACCACCACCTAGGAATCCACCCCCGGCCCACCAACTTGGCGTTTCGCCCTGACGTGCGTGCGACCTATAGTTTGCAGAGACGACTTTATCAAAAATCAGTCCGATCGGTATCAGCAGGCCAGCCCCAATCAGACCGATAGTTAACGATCCTAGAATCAAACCAACTGCTCCGCCGGCCACGCCACCGACAACACCACCAGCCCACCAACTTTTAGTACGGCCCAAAATCGAACCAAGCCACGAAAGCCCCATCATTCCAAAAATGAATGCAAATTCCCACGGAAAACCAGTACTTTTACTTGCCGTTGTCGTAGCGGTATATTCACCATTAATCGAAGCGATAATACTAGTCAGTCCAGCCTGAATACCTTCATAGTATTTATTTTGTTTAAATAACGGCGTGATATCATTGCGGATAATACGCCCCGTTTGTACGTCGGTAAGCGCGCCTTCTAGTCCTGTTCCTACTTCGATGCGTAGCCGTCTGTCGTCTTTTACCACGAGCAGCAGGACGCCGTTATTATTCTCACTTGTGCCAATTCCCCACTCGCGGGCGATAGCGAGTGAATAATCTTCAATTGATTCGTCCGCAAGTGAAGGCACCATAACAATGGCGATTTGATTGCCTGATTTTGCGCGCTCGTTAGCAATTTGCCCTGCCAGTGCCGCTTTTTGTTCGTCGGTAAGCGTCTTTGTTTGATCGACAATAGGTATATCTGTTGGCTTTGGCGGCACACTGAACGCGGCAACATTTGATGGTGCTGCGATTGAAAACAGAAATCCTAGAGTGGCAAGAGCCAGTCCGAATCGAACAAATCTTGCGAACATAAGCCTCCTTGATTTATTCGAAGTTTACGTCAGGAGCTTTATCGGCACCTTTTTCAGCTTCGAAATAAGGGAACTTATCGAAACCAAATATACCTGCGGTAATATTCGTTGGGAAAGTTTGAATGCGTGTATTATATGCCGATGCAGCCTCGTTAAAGTCGTTGCGAGCAACTGCAATTCGGTTCTCAGTGCCCTCTAGTTGCACTTGCAGGTCCTGGAAACCAGCAACTGCTTTTAGTTCAGGATAGTTCTCTGTCACAGCAAGTAAACGACCAAGCGCCTGGCTTAATTCACCTTGCGATTCTTGGTATTGCGCAATCTGTTCTGGGGTTGCCGTACTAGGGTCAATCGATATACTTGTCGCTCGTGCACGCGCCTCTACGACATCGGTAAGTGTCTTTTGTTCAAAGTTCGCAGCGCCTTTAACCGTGTTTACCAAATTCGGCACTAGGTCCGCTCGGCGCTGATATTGTGACTGCAGGTTCGCGAATGATTTATTCACACTTTCACGCTGCCCAACCAGTCCGTTATAGCCGCCAATAATAAACGCTGCAATTAGTACAATTACACCAACAATAATTCCCGGAACCAGCCATTTGCGATTCATACATTCTCCTCTGTCATATTACGTGCCTAAGTATTTCTATTATAGCAAATCTGCCGTATGTTTATCACGCATAATCACCGTAGCTATTCAATTGCATGAAGCGATTGGACAAATCCATCAACCGCAGTAAACG
>JAZQPT010000037.1:0-52708 GCA_045628725.1 Saccharimonadales bacterium (SeqCode)
ATAGCCCGCGGATGTTCTCCGCAAAATGCGGCGCAGACAGTAGCGTCGCCCTGTGCTTTTCAACCGTTTCGAGGTCGAGATGGGTATTCTTCCAGCCATCTGCCTGCTCAAGAACACCCAGTGGGGCCACAGCCGGAGCACGATTGTACTGCAGTTCCATGACGGGCAGTTTAATAAAACCGTCTTTCTGACGCTCCTCCCAGGAAGCATACAACATTTTTGCAAGTGCTTTCTGATCAAGGTTCAACAGCGGTGTCGGGTCATAGCGCAGATCATACACGATAACATTGCCATTCTTGCCGGGCGCCAGTGGAAGGGCAACGGTTGTTTTATTATGTTCGGCATCATACCGGCCACTAGTATAGACAAATGGCTTCTTGTCATCGAGGTTGACTAACTTTTTGACGGCATTCTTTTCACGCATGTCAAATAAGTATTTGAATAGCTGCGGCTGTTTGTCACGGATCAGTTTTGTGACGGCAATTAATGCCTCGACATCACTCAGTGCGTCGTGGGCCTTCAGGTGATCGATGCCGTTTTCTTTTGTCAGGAGCTCTAGTCGGTTCGTTGCCCGACCTTCACTATCCACCGGCCAGACAATCCCCTCAGGACGCAGGGCACGCGTCATGCGGACAACGTCCAGTAGATCCCACCGGCCACAGCCATTTTTCCAGCACCATTCATACGGATCGTAAAAGTTCCGCCAGAATAAGTGACGGATAAATTCATCATCAAAACGAATGTTATTAAAACCAATCGCAATCGTTTCGTCCGTGAAGACCTCGCTACAAAGCAGTTTTGAAAATTGAGCTTCTGTATATCCCTCGTCTACTGTCTGTTGCGGAGAAATACCTGTCACCATCAATGCTTCCGGGCTCGGTAACGTATCGTCATTTAACGCCACAAGGATATTGTACGGTTCACCAATCGGGTTAAAATCCGTATCAGTGCGAATACCCGCAAACTGCATAATGCGTGACTCACGCGCATTCAACCCGCTTGTCTCTAAGTCATAAAAGAAGAATGTTTGTGCCATACTTATAGTCCAGTATAGCAGAGAGCTATTTAATATACCTGCTGGTAATCGAGAAGCTTGTAGCTTGACAGCATCAGGATACCAGTAAACGGTGAGTCGTCGACAACGACCAAACTTTTCGGGGTCGTGTTAATAAGGCACCCAAACGGACTCGCTCCGCACAAGGACACTGCTAACCCCTCACCGCCAATACCAGCCACGTGTACGCCAGCACCCGTTTCAAAGAAAGTGACTCCGAAGTACGAATAGCCGACAAGCCCGTCGAGGACGCCGTTTTCGACACTCCGGACCCTTGTAGCGTCATTGACGGACGACGCCCATGTACCACCGAATAAACTACCCATGGATGTCAGGTCTCGATACACAGACGCGTACGCTTCAGATGACGATATATTCGCACACGTATCACTTTTCGAGCAACTCGATGAGTTCGCATAATTTTGCGCCCAGAAACTGACGATTCCCATTGGTGTACCCTGGCTGTTTTTATAAATTCCCGTAGCGGGGTACTCGATATCAATAAGTACTTTTCCATTAACGATAATTCTTGGTTTCCTCGAACCTGCGTCTTCCGATACGTATATTTTTGAATCTCCGACGATGTTCAGATTTCCGGTAATATATACGTCACCTTTGACGTATACCTTGCAATCGCCAAAGTTCTTATTACCCCCGTCAATTGTCACGTCTCCATTAATCTTGGTGTTCGGTTCATAGGTTCGCGTAATCGCACCCCCGAACCCTGGACTACATGATGCTGCGTTGCCGGTAATCGTATTCGTCATTTTTGAAGTAAAGCTTTGCTTGTGGAACTGCATTCTCTGCGATGACGAAACCGTACACCCCGGCTTTAGACCTTCGCCTACTGGGCCCGGCAAAATGTTCGTAGCGTCCGTTTGATTGTTGGCACAAACCGTCCCGTAGATACGCGCACCGTTCTGCAGAGTTATCGGCTGACTTCCTGAGCCGCAGGGCTGTGGCCAGTTAGTCGCATTACCACAGCCGATGTTCCCCACTCTTACCTCCATCGACCTATCGGTGGAACCGAGAATCGCCGTTGTCTGAGTCATACCGATCTTACCGCGCGAGAAGACGACACCGAGCGTGGTTGTCATCGAACCGAATTGACCCGATGGAGCGAGTGCTACACCTTTTATTCCAATACCACCAGAGCCTGCCAGGATATTGCCCTGCGCTGGTACTTCATTCCGCTGCAAAACCACCCGCACTGTACGCTTAGCAGACTCCTGAGACCCCGCTGCAGCTGTATTGCGGTTATAAATATACCCGGTTGAAGTCACTGCAATAACGCTACCACCGCTATCTGTCACAGTAGTTGAGTACTCCGCACGACCACGTTCAGGCGTAGAATAAAGGACCTTACGGGCGTTATTTGGATAACCTGAAAAGATGCCCTGCGTATTAAGTTGCGCAACCGTATCGGTAACACCGGCCTCGGCAGCGTACAATGCGTTAACAACGGAATTATTCTCTGCGGTCTTGGCATATTTACTGGACACCAGCCCGGCAAGAGCCATTGATAAACCAAATAGGATTGTAGCAACAACAACCGCAACAACTATCAGATAGCCTTGTTCGCTATCGCGCCGTTGCCTTACTAGCCTCTTATTCGTCTGTTTAAATATATTCATCGTTTTTATCCTATGGCACTACCGTTACATCTACGTCACCAGCCGAACCACCCCAGCCTGATTTTTTCACTGTAATAATATACTTTTCACACACTGGCTGCGCCGTTGCCGAGCAGGCGCTGCCATTAGCTGTCGAAGCTTGGTAATCATACAGCGACGTCTTGTTAAATTCGGTTGCTAGGCTCGATTTATTGCGCTCTGTATTCAAATACTGAACCACCTGCGCCCGTGTCTGAGGATAGCGTCCCTTGCTGGAATAATACGATGATAGCTCCTGCTTTACCTGCTGCGCGGATGAGACCGCGCTGTCCCTGGCAACACGGTTCGCACTGCTGGTTATCCAGCTCACACTCACCGCGGCCAAGATTCCAATAACCGCAACTACCACGAGTAGCTCGACGACCGTAAAGCCACTCGTCACTCTATTCTTGCTCTTAAAATTTTGGTGAATCATCTATAATCCTGCGTTCATCATTATATTCGTATTTGAAACCCATATACGCTGACCTGAAACTGCGCCGACTGTCGCGTAATTTTCCATGTACACCTCACCAAAGTATCCGTAGAATGTCGAACCGGATGCACTAACCTGAGAGATCCTGATCGGGGGGGCTGCACCGCACGCAAGACCTGCCATACAGCTGGAGCCTTGGTAGCTATCGAGTGTCTCCTTTAACTTTGCTGGGGTGGTCGCAGTGCACGAATCACTGTTAGAACAGGTACTGTCGCTCGAAAAGAAACTAATGAAATACGGTGTTGTGCCTTGACTATTCGGTACAATAGACGCGAGCACACGGGCGTCAATGCGACCGTTCACCACCACCACTGGACGCACCGCACCGACCGAGTCGGACACAGTCAAGACCGTACGTTCACCAAGCGTAAGATTTCCTTTGATATATACACTCCCCTCGAGTCGTTGCTTGCAGTTACTATTAGACGAGACATCCCCCGTGTACGTCATGTTCTTGGCAAGTGTCGTTGTCTGCCATTGGTTAGAACATGATACGGATGATCCAGCTGCCGTCCCGCCTGTCATCCTGCCTACAAACTCCGCCTTATTAAAGGCCGGCAAATTAACAGTTGGCGCTTCACAACCCAGTCGTAGTCCTTGCAGACCTCCAAAAGCAACAATACCCGTACTGACCGTTTGACCCGTAGCGCACACTGCACCGTACACGCCTGAATAGGAACCCGTCATGCTGACTGGCTGCTGGCCGGTACAATATTTAGGGAAGTCGGTTGTGCCGCATGCTATGTTCGCAGCAAATACATTCGCACCCGCACCAGAACTAGGCGGGGAACCACCTGCAGACGAGTTACCGCCAATACTACCAAACTCCGACGACCTTATCTGTCCCATTACATAAACATCACCCCCAGCAACGTGACCGAATGTGCGCATTATCAAACCGCCCGGACCTGCCATCACACCCGGTTCGCCAATATTAATCGACGGTACAGGTGGCGCTGGTTCTTCTGGTGGAACTGTATTGAAACTACCGCGAATCTGCATGCGCATTGAATTCGCTAACTCAATCGGCTCCCCGCCAGCTACAGGTCCGGATTGAGTAGTAAGTGAAACAGCAACGGCTCGGGCCTGAATAAACCCGGTATAGTCAGGCACTGGACCATCCTCGCTCAATTTCGTGTTCTGAATTTCACCGCCGCCAACGTTATAATACAGTACCTTAAACGAGTCGGCACCCAGGCTCGCTTTCAGATTATCAAGCACTTTGATGTCCGAACCCTGGCATCCACCCTGTGGTACCCGAGAGCAGGTCGTGGTACTCGCAACATTATTCGGATACACCGATGTCGGTACCGCAACTGTCCGTCGATACAGGGCATTATTATACACGTAATAAATAATGGTATTTTTACTACCCGCGGCGTAATCAGCATCTGTATAGATTGGATTACCGGCACTATCAACAGGTGTCTGATTAATAATTAATCTATTAGAACCTATGCGCCACGTATGGTTGTTGCTTGGATCTGAGTCAGGACCGGGCACATTGGCATATTCCCCCATTAATGACGTAGGCGCATTCGGATCAGCAATCGTGTTATATACTGCAATATTAGTACCTTTTCGCACGTCGTCGTTGATGCGCTCGAGGGCATTTTGGAGATTTGTCGCCATCTCGTTACGCATTTGCGTCCTTGGACCTTGCTGCAGGAACACCGCAAACATTGCCACTATCGACACGATCAGTATCGACGAAACACCGATACCCACCATCAACTCGACAATAGTAAACCCTAGATTGCTCCGATTCATTGTGTTATTCCTCCTGGGGCAATAACTCCCGTCACATACACGTGACGCTGGTACGTCCCAACGTCAAACTTAACATCAACCGATAATACCTTATGTTCATCATCTATGGGTCCCTGGCTAACCTGCAATAAAGCGATGCCACTCGGCAGGCTACTCGGTAGCATACTAGATATATCATAGGGCTCCGTGCGGATATCGTATGTATTGTATTGCCCGTTTCTCAATTCCTCGATGATACGCTGGCCGGCGGTACTCGCCATGTCATAATAACGTTCATTACGCTGAACCTGTTGAATTGCACCGAACCCTGTCGTTGCAAGCCCGATTACAATCGCAAACAACACCGTTGCAACAATCAGTTCAATAATCGTAAAACCCTGCTGTTGATATTTGCGCTGTCGTGCCTGCATATTTTATACGTTCAGACTAATTCGTAATCACAAGATTGGAATCAGAAGAGGCGCCCTTCCATTTATCCTTAGTAACCGTAATCGTAAATCCTTGGCATGAATTAGTACAGGCATACACATAGTCAGGTTTATTGAATTCCGTCGAGAGCGCACCGCCACCAACAGCGTTAAGGTAAGTCATCACAGCCGGCTTATCAGCAGGATAAGCACTGCGGTCAGTGAAGTATTCACCTAGCTTCAGTTTGACCTGCGAAGCATACGATTCATAATTACTTTTGTTTGCCCTGTTCTGAGTCCCCGTATACGAAACAATCGCAATCGATGCCAAGATACCTATAATCGAGATAACGACGATAAGTTCGACGATTGTGAAACCCCTGAGATTCTTTTTACTGCGCGTCAATTGATTCATGGATGCCCTTCATTAAATGCGTAACATAAGCGCGTTGCTTATTCCATCATACAGAGTTCCATGGAGACCGTCAATATAGCGAGGTAACTACTGTTCCAGTAGTGTAAATTCGCTGACGCCAATTCGTATCACACTATCACCAACTGCGCCTTTGCGACTAAGTTCGTGCGTAATGTTTAGTTTCTTCATAATGTCACGTAGTCGGTTGACGTTTTCAAATCCGTCAAAGTTAGTTCGACGAGCAAATTTCTCGATTTTTTCACCGCGCACGATATATACTTTTTTAGTTTCATCATATTCTACTGTCCAGCTGGCTGCTTTTTCAGCATCACCGATTGTAATGACGAGTAGTTCATCATCGGCATCTTCGACGACAGCTTCTTTTATGCGACGGTTCTCGGTAACGGTGTCTCGTAGTTCACGTAGTAGTTCTTTGAGTCCAACGTGCGCCGCAGACGAGATGACAAATATCTTTGCATCAGGTGCAACTACTTGCAGTGTGTCTTTTTGCATTTGAATAATGTCAACATCCAGTCCTTCTGTTTTCGTCAAAGCAATAATCTCTGGTCGATCGGTCAGCTCTGTGCTGTATCCAGCAAGTTCATGGCGGATCGTTTCGTAATCAGCCGCGATATCGTTGCTATATACATCGATAAGGTGCAATAGTACGGCTGTACGTTCGACGTGTCGCAGGAATGCATCGCCTAGTCCTTTTCCTTCACTCGCGCCTTCGATAAGACCTGGAATGTCGGCAATCAGCAAGCTGCTTTCATCGATATCTGCAACACCAAGGTTCGGCGTCAGTGTCGTAAAGGCATAGTCAGCGATTTCTGGTCGCGCATTGCTGACAACAGACAGGAATGTTGACTTACCAGCATTTGGAAATCCAACTAATCCAACGTCAGCAAGTAGCTTCAGTTCAAGCTCGGCTTCGAAAGCGTCGCCCATTTCACCTAATTCTGCAATTCGAGGTGTCTGTCGAACAGATGATTTAAAGTGGGCGTTACCGAATCCACCGTCGCCGCCACGTGCGATAACATGTCGTTCGCCGTTCTCGGTCAAATCAGCGATGACATTTCCGTCACGCTTTACGAGTGTACCCATAGGGACAGCTACAACCAAGCTTTCACCAGAACGTCCGCGCTTGTTTTGCTTGCTTCCCTTTTCGCCGTGTTTTGCCTTTAGCTCTGGCTTGAAGCGAAAGTCAATCAAGGTGTTTAGATTTTCCGTTGCTTCAAAGATAACATCGCCACCCTTACCGCCGTCGCCGCCGTCTGGGCCACCTTTATCAATGTAGATTTCATGCCGAAAACTGACGGCTCCATTGCCGCCTCGTCCTGCTGCGATGGTTACTTTTGCTGTATCGACAAACATATTACTTTTATTATAGCAAAATCTCCTCTAAATTAACAGAGGAGATTTTGACATTTTATTATCTATATTTTCTAGTGAATATATTGATAAGATGATGCTTGACCAGCTGGGATCGTACGGTGGTTTACAATACCGAACCCGCCGTATGCATAATTGTTCATTTCACTGATAGTAATATCGCCGTTTGCTGCAACGCTTTCGACAACACCAACGTGACCAAAGTATCCAGCAGTGTCTACTAGTACAGCTCCACGAAGTGGTGTACGGTTAACAGTCACGCCTGATGATCGAGCGTACACGGCCCAAGTATTCGCGTTACCCCAGAAACTACCCACAGGGCGACCCATTTGAGCACGACGTTCGTATGCATACCACGTACAGTTACCCCAAGCATATTTATTGCCTACAGATGCACTTGATATACCTGAATTGACGCGGTACCCTGATCCACCGTCGTATGAACTACCACTACGGCTTGGGGCAACAGGGGCTTGATATCCTGGACGCTGCGTTTCTGGCAGTACTCCACCAGGAATAACGATTTGCTTTCCGGCAATAATACCGCTCTCAAGGTCATTAAACGATATGACGCGGTTTTTGTCTGCAGTATAAGTAGAGGCTACGCTATCGGGCGTATCACCTTGCTTTAATGTGTATACAACGCCGTCAACAGGCGGGATAGTCAGGTTTTTACCTGCATCTAATGTATCTGCGGCAAGATTGTTAGCCCAGCGGATAGTATCTGCCGAAAGACCATGCGCAGAGGCAACTGATTGAACTGTATCACCTTGTTTAGAGATGTACGTGCTTATTTCACGACTTGCAGCAGTCGGCTGAATAATCTGAGGCTTGCTAATTGCCGTCTCTGACGTCTGCGCAAGCTCAGTCTTTGCCGCCAGCGACACAGACAAGTTGGCAACGTTGTTTGCAACTGACATATTTGTCTGCTCAGCTAGGTTTGCTGCGACATCAGTTGCCATAATTTCATCGACTGACGGTGAACCAGCGGTGGCAATAGGCGCTGTTTGAGGAGTTTGGCTTACCGAAGCCGCCTCGATTGACTGAGGTGGCTTGTATCCAACGGCAATGATCGAAATAATAAGAACAAATGAACCTACATAAGCGGCTAATACGCTTAATTTAGGGGTTGTTTTCTTTTTACGGGTGTTTGTCTTGCGGGCTAGGACTTGTTGTCGTAGCTCATCATTTGACGCCTGTAGGGCATCACCCGAATTGTTTTGATTACGAATTACTGTTCTCCTGCCACCAATATTGCTATAGGGGCGCTACCTTACTTTGTCTTTCTTCTCGCTATCTCGCAAATAGACAGAGGGAACGGGGTACGTTCGACCGATTTCTCGTTAATTAGTATTAGGTTTGAAAATGTTCATTTCGGTACCCGTGCGACATTTGTCGGTAGGCGCATTTGGTTGTTTGTGTTCCACTTGTTCTACACAATCGTCATTATTTTGACTAATCCTGTACTGTGGCAAACTCACAAATGTGCTGTATGTAATTATATAGACTATTGCTTAATATGTCAATATATTTTTTAACATACTCTTTTTGTCAAATTTTTAAGGTTTAGTTAAAAAAGTGAGCAGTTTTTCTTGCAGTGTGCCCTCGTATTAGCCTCGTGCTCAGCAAGTGTGCGAGAGAAGTAGTTCTTACCATCGTCACCACTAACAAAGTACAAGAAGTCACCAGCGGCCGGATTAGTCACCGCTAACAAAGCATTCGCTCCTGGTACAGATATTGGCCCCGGAGGCAGTCCCTTGTGAATTCGTGTATTGTATAGCGAATCAAAATCGACGGTAGGCTGTCGGCCTTCTTTTTTGGCGGCAAAAACAAACGTTGCGTCAGCACCCAGTGGCATCCCCTGCTTTATACGGCTAAAGAACACCTGTGCCACCTGCCGCGAATCTTCTGGACCTGACACTTCCTTTTGCACGATAGACGCCAGCGTGATGCCCTGATACAGCGTTAAATTCTGTTTCTTTAGTCCACTGACGATATTATTTTTTGTAATATAATTCTCGTACTCGTCGAATGTCTTAGCTAGTATCGATTCAACAGTAGCCGTCGTACTGAACTCGTACGTTTCACCAAATATATACCCTTCTAGATCGGCCGAAGCAGGCTTTCCCTCAAAAAGTGGCCTATCGTATGTTTTTGTGAGCGCAGCATCGACGTCAGCCGGCTCGTAACCAGCATCGATTAATTTCTTGCGATTATTTGCAAGCGTATCACCCGGTAAAAATGTCAGCGAAAAGGTATCTTGCTTGCCAGCTACAAGATGCTCGACAATCTGGGCAACAGATTCATTCGGCTTTAGACTGTACGTACCCGCCTTTAACGTATCCTGAGTGCCAGAAAGTTTTACATACACGGTAAATGCTAGTTGGCTCCGAATAAGGCCCGCTTCTTTCAAATTATCAGCAATCATCGCCGGCGAACTTCCAGGTTGTACCGTCAGACGTACCTGCTTTGCATCACCTGATGTAACTGGTGTTAATTGCTGTTGATACCACCAAACAGCAGTTGCGGCCGCTACAGCCGCCAATAGCACAAGTACAAACAGTGAATAGAGTAACACTTTTACTTTTGAGCGTTTCTTTTTTGGACGCTCTGGTACCGCACCATCACCGAGCAGTGGTTCGTGCGGAGCTTCTAGCAAGTGATCACCAGGGTGAACCTGTTTTACTGGTGTGGCTGGTGTAGTTTGCGTAGACGCAGGTGCGTCAACAGGTGACGTAGCCTGCACGTTAGGATTCGCAGACTGAACATTATTAACGGCATCAGTGCGTATATCTGAAATCGGCCGCACAGGGCGAATGTCACTCATACGTACGCGGGGACGCGGCAGTTCTGTCGGAGGACCTACGGGCTGTATATCTTGCGGATTCTTATTTTCTGGCTGCATTTAATTACTCTCCAAATAATCTTGTAGGATGATTGCTGCTGCTCGCATATCAATATCCGCTTTTGTATAAGGTCTTTTGTCTCTTTTTAACTGATCTTCCGCCATGACACTCGTCAGCGATTCGTCCTGAAACACAATCTTGTCGACCATGCCGTCTAGTTGTGCCGCAAACGTTTCTGAGTAGACGGTTTGCGCTGTCGTCTCACCTGATTGATTGCGCGGATAGCCGACAACAACGACATCAGTAGAATCTCTGGCGATTATTTTTGCGATTTCACGTAGCTCGGATCCATCAACATCAAGCGTCGTGAACGGAATGGCAATGCGGATAGAATCCGTTGCCGTTGCGACGCCGATACGCTTTTCGCCGACGTCAAGTGCGATGATATTTTTAGCTTTTAGCCCCATGCTCAAGTTTGAATTCAATCTTAATTTTATTCGTATCGTTCGGAACCGTTTGCACCCAGAATGGCCAGAATTTCGTATCGGCATCGTTGATACCATCAATAGATTTTAGATCGGCCTGGATTTCTCCATATTTCTGACCTTTAACTTGCTCTTTTATCTTTTCGTCATCAATTTTTGGACCAACCTTACCTGTTGCAGTCAAGGTAACTGAAGCCGTCCGCTCACTTTGTTTAAAGTCTGTTAATGTTGCGTTACTTAATCCATTATCGTAAACGCGCTGGCTATTACTACCTTCGAGTGTTTCTTTGAGAGCTTCATTTAGGTACGTATCGAGATTGTCTTTTGATACGGCGGTCATTTTATAGATTGGTGCACGAGTTAGTTTCGCTTTTCCAGATACTGCTTCTTGACCAATTGCAGGAGTGGAAGTTGGTTCTTCACCAGATGATACAAAGCTTGAATCTATGACAATATCATCACTAGCGAATTTAGCCTTTAATTTTGCCTTGACCTCGTCAGAATTTTGTTGATCTAATTGCCGAGATGCCTTAACGACATCTGACTGGGTGACAATTTTGATTGTCTTTTTCGATCCGCCAGCCATTTGCGATCCACTCGCAGTCACTCCTTCAACGGTCGATTCGTAGCCTCTTGCAGACAAGTTGCATTGATCACCTACGGCCACGGCTTGGACCTTTACATCCACCGTACCTGGCGAAACAGAAAATCCAGAACCGTTCCAAACAGGACTTGCGCCCGGTACATTCGCCTGTGACTGCGTTACAAACGTACAGTCACCGTTACTGAATCCCGAACCGTATGGCACACTAACGCTACCAGGAGTCGACCGTGACAACGTCAAAGTACCCGTTGCTTTTTCGCCGACTTCTTGTGTACCTGTGGCGTCAAAATCAACTGAAGTGGTTATCTTTTCTTCTTTGGTTAACGACGTAATAGTCGCCTTTTCAGCGCTTGTCTGTAGATCGGCACCTAGAGTAATACTAGATTTCACCTCACGGTTTGTCGTCCGTGCATCAATGATAATTGTCGCACGGGGTGCAAACCAAATTGCCCATATTAAAAATCCTATAAATAGAATACCTAGGCCACCGAATATAATGAACTTTTTACGGAATTTATTAAAGCTCGGCACCTTTGCACTACTTTTTACTCGTGGCTTACTCACTCTATCAGCTCCTACGGGCGGCGTAGCCCGACGCGGTGAGTCACCGTCGATATCGAGATCAGAAATTGCACTGTCTGGAACGGCTGGTTTTGCCGCAGCAGATGAGACGTGATCGCCAATCGGCAACTGTGCGCCGTCAATAATATCATCGTCGTCGTCAATTGACAGCGCGGCGATCTCGGGCACTTCTGGTTTGCTTTGTAGATTTTTTGCTACGGGTAGTTTTGCACTACTTGCCAGACCTAATAACGCCTGGTTGTTTGTAATCAATACCAGATGTTTATTGTGCTGTTCAGCGGCACGCTTTAATAGACGAAGATTAACAGCACTTTGCAGTACACCAATTCTTTTTGGCGGTACAAGTGCTACTACTTTTTCTTTTGATGTGTTAACTTTACCGATTATAGCGGTAATGTCATCTTCTACATCAATGTAAATTACGTCTTTTTGCATATTTATATTCTCAGTAACCGATTCAGTTTTTCTTTGATCGTATCACTGTCGCTACTGCCTACTATTGTATCATAGCCAACTCGTAACAATCCCATGGCGGTAATGAATGTATGGTCTTTTACACTCCCCGTGGTGTCACTAATTCCGACAACCTCCTCGGGCTGTATGTGATGAACGGTTGGTTTTTTTGTAAACGGCAAATCTTTGTACCATTCGCGGCCATTAAGCGCTTCGACTAATTGGTCTAGGCTCGCGCCGCCACCGCAAAGTAATATACGGTTCGGAAGATGATCAACAGAATCAAACTCGCTCAGTGCTAGTTCTACTCCAGATATCCAGACGTCGAGCGTTTTATCAATCGCGGCTTCGGCTTTTTTGCGCACCGTGGCTTTAATTTGCTCGTTGTCGAGATTTACTTTTAGTTTTTCTGCATCGTTGTACGATAAGTCCATTTCGCTGGCGATTGTACGCGTAAAGCTGCGTCCACCGATACCGAACATCTTTGTGCCTTCAACGCCGCCATCGTTAACGACTGCGATGTCTGTAGTACCACCGCCGACATCGGTCAGTATGGCAGTAAAGTTACTACTAGCATCCGTTCCTAGGACAGAGCGACTGACAGCAAATGGTTCGGCGGCAACAGCAACAAGATCAAGCGCGAGGTCGGTTGCCACGCGTTCAAGTGCCCCAATGTGTACCATCGGCGCAAAGGCGGTATAAATCTGCACAGCGACGTCTCGCCCCTGGAATCCTATAGGATTACTTACTTTGTAGCCATCAATATGAATACTGACAAGCGCCGAGTTAACCAGCTTCACTTCAACGTCTTCGTTACCCGTCTCTAGTGCAATCTGTTTTTGAGCTTTACCCTGTGCGCGTTCCTGGACCTTTTCGATAATAAATTCCATTTCAGCGACATCAAGAGGTCGGTCTGGTTGTGGACGACGGTAACGAATAGTATTAGTAACGCCTTTGACTAACTCACCTGCAATACCAATCACGACTTTTTTAGCCTGTAATCCTGCCTGATCCTCAGCTTCGGCAAGCGCTTCTTCGCAGTTACGTACTACCCCAGAAATATCAGCAATTGCGCCGCTATGCATATCGCTAATATCTTGTCGCGCCCTACCGACACCAACTATCTCAAGTTCGTCGCCGTTTATTTTTGCGATAAGTGCTTTTACAAATTCTGTCCCAATGTCAAGACCGACGATATATTCACTGTCTGCTTCTTGCTTGCGTGCCGCTCGTATTTTATCGAAAACCATAGATGTCACTATTATATACCAAAGGTGCTTATGGTGCTATAATGTTGTGTTTTTATTATATTCGTGTTATAATAAATTTATGACCAATCCAGAGAAGCGCACACCCACCCGTTCGTCTCAGGAAACAGAGAGGCCTGAATCAAACAGCCCAAGCCTGGAATACTTTAAAGTTGCCGCCGATATTATTGAAGATACGTCTCGCCTTATCGAAGCTTTAAATACCGAAAAAATAGCTGATGTATCAGAGTATACCGCCCTCTTCTACGACAGCAATATTCGAAATGCAGCACTTCCCGAAATAGTACAGCAAGCCCAGGACGCCTACGGAACGCTCGAAGAAGTACAAATCGACACAGCAATGACGCAAGGAGATCCTGCGTCCGAACTGACGCTTCTGTTTTTATTTGCTAACGCCGAAACAGATGAACAGACACTATTAAACGTTCATAGACCAGCCTATTACTATGATATGACTACTCATGATACCGTTACACTCTCTGACGGAGAACAGAAGCGTGTCGCCCCAATAAGCCAAGGCGAATTGAGCCAATATATTGCTAGCCTATGTTACCCCAGCCAGACAGGTGACTACTCTCAGTTCAGGGATCTTAATCTCAACGATGCTCAGCTATACGAAGTACTAGTTGACCTCTTGCAAAAACACTCGCAGTATTACAGCGGTAACCTACGGTATGATCTGCAGGCTGCCAAAGATAGACACACAGACGCTCCGATGAATGGATTTATTGAGTACACTGATGATTATGGCGAGATCATTTCTAGCCGAATTTGCCAGGTCATCCAGCAGTCAAAAGTAGAAGTTGACGATGCAAGAGTGCTCCACCTAAATGAGCGTTCAGTACTAACTGAAATCAATATGGTCGAAGGCATATCAATACACTTCTACATCGACGATGCGCGCCAAGCAAATCAAGCTCATGAGCCCTTGTCCGCTGATATATCAGACTACAATAGGACTGCTGAATTTATCAAAGTACATATAGAAAATGCTCATCCTGTACAGCCCGAACAGATACGAGACGTTGCCGTGTATGATGATACGAGGAAAATAGAGGAATAGCTACACGAGAACAGCTTTGACGCGGCGAATGCCCGCAGAGCTTGATTCTTCTTTGGTGATCTTGAAGACTTTTTCGTCCTCGGCAAGTTGACCAGTATGATCAACGTGTGGGCCACCGCAGATTTCAAAGCTAACACGCTTTGGTTCGTCGCCCATTTTATAAACTTTAACTGTGTCGCCGTATTTATCACCAAATGCACCGATTGCGCCCATCTCGAACGCCTGAGCAGTAGGATATTCAGCAAATGACACCGGCAAGTCCCAGCTAATCCATTCGTTTACGAGCTTCTCAACTTCGTCGAGCTGCTCGCGGGTTACCTTCTCATCGTTATTAAAGTCAAAACGCAGGCGCTCTTCGGTGATGTTACTGCCGTGCTGCGTGACATGGTCGCCAACGACTTGTTTAAGTGCTGCATACATAAGGTGCGTCGCAGTGTGGTACTTTTTGTGCTGTAATGTTTGACCGCCAAGGCCACCCTTGAACGTACCTTTCGCTGCCGTTTGCGAACGAGTACGCTGCTCTGTCATTTTGTCGTCGAATTCTTGGCGCCAATTTTCCGAAAGTTTAATATCTTGCTTAAACGCCTCTTCGGTTGAAAGTTCGACAGGAAAACCGAATGTATCGTAGAGGGTAAATAATTCAGTACCCGTTAGTCCGTTCTCGGCAAACTTTTCCATTTGCTTCAAACCTTTTCGAAGCGTCTGACGAAATGCCTTTTCTTCTTTTACAAGTATCGCAATAATCTCGTCACGTTTCGCTGCAACTTCTGGATAGTCATCATGATACAAGTCAGCGATGGTTGGCACGATTTGTTCCATAAAGTTCTGCTCGATACCTAGATCAAACGCAAAACGAATCGCCCGGCGAAGCAAACGACGCATGACATAACCCTGTTCTTTGTTGCTCGGCACACAGCCGTCAACTGCCATGAATGTCGCTGCACGCAGGTGATCGGCAATTACTCGCATGGCGTTAGTGTGAGTGTCGTACTTTTTGCCGCTAATCGTTTGTAGCTTTTCAATAATCGGCCATAGTAAGCTGATCTTAAATACATCAGGACTGCCAATTTGTGCTGCTGCGATACGCTCTAGTCCACCGCCAAAGTCGACATTCTTGCGCTCAAGCGGCTCAAAGCTTCCATCTGCAAGCCGGCGATACTGCATAAACACCTGGTTACCAATTTCCATGAACTGACCACCGTCACTTGCAGGGTGCGCCAATCCGTAACTTTCGTCTTGATGTTCTGCCCCAAAGTCATAAAACACTTCGCTGTCTGGACCGCACGGATCACCAATTGGCGTTTTATCTAAACCGCCGCCACGACTCCACCAGTTTTCACCGTCGTCGTAATAAAAGATTCGCTCGCCCGGTTTGATACCGCGCTTGTCGCCGTCCGCTTGGCTACCGATTTCGGCGATCTCGGCGCTAAGTCCCTTTTCTTGGAACACTTTTTGCCAGATTTCGGCTGCCTCAGTATCACGCGGAATACCGTGCTTTTCGTCGCCAATAAAACAGGTGACGTACAGATTATTCGCGTCTACGCCAGCTTTTTCAGTCAGAAATTCAAAGAACCAGCGAATCTGCTGTTCTTTAAAGTAATCGCCCATACTCCAGTTACCGAGCATCTCAAAAAACGTCGTATGACGATTGTCACCAACGTCTTCGATATCCTGCGCACGCAGGCATGTTTGACTGTCCACTAGTCGTACACCCGCTGGGTGACTCTCGCCCAAAAGGTATGGCAATAGCGGCTGCATACCACTACCGGTAAATAATGTCGTCGGGTCATCCTTGAGGATGAGCGGTGCTCGTTCAATAATTTCGTGTTGTCGATCTTTGAAAAATTGTAGGTATTCGTTGCGGATTTGCTGGGCGTTCATATCTGTTATTATAACAGACGAAAACTAATTACGCACCTGTCCAAGCGGCCCATACACCGCTTGAATAACCCCTTGCATTTACACAACTGCAGTACATAATACCCTTCGAACTCACCGTTATTATCAGCTAGCGACAATTCCCCCTCCAATACACATTTCCTCGTCGTAAATGACAACTGATTGCCCGGCGGCAATGGCCCGCTGCTGATCGTCAACGACTAACTGTGCAGTTGCATCGTCACCAATCACCAAACGCGCATTCACTAATGGCGCACGGTGTCGTATGCGAATTTTATAGGTTCCTGCAGCTGGCTGTTTATTAATCCAGTGTACAGAATGAAGTAGGACGTCGGTCTTCCAGAGACTTTTGTCATTCAGATCGGTCGTTACATAGACTTCATTCTTGTCCATATCTTTACCGATAACATAATATGGCAAACCACCACCAAGATCGAGACCGTGGCGCTGACCAAGTGTGTAGAATATAGCACCGTCATGGTGACCAAGTACTTTACCGGATTGTTTGTCTATGATTGTGCCAGGTTTTTGATCAACATACTGCGAAAGGAATTCACGAATACCAACTTTACCGACAAAACAAATACCTTGACTGTCTTTCTTTGCCGCCGTAAATAGACCTCGTTCTTTTGCCATTTCACGCACCACTGGTTTAGCAAATTCACCGAGAGGAAACAGAGTTTTTGTTAACGCCTGCCCTGTCACACGGTACAGAAAGTATGTCTGATCTTTGTTGGTATCATGAGCCATCTTTAACTGGCCGTTATCGACGCGGGCGTAATGACCTGTTGCGATCATCTCCGCCCCGTCATCCAACGCCGCATCAAGAAAAAGTCTAAATTTTACTTCTTGATTGCACATAATATCAGGGTTTGGCGTGCGTCCGGCTTTGTATTCTGCGATCATATAATCAACTACTTTGTCGCGATATTCGTTTTCGAAATCAAATACTTTAAAGTCAATTCCTAGCTGCACCGCAACGCGCTTTGCATCCGCTAAATCATCCGCCCATGGACACTTCATACCCGGCAAATCCTGCGTCCAATTTTTCATATATACACCCGTAACGTCGTAACCATGTTCGACTAAAAGTGCCGCCGTCAAAGACGAATCAACACCGCCACTCATACCAACATATACTTTTGTCATCTCGTACCGCCCATGTAAAACACAATTATTTTAAAGAATTCACTCAATCCTAAATACCATCCGCCCGGCGTCGTCCACCACAACGGAGACCATTGATTGTCACTGGCAACCGGATGGTTTACTAAACGTATATTATTGCCGGCACGCTGGCCGAATTCAAGTCCCGCACGGCGCTGATGATATGCCGATGTAACCAAAATAACTGAATGTATATCATTACGTTCAAATAAATCATGGGTATTAGCCGCATTCTGTTTGGTCGTTTCTGATGTTTCTTCGATAATAATATCCCTCAATGGCACGCCGTCACTGACAGCATTTTTTTGCATCGCCTGTGCGTTACTGGGGCCCGTCTTGTCAGCGGCTGCACCAGAAAATATTAGTTTATCTGCCCAACCTTTTTTGTAGAGCTCTATCGCTTGGTCAGTCCGTGCGGTAGTATCGCCGCCACTAATGGTCACAATCGCATCAACTTTTTGGCAGTCAAATTTATCTGCTTGCGGCGTCTCCCCGCAAGATTTCATGCCGTCGGGCGCCAGATACACTGATAACCCTCCGATGACAATCACCGCCGCAACAAGAATAACTATCAAACCGCGAATCATCGATTAACTCGCTTTGTTTCAGCCGTGACTACGTCGATGATAATGTCTGCTGCTAATTGTGTATTCTCGGGATTTGATAGCGAACCAAGACTCAGTCGCAAACTACCGTCGGCAGTTGTATCGTTCATACCGATCGCCGTTAGCACGTGCGAGCGTGTTCCTTTATTGGCAGCACAGGCGCTTCCCGTAGCGACAAGCACTCCTTTAGATTCAAGTCCAAATATCAATCGCTCAGCATCTATTCCCGGCCATGATATGTGTAGATGTGCCGGCAGTCGATGCTTTTTATGTCCGGATATAACGGCATCAGGGAATGCTTCTATTAGTCGAGATTCTAACTGGTCGCGTAGCTCTCGGACGCGCTCAGACTCGTGTTTACGATGTTTATCTGCAATCCCCATGGCAATGGCAAAGCCGACTGTCCCGGCGACATTCTCGGTACCGCTACGATACCCGCGTTCCTGTCCGCCGCCGACAATTTGCGGTCGCAAAACGATATGTCGATTTGCCCATAGTAATCCCATTTGTTTTGGACCGTACACTTTTGCCGCGTTAATCGTTAACATATCCACACCAAGTCGAGCCACGTTTACATCAAGTAGCCCCACCCCTTGCGATGCATCACTGTGCAGATAAATAGGCGTAGTGTTTCCATCTGATAGCCGCTTTTCACGCTCAATTTTTATAACCGCTGCGATATCACGAAGTGGCTGTATCGTTCCTAGCTCGTTATTAGCCAGAGCAACACTGACAAGTACTGTATCTGAACGAATAGCCGCTTTGACGCTCTCTGCATAGACACGACCGTGTTTATCGCTGTCGATAATCGTATGCTCATGTTGTTTTGCCGCAGCTAGCACTGCGTGGTGTTCGATCGCCGGAACGATTACGTGACCAGATACACTACCAAACGCTAAATTAATTGATTCGGTTGCACCGGCGGTCATAACAATTTCGTCACTAGTTGCACCAAGCGTTTGTGCGATCGTCTGCTTTGCCGCTTCGTAGTCACGGCGTACGTTTAATGCCGGAGCGTACGGACTCGATGGATTAAAAAATAATTCCGAAAAATATGGCTGCATAGCACTAACCACCCGACGGTCCATCGGTGTCGCCGCAGCATGATCAAGATAAATAATGTTGGTAGCTGTATCCATTGCCTTACTTTATTATAGCAACAAACGCTAGAATGCGGGTTGTACTAATGGTTGTCCAGTGTGCGGGTCGCGACTATAGACTTCGCGCGCGATGCGTTCATAATACAATCTCGTAGATAGCATGAAATTATCCAACTCTTCGCCTTCGATAAAGTTATATCGAGCGCCTTCTTGCGCCTTTAGTACGCCGTTGTTATGAATTTCATAGCGCGTAGTTGAGGTACGACTCTTACCGAGGCGATCAACCCATTCTTCGTGCCAGATCCACGTGTCTTCGTCGAGATTAAAGAATTCACGGCGGTGACCTTTTGGAACAGGTCCAAATAGCTGCCCGCCTATTTCACTTTCCATCTGAATCAACTGACGTCGCGTTGGTTTAGTGGCAAGCTGTCGTTTTTTAGGCATACTAATTCGTAGTAGACTAGCATCTTCAGTGCCGACGAGCAGTTCGAATGTTTTTTTGAAAAAATCAGCCATATACCTATCCTTTTAGACGATCGTCCCGCATTATTTTAATTCGTTTAGCTATAATGCGCTGGTCACGCGTAAATTCTGCAGACCCAGCGGCCGAGGCAGCTAGTTCATAGGCGTCGTTTGCTTTACGCTGGTTATCTGCTGAAGCATCATCAAAATACAGATCATTGGCTGCGCTGGAATGATGACGAGTATCTGGAAAATGGCTCGCTCTACTATGTTCATACCCTAACGATACCGTATCAATATCACGACGTAGTTCGTCGGAAGCGGTCGGTGAGTTTTTAGCATGAATCGGCGCCATAGATACAGTTCCTTATTCGATAGCAGTTGATAATTTTTATCGATATTTGTGTTAGAGAGCGAATAACGCGGTTGCATTTGCCGTTGTTACGTCTGCGATATGTTGCGGCGTTATACCCCTTATCGTCGCATGATGCGATGCAACGTAACTAACAAATGCTGGCTCATTTACTTTACCACGCTTTGGTACTGGCGTCAAGAATGGTGCATCCGTCTCTAATAATAGTCTATCGACTGGAATCGAGGCGAATACCTGCTTTTGTGCCTCGTCTTTTGTAAACGTACTGATACCGTTGACACCTATGTATAATCCGCGCGTCAGCCCTTGTTCAAGTCGCACCGCTGTGTCCGTAAAACTATGCAAAACACCCCGCGTCCCAGGGAAATTATCAAATACAGGCCAAAAATCATCAAATGCGTCGCGTACATGGAACGATACAGGCAAATTATAGTCTTTCGCCCATTGGAGCTGTTGTTCTAATGCTTTTATCTGGGTATCACGCGGCGAATGAGTATAAAAGTAATCAAGCCCTATCTCGCCAATACCGACAACCTTTTTATGACGGTCGCGTAAAATCGTTTCGATAGAGGAGTACCCATCTTTTGATTCGTGCGGATGAACCCCGACAACGGCGTAACATATGGGGAATTTGTCCGAAAATTCAACGGCTCTACGAGAGCTTTCTTCACTGACGCCAACACAAAGTACTTTCGTGACATCGGCCTCGACTGCACGCAAACGGGCACCGTCAGGATCGACATAGTCCGACTCGTGTATATGACAGTGCGTATCAACAAGCATACTTATACTTCTTTTTTAGCGTGAGGATCAGGCGTGTGAACATAGATCTTTGGAAAAAGGACGCCCTCAGATGGAACGATAACACCTGATTCAAACGTTCGGTGAATCGATGCTGCCGTATGAGGCATGAATGGAACGAGCAAGTCGGCAATCTGCAAAAGCGTTCCGACAGATGTAGCGAGAATCTCTGCAAGATGCCCTTCGGCTTCTGTATCTGTTTCACGGTTTTTTGCGACCGTCCAAGGTTTGACGTTTTCTAAATACTGATTTAAACTCCGGACCATTGACCATACTTGATCAAGTGCAACATCAAACGTCAGCGCATTCATCGAATCACGGTATCGTTTCATATCATGCTCAGCTTGCGGGGCATCGCCAATCACCCCCGCTTGATAGCGTGAAATCATACTCGACACACGCTGTACGACGTTGCCAAGGTCGTTACCTAGTTCTGTATTATAGGCAATCTCAAACTTTTCCCATGTAAAATCGCCGTCGTCTTGCGTTGGGATATGACGAGCAAAGAAATAACGAAACGCATCAACACCATAAGTATCTATAATTTCATTCGGATCAACAACATTACCAAGAGATTTGCTGATTTTTGTTCCACCGATGTTAATAAATCCGTGCACAAGTAACTTCTTCGGAAGTGGTAATTCAAGACCCAAAAGCATCGCTGGCCAGATGCCGGCATGGAACCGAAGAATATCTTTTCCAACTACCTGTATGTCTGCAGGCCAATATTCCTGCCACTCTGGGCGGTCTGGATATCCAATAACTGTAATGTAATTTGCAAGCGCATCCATCCATACATACATAACCTGATCTGGATCGTCCGGCACGGGAATACCCCATGATAAATTCTTACGAGGACGAGAAATACTGACGTCCTTTAGACCATCTTTCATAAGCTCTAGGAATTCTTTTTGTCGAAATTCTGGTACGATTTGCATACGCTTATGTTCGATAGCTTCGCGGATCTTGTCGCTAAACAAACTCGCTTTCAGATAGTAATTCTCTTCACTGACGCGCTCGTACGGCTTTTGATGATCCGGACAGACACCGCTGGTAGCTTCGACTTCTTTATCAGTAAAGAATGCTTCATGACCAACACAGTACCAACCTTCATACGAGCCTTTGTAAATATATGGCTGTAGCTTCTGCCAGATCCACTGTACCGCCGCAACGTGATGATCGTCAGTCGTCCGCACAAAATCAGTGTATTCCGCACCAACTTTTGTCATAAGGTCTTGGAAATTTCCATACATCTGGTCAGTGTAGGCCTTTGGCTCTAGGCCTAGTTCTTGTGCTTTAGCAGCAATTTTATTGCCATGTTCGTCAGTACCAACCTGAAATCGTACAGCGTGCCCATTCTGCTTTTGGTACCGAGCCCAAATATCAGCAATCAGATAATCGAGTGCGTTGCCGATATGTGGATTTGCATTTACGTACGGAATTGCGGTAGTGATGTATAAGTTTTTTCCCATTTAAACCTATTATAACAGATATGAATAATCTTTCTATTTACGTTTTACCGATGCTAACGATTATCGACCGTTATTGTTTGTCCAGTCCGTTGCCAGATCAAATCCGTGAGGATGACGTGCGGCAAATCCACCCGTATCATATACTCTACCAGGCCCCATACTTGTTTCGACAATCGAACAGCGTGGGTAGTTACCTAGATGTGCTGCAACCAAGATATACCCGTCTTTGTCGACCTTTGCGCCGTCTGGACGAACACTATAGTCGCCACCCCCGCAGCTATTCATTACAATATTCATCGCTAGGTCATAGTACGTCTCGCGGTGCACTACCCCTTTGCTATCTGTGAACATATTTGCACCCTTTGACCTGCTTAGCCCGCTGCCAGGTTTAATACCAATTACTTCAATCTGCTTTTTTGGCTCTTTGGTGACGATGCTTTGCACTTCTCTACGTGCAAGTTCACGCCCACTTTGCATTTCTATTTCAAAGGTAACTGACCGCGTACCTACCTCACCCGGCGACTGAATTTCACGAAAGCCAACCGGCCGCGCGGTATCATATACTTTTTCCGACGCGAACGCAATCACCTGGTCTTCATTTACCATTTGTTTGCCGTTACGCCATAGCTCAATCGTCATTCCGGCAACGACCGGTGCATCAAACGGCATAGATACGTGATCATCCTGTCCGACACTAATCTTTTTGTCCTTCAGTACCGCGGCAACGGTATTTGCCTGCGTATACATGTTTGTTCGTTTGCCGTATAGGACAAGCGTAAACGGCACTGCACGATCAATTGATAGCTCTAATCCTGCACCCTCTGAAAGTATGTCTTCAGTTGGGCGGAGCGTCGTTTTGTCTTCGTCCTGCAAATCAATGCCAGCGTCAGCGGCAATTTTGTCTGCTGTCTGATACGGTGTCATGATTTTCTGACGAACCATGCCGTCAACGACGACAACAGGCCGCGCACGGTAGATGTTGACGTAATAATTATTATCTATCAGTTCTGTCTTTAGTGATGGCTCGACCGTATCATTACTATCAAGCGTAACGGCAGCATCTTTGAGGGCATCACGCACCGAACCAGCACGGGTCAAGATGACTTTCTCTAGCCCACGGTCGTGAATCGTAACGAATTTTTTGCCTGCTACATTTTGCCCTGCAGCCTGTGCATGAGACATAAACATAACAGAAATAATGGCGATAATAAAAAGAGATACGGCAAT
The DNA here is from genome assembly GCA_045628725.1 of Saccharimonadales bacterium (SeqCode). Classification (GTDB taxonomy): domain Bacteria; phylum Patescibacteriota; class Saccharimonadia; order Saccharimonadales; family Saccharimonadaceae; genus JACQGD01. Next base: position 23,594 of record JAZQPT010000037.1, read on the forward strand.
AAAGACGCCCGCTGGAATTGGTGAGTATTTGATAATAGCTTTGATCATATACGCGTGCCACCTCGGGAAGCAACTACATAGTAGTATAGCGCGTAGCGTGGTTAGCTACAAGTTGGCAGTGAGATCTAGCCATTGTTGAAGCGTCAGATCTTCGGCACGAGAATCGGGTGAAACATTTGCTTTTGCTAGCAGAATCTCGGCGTCTGGCTTTGAGATGCTTAACCCACCTGCAAGCGATGAACGGAGTTTTTTTCGTTTTGAAGAAAATCCAGCCTTAACCATACGGAAGAATGCTTTTTCATTCTCAGGTGCGACGATCGGCTCTTTGCGCGTACGCAAGATAACGACCTGACTGTCGACTTTTGGTGGGGGCGTAAAGAATGACGCAGGAACAATGTCACCCAGGCTTGCTTCGGCGTACATCTGCGCACTGACTGCCAGAATACTCATATCTCCCGCAGGCGCGGCGATTCGCTGAGCAACTTCTTTTTGAACGAGCAATACGGCTGTCGAAGGTTTATTGCTTGCCGTCATCAATGCCTGAACAATTTTGCTCGTAATGTAATAGGGCACATTTGCTACGACTTTATACTCTTTTGGTAGCGTTGAAAGATCAAATGACAAAATATCGCTTTGGATAACTTCTAAATCCTTACCCGGGAACTGCTTTGGTAATTTACGGGCAAGTTCTTCGTCGAACTCTACTGCAATAACTTTTTTTGCACGTCGCAGCAGTTCGGACGTTAGCGTACCTTGGCCAGGGCCTATTTCAAGAACGGTATCGTCCGGTCCGATGTCAGCGCAATCAGCAATATGCGCTAAAACATCACGATCTTTTAGCCAGTGCTGGCCGAGTGATTTATTTGGAGCTGCCATTACCGGTAAATATCCTGCAGACCCATTTTATTTTTACAACTTGGCCACGGCTGCCATCCGCGCTTTTGGTATGTCTCCCATGCTTTTTGGTCTTGTACAGCTGGTGGCGCGTCACTTGCAACCGCAAACCCCTGATAGCCGCCCCATGTTTGTCGATCGTACTGGTAAGCCCCGTAATATCCGTTACCGGTATTGGACGTGTAGCTACCTTCGCAGCTTCGAAGGCGAGATAGCGCACCTGCGAAATCTCCGTTGAATGTGTTCGCCATTTTTGTGCCAACAATTTCCACCTGCTTTTTTGGCTGCTCTTGCACGACACTCTGGATTTCCTTACGGCCGACTTCTTTGCCATTTCGCATTTCGACTTCGTAACTCACTACCTTTTTGCCTTTAGTGCCTGGTGTCTTTATTTCTTTGAATCCAACATCTCTATCGGCATCTTGGATTTTTTCGGTTTCAAACGGAATCTCTTGTTCCTGAGTAATCGTTTGCTTGCCGTTACGCCAAATCTCTACCGTCATACCATCGGTAATAATAGCGCTACCTTCAACAGAAAGCGTATCGTCTGCCGCCAGTGTAATATTCTTTGATTTCATCATTGCTGCAACGGTCGTTTCTTGTGTATAAGCGGTCGTCTCTTTGCCGTACAGTACGAGGGTAAACGCAGTTGCTCGGTCGATAGTCATCTGCAAGCCTGCGCCGTCAGATACGATATCGTCACTTGTTTTAATGGTCGTCTTGTCTTCGTCATGCAGTTCAATTCCAGCATCGATACTGATTTGCTCTGCAGTCTGATAAGGAGTCATGATTTTCTGACGTAGTGATCCGTCGATAACGATCACTGGTCGTGCCCGGTAGATGTTTACAGTGTAGGCTGTGGCGACGAGTTTTTCATCAAGTTTTGGCTCAACAGTATCGTTGTCGTCCAAATTAACCTTTGCCTCTCTTAATGCTTCTTGGATAGTTGCGGCCTTTGTCAGTACCACCTTTTCCGTGCCTCGGTCATGAATAGTCACTAGGCGTCCATCGCGTGCTTTATTACTGTCAGCGGCACTTACTCGAGTCATCAAAAAGGTGGCAACGATCATCGTCATTGCCAATACAGCTATCAGTAGTACTCCCACCGGAGTTTTCGTGTAATGAAGGAATTGTCTCATAAAGTGTCGCATCTCGGATACGTTGTGTTTAATTATATCAAATTTAACGGTATTTAGGTAGGAATTCGACGCACGGAGCCACTATAGCCGAGATGTTCGCTGGCAATTCGTCTAACGGAAACCAGCCAAGTTCGATGATTTCGTGGGTATTAAATTGCTTAGCTGGGAGCATTCGTCGCTGCACCGAGACACTAAACAGGTGTGCCGTATAGCCAACTGGTGATTTTTTACCCTTTAGCACGGCGAGTGCATGCGCTTGATCGACACCTACTCTCATGCCCGTTTCTTCGTATAGTTCCCGAACAGCGGCCTCGGCAGGCGACTCGCCTTTTTCGATCCCGCCACCGGGCAATGACCATTCGGTACCAATGATACCGCGCACCAACAGTATCTGACCATCTTCGCTTAGTACCGCAATTCGCGCACGCTGAGTACCCGTTATAGTCGTATATATTTTTAATATACAGATAACAAGCGGACTAATTAGCCTGCCGACAGTAATCTTTACTTTTCTGTTCATATTTTTTCTAGGTGAGCATATTCTGCATTAAGTTTTTTTGTTACACCATCATCAAAATGAATGGTTACAGCGAGTCCGTCAATATCAGTCACTTCACCCTTGCCGAATGCCGCCGTACGTACACGGTCGCCAATCTCTAGATTTAGTTCATCACTGTAGAAATCTTGATCAGGCTCGTATGACGGCTCGTCAATCGACGCAATCTGATCGCCCATATCGGCAATAAAGCGCGAAACCGTGTTGTAATTCCGCTGACCAAATTGCAGACGGCTTTGGGCGTGAGATAAATGCAGTTCCTCTCGAGCACGCGTCATGCCGACGTAACATAGACGGCGTTCTTCTTCGAGTTCTTTTGGTCCGGATTCAAATACACGAGCTGACGGAAAAATTCCTTCTTCCATACCAACCATGAATACTACCGGGAATTCTAATCCCTTTGACGCGTGAATCGTCATCAGTGTTACTTTTTCTTTGCCAGCAGAAGTATCAGCACTCGACACCAGTGCTACTTCTTCGAGAAATTCCGACAGATCAGCAAACACTTGAACTTCCGACAGAAGCGAACCGATATTTGCCTCTCGCTCCTCGGCCTGTGGAGTTCCATCAAGCAAGAAATTTCGATATCCCGTTGCAGATAATAACGACTCGATGATTTCTGCGGGAGATTTGCCCGCCTGCGCCATTCCCTGTAAATTGCGTAGAATCGTCCCTAACGCACCTAGTGCCACACGCGCACGCGCGGTCACGCTTGTTGTCTGATCGACGTTATTTAGCGCGGCAATAATATCCATATTCGTACTGGCTTGCCAAATCAGGAATTTCTCTAGACTGGTCGCACCAACACCACGCGTGGGAATATTAACAATTCGACTAAAGCTCATTCGATCATTTGGTTGATATATTAATCGCAAATAGGCAATCACATCTTTAATTTCTTTACGGTCATAAAATCGTACACCGCCCACTAATTGATACGGTACTCGTCGGAGGCGCAGCGCACGTTCAAGCGTATAACTTTGCGCATTCGTTCGGTAGAGTACCGCAAAATCTCCGTATCCACGTGCCGCTATCATTGACTGACTTGCGATACGATCAACAACGAGGCTCGCCTCCTCTGTCTCGTCATACGTAGCGTGTACCTGTACCGGCGCACCTTCACCAAGTGCAGTCCACAGTGTTTTGTCAGTTCGCTGCAAATTCTTCGTAATAACATTATTCGCCGCATCAAGAATAGACGCAGTAGAGCGATAGTTTTGTTCTAATTTTATTACTTTTGTACCAGGAAAATCTCTTTCAAAATTCAATATATTCGTAAAGTCAGCACCGCGCCAACTGTAGATTGACTGCCAGTCATCGCCAACGACACAGATGTTCTGTGAATCATTTACCAAATATTTTACGATTGCATATTGCGCAGCATTCGTGTCTTGATACTCATCAATCAAGATATGCTTAAAGTTTGCTCGCCACTTATCGCGGACATCCGGTTGTTCACGCAAAAGACGCACCGTTTCAATGAGCAGATCATCAAAATCGAGCGCGCCCGCGGCTTTTCGCAGCCGCTCATACGCCGCGTAAATCTTGGCGACTTGCTGCTCGAACGGATAGTTCGCCGCAACCTCCATGTCTTCTGGACTTCGCAGCTCATTTTTTGCATTAGAAATCGCACTACTGACTGCGCGTGGTTTAATTTGCTTGTCACCAATTGCCAGCTGCTTCATTGCTTGTTTAACGAGACCTTGCCGGTCATCTTCGTCGTAAATAACATAATTGGGCTGAATGCCAATTTTACTACCCTCTAGACGTAATAACCGCACACAAATACCGTGAAATGTCCCCATCCATGGCATAAATTGTCGCTGCGACCCGTCTTGCATTAGTAAATGTCCCAGGCGCTCACGCATTTCTTTGGCGGCTTTATTTGTAAAGGTAACGGCCAGTATTTCATTAGGCCATACCGCCTCGTTTTGAATAAGATACGCAATTCGATGCGTGAGTGTTTTTGTTTTTCCACTCCCCGCTCCTGCCAGAATAAGCACAGGGCCCTTCGTCGTTTCTACAGCCGACGCTTGGGCTGGGTTAAGTCCTTCAAGTAAATCCATTACCTACTAGTATACCAAGAATTCGTCACGCTGTAGTGAGTTATTTTGCACCCAAAAGATAAAATGCTGCTGCACCCGCAGCGCAGATGACAATAATGAGGACAATCACAATGATCCAAACCCATTCAGAGGTATGTTTTGCCGGGTGTGTCACTGATGTGTGATATTCATTTGTGTCAAAGATAGCTCCGTCGGATGGGTTGTCGGAAACCGACTCGCTACCAATCTGTACGGATTGTGTCACAGCTGCGGATTGGTCAGCTGTAAATGGTTTTTGAACTATGTCTTGTGATTCAGCTAAGTTTGTTTCGATAGCCATCAAATTCGTACCTAGTTCTTCTGGTAAGTCACTTAGATTTGCCGAAGGCGCTAGTTGCGTATCGGCTGAATTATTACTTCTGTACGGCTGATCATAACTAGATATATCAAGCGCACTATTGATAGTTGTCGCATCTACGGAATTCTCTGTTACCACCGCGCCGCCGCCTAGAGGACGTTTTTCAACATTCACTTTTGCGCTTGGCAGAAATGGCGAGGTCTGAGGTCCAGAAATCTTTTCAACTGGGATTATCGCCGCAGGCGACGGGGTGTCGATAGGGATTATTTCTTCGCTCACTACAGACTCCACAGTGGCTTCGACAACAGGATCAACCACTGCTATTGGTTCCGGTACCGGTACTTCTGCTTCGGTCTCAGATATAGGAACAGGAGCTGGTTGCGGTCGCTCAATCACAGCCGCCTCACGTAAATTCCTGCTAGAATTAATAGTTTGCCGTGAATTATTTGTCGCCGTTGTCATGTCAGACGAAGGGTGCATAACATCCATAAACCGGCCTGATTGTGTTTTTATAGTAGCTACTGATGATACGTCAGCGGTAACCGTCGGCGTGGTGACCACAGGATCTGCCGGCTTACTCGGCTCTGGCATTGTTTCTTTGTTTGCTTCAGGCGGCTGAGAATTAAACGTGAACGACGCGACTTCATCATCAGTGATTCCGTGCAGTTGTTCAACATGCTCAGTTGCCCCGTCAAGCGTCTCGCTACCAATCTTTTCGGCAGCTTGGCGGATATTATTATACTGTGGCAGTTCATTCTCTTTAAGAGTTGGACTAATGTTTAATATCTTTGCTTCATCTTTACTGCTATTTTTTTTGGCGCCGCCCATCAGCGAGCTAACAGCTCGATCTAATTCATCGAAGTCTATATCTTTCATTGGTCGTACTTTCTTTCAGTGTCAGAACGAGTGTGTGCACTCGCGACGATTGAGGAAAAATCGTGCAGTTTTAGACTTGCACCGCCGATTAATAGACCATCGACTCCTTCGATACCTAGGTACGATGCGGCGCTTGTAGATGTCACACTTCCGCCGTACAGGACACGTATTTCACGCGCGGCAACATCACCAAATAGATGTCGGATCTGGCTACGAATAGCTTTTACAGCCTTTGTAACATCATCAGGCATAGCATTCTTACCTGTTCCGATAGCCCAGACAGGTTCGTAGGCAATAACAACTCCGCTGAGTTCATCACTGGTGATATTAGCAAGTCCGCCGACGATTTGATCGTGTAGTACATCGTTAGTTTCGTTATGCGCACGTTCATGTGTCGTTTCACCTACGCAAAGAATTGGAGTAATACGGTTGCGTACAGCTGCCTGTAGCTTGTCTCGGATTAATTTGTCATGTTCGCGAAAAATATGTCGTCGTTCGCTATGGCCAACAAGTGCATAGTCAACAAGTCCACGTAGTTGAGTTGCCGATACCTCGCCTGTAAAAGCGCCGTCATCACGGTAATAAAAGTTCTGCGCTGCCAATTTAAACTGACGACGATTTATCTGCAGGCTGATTGGCTGCAATGCGAGTGTTGTTGGCGCTAAAACGATCTCGACGTCACGATGCATAGCAATTTCGCGCGCCAGATGGTGCACAAAAATACTGGCTTCATGAATGCCCAGGTTCATTTTCCAATTGCCTACTATGAGTTTTTTTCGGTGTACCATTCGTATCTTGCTTATGATTAAGTTAATTCAAGTGTAACGTATTTATGCCCGGTCGTCCAGAAGACTTTCGACGCCGGGGAGCTTCTTGCCGGCCATTAAATCAAGACTTGCGCCGCCACCAGTCGATACATGCGTAAATGCAGCCCCGCCGTTACCGTCCCACCTTAATGCAAAGTCCGCAGTGTCACCGCCGCCAATCACTGACGTCATATCGGGGTGTGTCGCAAGCGTCAGTGCTAGCCGGGCAGACCCATGAGCAAATTCTGGCAGTTCGGCGTACCCTAACGTCCCGTTCCATACAACCGTTCGTGCTTCTGCCGCGATACGGGTATATTCTTCGATGCTTTTGTCGCCAATATCCAGAATGATATCATCTGCTCCAACTAGATCAACCGATCGATTAACGCGCTTTACCTCGGGTGATATTTCGGTAGCTACGGCCACATCTTTTGGTAAAATTATAAAATTGTCCACGTTTTCGTGACCGACTTTTTTACCAACAGCTGCATATAGTGCATCCAAAGTATCTTTCTGATCGGCTTCGCATTTGCTACTTCCGACATTCCGTCCTTTGTATCGCAAGAATGTATTCGCCATTGCCCCACCAATAAGTATCTTGTCTGCGATTGGCACAAAATGTTCAATCACGCTTATCTTATCGCTTACCTTTGCGCCGCCCATCACCGCGACAAGTGGCTTTTTAGGTCGCTCCATTACCTTGGAAATAATCGAATATTCCTTCTGCAGTAATAAACCTGCCACCGACGGCACGAGTAGCGTAATCGCCCGTGTACTCGCATGTGCACGGTGTACAACACCAAATCCATCTTGTACAAAATACGCTGGTCGTACGCTGCGCACGATATTCTTTGCAAACGTCGGGTCGTCCGCTTCTTCCTCTGGATAAAATCGTAGATTTTCTAAAAGAATCACACTTTTCGCAGGTGCTCTTCTGACCGCTTGATAGACTTTGTCGCCGATCGTTTCGTCAATAAATTGCACGTCGCGTTCGAGTAGTTCGGCCAATCGGCGCGAGATCGGTTCAAGGCTACACGATTCGTCGCGACCCTCGGGTCGTCCACGATGAGAGATGATGACAACTTTGCAGCCGTGCGCTAATAAATGCCGAAGTGTCGGCAAGCTCGCACGGATCCGCAGGTCATCGCTAACTTCGCCCGACGCATTGACCGAGACATTATAGTCAGTCCGTACAAGCACCGTTTCACCACGAAGCGGCAAATCTCGAATTGTTTTCTTAAAGAAGCTCATTTTTCCACCCTTTTATATTGCTTATGTTCATTATACCCTACAGATGAGCATTGCAATAGACGGATATTTTTTATGTATTCGTTACTATTATTACAAATAAAATGAGCGTAGGATATACGCTCATTTTATTTGTATCAGATGGTGACTTTATTCAAGCACACGAACACGAATTGTATCAGTACCACCGATAAGTCCCGGTTCCTTGCCGCTGACGATAACAACTGTTATTGACTCATTTGCCGCAAGGAAATTGTTTGCTTTTAGTTCTTTGGCGATTTCAAGTCCCGCTTTTTCGCCGTCAGGACGAACGAATGACTTGTTAGCGTAACTTAGCGCCAACTGCTGTGCCGCACGTACGTCACTAGTAACACTCACAATTGGAAGGTTTGGTCGGTGAGCGGCAATGTTATTTGCCGTCGCACCTGACTTCGTCTCTGCAACAATTGCACCCGCACCAAGTTGCTCTGCAAGATTTACTGCAGCCAAGCTGATCGCATCACGGTGCGTTTTCTTACCTTTAATGATATCGGTAATCGGCGCAACAGAAATATGTTCCTGCGTATACAAAATAACCTTTTTCATTGCAGCAATTGTTTCCAAAGGATAGCTACCGTTGGCTGTTTCGTCCGAAAGCATCACTGTGTCAGCACCAAGGATAACCGCTGTTGCAACGTCGCTTACTTCAGCGCGTGATGGCTCTGGAGCGTCAACCATGCTCGCCATCATCTGGGTAGCAACGATTGAAAGTTTACCGTATTTGCGGCAAAGAGCGATAATCTTGCGCTGAACGATAGGCACGATTTCTGCACCAGCTTCAACCGCAAGGTCTCCGCGCGCTACCATGACGCCGTCGCTGGCTTTGACGATCGCTTCTAGCGCTTCGTCTTTCACCGCAGCTTTTGTTTCAACTTTTGCAATAATCTGCGCAGTTGAACCTAGGCCAACAAGAATCTGGCGAAGGTTGTTAATATCATCTGCAGATTGCACAAAACTAAGTGCAACGTAGTCGATATCTTTATCAGCACCGTATTCGATATCTTTGATATCTTTTGGTGTCAAAATGTCGCCGCCAAAATCAGTGTCAGGTAGGTTAATACCCTTGCGACTCATCAATGTACCGCTGTTTTCAACGCGTAATTTAATAGCCGTATCTGATGGAATTTCGATAACCGTCGTCCGTACTTTGCCGTCAAAGATATAGATTGGTTCGCCAACTTTTACCTTTTCAGCCAAGTTGTACTGCACAGGGAATGTCATACCGTTATGCTCTGCAGCAAAATCAAGAATGATTTCGTCACCTGTTGTGACCGCTGTATTTTCGTTTAGATTACCGAGACGGATTTTTGGTCCCTGCAAATCCTGCAAGATTGCGACTGGTTTGCCGACTTTTTCACTTGCCTGGCGAATCCACTGGATTTGCTGATCACGCTCTTCGTAGCTACCGTGGCTAAAGTTGAGGCGGAAACCGTTCGTTCCGGCGCTCGCCATGCCTTCGATCATTTCATAATTATTAGTTGGTGGGCCTAATGTGGCCAGAATTTTTGTTCGTTTAAAAATTGAGCTCATTACCCCATTATAGCACATTTACCCTTATAAATCAATATTTATGACCTCATTTTCTACCAGCCATTTAAAATTCCACATACCCTCGCCCTCGGCTGTATAATTCCAATACATACTGCCCTTAGCGGGACGATACGCATGTATTTGCATAGCAATATTCTGCTGTAATAACGCCATATGTTCCGTTTGCGGCCGCGCATCAAAAAACCGCTGCGGCAAAACACTGCTCCACTCACCGATAATAACTGGCTGCCATAACTGCACAATTCGCACCATAGCACTACGTAGTAGCCGAGAATAGAACAGATAATTAGGGAGTGTTTTGACAGAATCTAGCGCAAATCCATACCAATGCACATCCATAATGACCGGATAATTCCTGCGCGGCCACAGACTGCCGGCAAATAACAGCGGCATAAACCCGTCATGAAATACTGTATAGATACCGGGCCGAATAACCTTGCGTAGCTCGTTATATGCCCGTCGATAAAACCGCACCAACTGCCAGTAATGACCTTTTACGTTCGGTTCGTTCATAATTTCTATCCCCCACAGAGCAGGGCTATCTTTGTAGCGATGTGCCAGTGTTTTCAAGATCTCCATCGTCTGATCCTGATGTACTTTGCTGTCGAACCATTCAATTTGGTTCTTTCGCCCACTATGATCTCCGGCGTTTTGCCCGCCCGGTACGGCATGCAAATCCAAAAGCACCTTTAGTCCATATTTCTCGGCCATTTTCATAGCCCAGTCAACTTCCGTTTGAGCCGATACGTAGTCATCGGTCTCGATAACCGCCCAGTACGGCACTGGTAGACGTACAACTGACACATTATGCTCTTGTAACCATTTAAAATCTGCTTCGGTAATAAACGTCCGTCGATGATGCTTTATGCGGCTACGGCCAGTCGGTGTCTGTGACAGACTCCATTCATCTTGCGCATCGACACCCTCAAACACACTCGGTGTCTGCCACCGCTCCAAAATAAGCCATCCGCCAATATTAACGCCAGTAAACGATGCGTCTTTAGTCATAGTCCTATTATAGATGAATGTAGGATTTTAAATATTATTGCACTTGTGCAATAATTGCATGTGTGCAATAATAGATACATATGATTGAGGCAAAAATGTCAGTTCGTGCTCGTCACAAACAAGAGACCATTTCTCTGATTCATACTATAGCTGAAAACTCGGCACTAATAAACGGATTATCGGATACAAAAATTGAAGACATCGCGATTGCCGCTGGCATCTCAAAGCGCACGTTCTTTAATTACTTCCCCACAAAGGAAGATGCCGTGCTAGGATTGCAGGCGTCATACCTGCCAGATGGAGCGATCGAACGTTTTAGCACGTCCCTCGATGACGACGTTCTGACACGCACAACAAACCTTGTCATGGAAGTAACGCGGACCGCTAGTATTCCGGGATCATCTGCTAAACGGCGCAAAGAATTACGACAACGATTCCCTGAGCTAACTCAGAGATTCGAAATTCGTGCCGCCGCCGCAGGAAAGATCGTTCGTCCTATCATCACCGATTACCTGTCCCGCAGCAAATCTGATGTCGCCAGCGACGAGATTGATATCATCCTCAGTTTAGCTGGGGTAATCATCCGCCACGCCTATAGTATCGATCCCGAGATAACAGATGCCAATATCACCAAATCAATAAACCTATTTAAAACAACGATCAGAAAGAGACTATGACAGAACAAGAAAAAGCAACGAAAAAAAAGAATGTCATCCTGTTATTTATCACCCTAATGGTGATAATGCTTTTGGCATCACTCAGCCAGATGATATTTTCAAGTGCCCTGCCAACTATTGTTGGTGAACTAAACGGGGTAGATCATATGACATGGGTCATTACGGCCTACATGCTCGCTTCTACCATTACAATGCCTGTATATGGCAAAATCAGTGACCTTCTTGGTCGCAAGCCACTCCTTATCGCCGCGATCTTACTATTTATCGCAGGTTCGATTCTTGGCGCGATGGCCACGACAATGAACTGGCTTATTCTCGCCCGTGTCATTCAAGGACTTGGCGGTGGTGGACTAATGATACTGTCCCAGGCAGCTGTTGCAGACGTTATTCCGGCTCGTACAAGGGGTAAGTACATGGGAATAATGGGTGCCGTCTTTGCCGTATCATCGGTCGCGGGACCACTCCTTGGCGGTTGGCTAACCGAAGGTGCCGGCTGGCGATGGGCGTTCCTACTAAATATTCCTCTCGGAATCGTCGCCCTTATTGCCGTTATTACCCTGCTTCGCCTTCCTAAAATCGTACGTACTGTGCGACCAAAAATTGACTACCTTGGCATGATATTACTTGCCGCAACCACATCGGCTGTTATCTTGACAACCACATGGGGCGGATCAATGTACGCATGGGATTCAATCCAGATTATCAGCTTGATCATTGGGTCGATCATAGGTGCGTGCTTGTTTATTATGACGGAACTGCGAGCGAAAGAACCGATTATTCCTATGAGTCTGTTTAAAGAAAAGAACTTCGTCATCGTTACTCTTGCCGCCATGCTCATTAGTGTTGCGATGTTTGGTGCAGTTGGGTACATGCCTACGTACTTCCAGATGGCTGTGGGTGCCAGCGCAAGTACTGCCGGACTACTAATGGCACCGATGATGGGATCACTACTCCTTTCGTCTATCGTCAGCGGTATTATCGTCTCAAAGACTGGTAAATATAAACTCTACCCTGTCATCGGTACTGCTATTCTCGCTGTTGGACTTGGGCTTCTTAGTACCGTAACAATTGCGACGCCTGTTGCCCTTATCTGTCTGTTTATGGGTATCATCGGTGTTGGACTTGGGCTTGCAATGCAGATTTTGACACTTGTCGTCCAGAACTCCTTCCCACATAAACTTGTTGGTACTGCTACGGCAGCGAATAACTACTTCCGACAGGTTGGTAGTAGCCTTGGTGCAGCGGTGGTTGGTTCGATTTTTGCAAGTCGTCTGACGCAGCTTCTCAGCGAAAAAATTCCGCAAACGGCCGATGGTTCAACACACCTAGGGTCACTGACACCTACACTCCTTGCCTCACTTCCCGACGCAGTACGCACTCCAATCGTCGAAGCGTACAATGGCGCACTCATTCCGATCTTTGCCTACCTTATTCCCCTCGCCCTCATTGCCTGTGCTGTACTGATTTTCGTTAAAGAAAAGAAACTCGCCGATGAAATCGAACAAGAAGTTCCTGCCGAATCCCTCGCCGAAGGACAGCTGCTTGTCACCGAATTTGACAGTGACGATCAGAACCTGACGCCTCGACGTAAAAAATAGTAGCTTATCTATTCATAACTATAAAAATACCCATCTCTGCGATGGGTATTTTTATAGTAACTACGACCCCTAAGTAATAAAAAAGCCCCCTCCATAAGGGACTGCGAACTAACTATCAAGTTGGATGTATATCAGACTATCAGCGGGTGTAGTGTGGAACGAGGCGCATTCACGCCTCGTTCCACACTCGTAATTATGACGTTGGCACTGCCTCGATCAAATACCCCACCACCACAGTTGCAGAATCTTTCTCGTCATTGCATGTCACGAGCACTAGCTTCTCGGGCACCCAGCCGAAGATCAGTTCGCTTTGAGGCGCTTCGTCGTACGGCACGAGGGCCGGTGCCTCTGCCCGGTACGTGAAGGTGCCAGTTCTCGTCGTGACAATCACATGATCACCAGCGGCGAGCGCAGGCAAATCATTGAACGTTGCGTATGCTGCGTCTGTCCAGCTCGTGTGTCCAAAAAGCCACACAGGGTTTTGCGAAGGAAACGACGGCAGATCACCGTACCATGCCGCTTGATCGGGCACGGGCGGATCTATACAGTAGTCGCTTCCTTTACAGTTTGCTGTTTTTCGAGGTGTTGTTGCACCCGAGACCGTAACGTCGAGATCGATTGCCGGAGCCCTGACGTTCAGGATGTCGGACGGCTCGATGGCCAATGGCACATCTTTGGCATGCGCCGAAGATGTGCCAGATGATTGCGGAGCGCTTACAGGGGCCGGCGCAACTCGTTGTGGCGACGACTCGTTTTCACTACTGCTGTTGACAATAAATAGACAGACAAGGCATACGATCACGCCAATGCCTGCCACAGCCGCTACGGCATGCTGACGCAAGAAACGTATCATAGAATTTGCCCTTCTCCGATAGTCTGATATGAACATGGGCTCGGATGAGCTCAATATAACTATTATACCATATATTTGTAATGATTTCAATTGTATATAAAATACACCCAGCATAGAGCTGGGTGTTCCTAGTCACTAGATAGAGAGTATTGCCGGATGGCGGCTCTTGAAAAGAGGCCGCCATCCGGCAGGGGTTACTCAGGGACGCTGATCTGCTTCACTGCGAAAGTGATTGCGTGCCAGCGTGAGCAACATCACCGCGAAGCAAATCGCAGCGACTGCCATGAGCAAGTAGCTACCGACAGCCATTCCTGCGAACATCGCAGCACCGGACGCACCGGCGGCACCAGTGCCAATTCCTGTTCCGTACATGTCACACCTCCTTTCCGAGGTATCAGGCCGAGATCGCAGCGCGGTCTTCGGCAGCGTACTGAATTTCCCAGCGGTCTTTACGACGACCGGTGAGTCGAGACCACAAAACTTCGAACCACGCGGCGATAAACCAGGCGGTACGAATTGTGGAAAAAACCTCCGAGACGAAGACAGTGTACCCAATGAGCACATCATATTTGTCTCGATGGGGTATTCGATTGGTCATAACACCGCCGCCAATGCCAAATAGTATAGGCACGACGACAAGCCAGGTCGCGTTAAACTGAAACAGTCCAAGCGCAATCTGAAGTATGATCAATGTGAACCACAGCATACGGACGAGCGCCATTAACAGCGCAACGCACTGCTGCCACCAGTCAAGCAAGGTCAATCGGTTAACCCCCATTTTCAGGAGGTCTTCGATCGTTCCTACTTGCCATTTCATTCGCTGATTCCACAGAGTACTGAGACTCTTCATAGAATCAGTGTAGGCGCGGACAGTTGGTGATACGTGGCACTTGTAGCCACGCTCACGAATCCGACAAGTTAGCTCGAAGTCTTCGACTTGGGAGTCGTACGACCACGGACCTTCTCGACCGGTTTCGTCAACGATATCACGCAGTACCTTGCCCTTGATGGCGCAGCCGGTACCCACCAGAACTGTGGTCCACCCGCGCCGAAGCGCGTGGTCATTCCACATGGCGAATTCCGAACGTTGCATACGTGTCCAGAAGTTGGGTCCTAGCATGGTGGCTTTTGAACTCGAGCCACCCAGTGTGGGATTGGCGGTCATCTCGCTTTCCCAGTCAGCAACCGCATTTTCCGGAAGGACGGTATCTCCGTCGATGCAAAGAATGACGTCGGCATCTCTGCCAAAGGCATTCCAGGCACGATTGAGCGCCTCGGATTTCTTGTGTATGAGCTTGGGAAGCTCCATCACAGTCAGTGGAGAATGGCGGGACAGCTGGTAAGAACGAGCGACTTCAACCGTTTTGTCAGTGCACCCGTTAGGAATGACAACAATGCGGTTGGGTACGCGAGTCTGAGCAAAGAGGGCCTCGATCGTGGCCCCGATACTGTCCTCCTCGTTATACGCAGGAATCAAAGCAACGATATTGACCACGGGAGCCCCTTCTATCTAGTGATGTAAACGGACACAACAAAATAAATTCCCCTATTCGCATAGTGGAATTACCCATTGATTTCTGCATAATATCATGAAGGATGATATATGTCAACAATATGGTATTACTTACATAAATAAAGTAAAGCCCCCTCCTGCACAGCGTACAGAAGGGGGGCGTAGTAAAAGGGACCTAGCTCGCGGGAGGTGCCACCTTGAGATTCTTCGACTCGAGGTGTGCGACGATCGCTCCGACCATCTCAGCTGCGTGGTCAGCGTTCATATGCATGAGCACTACGCCGTCTGCAGCCAAAGGCACGGGTGAAGCCTGATCGCCAACCGCCAGGCGGTGTATCATCTGCTCCACCGTATCTCCATTCCAGTCGTAGGTGTCGGCAGTCCAAGTGCACATCTGTACATTCTTTTCTGCCAAGCGCCAACGCATGTTCTCGCTGAAGACACCTTCCTCATAGGGAGGACGGAGCCACATCGGGTCGGTGTTTGCAACACCCTCGAGTGGAAAGGTTTCGGAATAGAACCTGTCAGGGTCCTTCTCCGCCAACTCTCCAATTCGAGCATGAGTCTGGGTGTGATTCCCCACGATGTGCCCCTCGGTCTTCATCCTGTTGATGAGATCGAGGTTTTCGAGCGCCCACTCCCCTGTCGGGAAAAAGGCAGCCTGAGCATTGTGCTCACGCAGTGCATCCAGTATCGATATGACCTGTTCCGGAGTGCCGTAGTCATCGAATGACAGCAGTACTCCTGATCCCGGTTCTCGGTTGCAGCTGCGAATCACGTTCATATCGCCGTTATCTACCGCCCTGAGGCTGTAGCTTTGCGGTACGACCGGTGTCGTATCTGTGGTGTCGATGGACGCTGACGTACATCCGGCCAAAACGACGACGCTCACCACGGTAATGGTAGCGGCGAAAATGCGACGAATGCGCATAGGATCTCCCCTGTCATGAAAGGTACTTAGGACATTTACCACTACTAGACTAAAACAAATTAGCTAATTTGTCAATATTGAGGGTTGACATCGTTCTATGTATCACTCATTCCATCGTAAACACACCATAGAAAAAGCCCCAGATACGAATACCTGAGGCGTTTTCTATGGTGATCTCACGGAGAATCGAACTCCGATTGCCAGGATGAAAACCTGGTGTCCTAACCGTTAGACGATGAGGCCAAATTCTGAGTGAAATGAAGTAAAAATCAGCTTGCTTATTTTTCTTCATTTTCGAGGAACTGCAGGCTCATATATTTATATGAGGCTGGAAATCACTATTTTGCTCTAATTTCTAGCGCAAAACTCCAAACAATCATAACAGATAACCACCTCAGGGTAAACCCCGAAGTTGTAGTGTAGGCGGGGTGTCTGGGTGATATTCACCGACACCCCGCCAAACAGCGACTACTTGGTGTGCGTCAGCCTGAACCGTAAGCGTTTACCGAATGATGCAGCGCACTTTTCGATATGCTTCGGGTCGATCGCCTTGATGAGGTTCATCAAGTCACTGCCGACATGCTCTCCGAGCATTCGCTCGACGTACAGGTGGTAGAAGAAGTCCTTCCTCAACCGATCCGACTCAAGCTTCCGGCAGTACTCGAATGCCTCGCCCGTGGTAGCACCCATCGGGAACTGGCCCTGAAAACGAAGGCGAACGCTGGGGGTGATGCGATGCTTCCCTGCTTCGGCCGTTTGAGCGGGCGAAACAGCGAATGAAGCAACAGACATTGTAGTTCCTCTCTGTTCGGATGTGCGCGTATGATAGCGCACACGCGTAGTTATACTAAGGTTTAGTTAATCTTGCAAGCATAATCGTTTCACAAAATACCATAACATTGACGCGATAGCCTATTCCTTATAAAATAAAGGGAGTTAATACCGCGGGAGATAACCTATGAATGAAAGCGAGCAACGATACGGTGCCAACTCGCCAATGGATGATAATCCGACTAACGCGCTCCAACGGCCCAAGGAGC
The DNA here is from genome assembly GCA_045628725.1 of Saccharimonadales bacterium (SeqCode). Lineage (GTDB taxonomy): Bacteria > Patescibacteriota > Saccharimonadia > Saccharimonadales > Saccharimonadaceae > JACQGD01. The sequence goes on from JAZQPT010000037.1 coordinate 40,726, forward strand.
CCTCTGAACACACAGAAGGCGAAATTACGACGACCACCGAGACAGTAACGACTGTCCAGACTGCCGACCCCGAACTTGATACCTCCCCCGATACAGAACCGCTTTCGCCGGTATCCCCAGACATTTCTAACACAAACTATCAGTACGCCTCTAGGGTCGAGCTTTTCGATCCCAGCCTACTCGAGATCCGAGCCGCACGCGAAGAGCTGCTCGTCCACGAATATACTGCCGACGAGATAGCCAAGCTCAAACCGAGTGACGACCCCAATATCATCAAACTTGCCGAAACCCGCGCAGTCTATGACGCCGAGGCAAGCAGGCGTATACCGTTGTTCATGAGCCGAACCGACCGTGCTACTCGCCAGGCCGAACTTTTGACGGCGCGCGAGGCATTTGACAACGCGCGCGAGGCATACATCAGTTCCCTTGCTGGTAATCAGTCGGACGTCAGCGCCCTGGCGCAATTAACCGCCGCCCGCGTTGATTATGTCGAGGCCGGGTTTGCTGTTCGCCAGGGAAAATTACTCTCACGCGCCAAGGACAAACGGGCATTTGAAAAAGCTCGCCTCGTATACGAATCGTCCCGCGCAGCCTATATCAGCGAAGTTTACGACACGTACGCCAAAGGCCCCGTGCCTGACGCGATGGCACCTGACGCATTTCTCGTTGCACTTAATGACCGTGAACAGGGCGCCCTCGCAGGCGAAGAGGCCAATTACTATATCAGTGAAATTAACGACGAAGATAAAAAGAGCCGCTTCCAAAAGCTGACCGAACGCTACAACAAGATGAACCGTTGGCAAAAAATCGCCACAGGTGTTGGCGTTGCTGCTCTGGCCGGCGTTGGATTTGGTGCGATCGGTGGCGCCGCGGCGATTGGTGGCGTCGTTGGTGTCAAATTTAGTCGTAATTATCTAAGTGGTGAAGCCGAACGTCGCAAAGGCCTCATGGACCGGCGCACCCAAGAAGAAAACTCGGTCCTCTACGCTGGTAACGCCCAGGAATCAAGCGAACAGCTCGCCTTGCTACAAGACGCCGCCCCCGAGACACGAGCCGGTATCCAATCAGATATCATGTCAAAACTCGATAAACACTCAGAGGCCGTCCTAAACGAAGGGGACCGCACCAGCAAAGACAAGCGCAAGGTCATCGGCAAAGCCGGCCTGATTGCCGCCGCGCCAATTGTTGGCGGCGCTGCAGTCGGTGCTGTCCTGGAGCACTATTTCCCTGCCCTATCACACGGTCTTTTCAGGGAAAAGGGCCTGCTAGATCTTCGATCTGACACACCTCAGGGTGGCAATATTGACGGCCCTGACTCATCATCCGTACCAGATAGCCCCTCGGTACCTGATACTACCCCTGGTGTCGACACACCGCCTAGTCCAGATTCCGCCCCTGATATCAATACACCATCCAGCCCTGACACGGCCCCCGATACATCGTCGTCACCCGATTTGTCACCACCAAGTGCAGAATCTACCTATTTGTACGGTGATTTCGCCGGCACAGACCTCACCATCGACATCCCATCCGGCAGTACCATCTGGGAAGAGGTCGGCAACTCAATTACTCACGATAACCCATACCTGAGCTATAGCGAGCGCGAGCGTTTAACAGGGAATATTGTTAATAAACTTCTTGCGCAACAACCATGGATTGACCCCAGGAGCCTCGCTGCAGGTACGCGTTTGAACGTTAACATTCCATCCTAAGCATAAGTTGTTTGCGCATAACGCAAACAAATGCTATAAGTATTGACTTTTTAGCTTAAAAGTGATACAATGATGCTAACTGTTATGTTTGTCTTGGGAGGCACTCATAGCAGAGAGCATTGACAATCCATGTACATGTGCATGTTGCTGTCGATGAACGATAGAAGGCAGAAGCGTGCGTGCCATTGTTAATGGTACCCGTGCTTCTGTCTTTGATGCGTTCAAAGACAGTACACAGCAATTACTTCTCCATACCCCTCTATGACGAGGCTCACTAGCGTGATGACTGTTCGTCACCCTGGTGAGCCTCGTCAACAGAACGAGGACACTATTCACCTTTGGAGGTGAAATGAGTCACGACTCTTACACTCCGTCACTGGAGGATAAGATCTACGGGATCAGGAACGACCACCCGCGCAACATGCCGCTTCGGGAGTTCCTGATCTGGAAAGCTCGTCGCGATCATGCAGCAGATCCTTCCCGGAAAACACTTCGGGAAAGGGCGACCTCCGTGATGAAGGCGGTCCTCTGGGCCATCCTCATCATCGGACCCATCGCCCTCCTGACCAACATCCCCGCACTGCGTGGGATGCAGGGATTCCTTCTGTACCTGCCCCTTTTGGTGTTTGGTCTTTGGACCATCTCCAGGTCGCGCCGAAGTGAGCCCGACGATCCAGTACTGAATACGGACCCTGCGCCGGCATCGAACGATGTGAGCCCCGACCCCGGTCGGCCTCGTATTAACACGACAAGGCGCACACCGCGCAGTACAGCCAGCAGCAACCCGCTGCCGGCTTCCTCATCCAGAGGGTCGGGTTCACCCCCGCCCTTCGATCCTCCCGAAAGGAGCGGAGTCATGAACGGACTCAGCGAAATCCGCGGGAAGTTCGTGATCGGAATCGTCGCAATCGTTGCGACGGTGATCACGTTTTTCCTCTGTTACTTTGCTTTCCAGTTCGACGCAGCGCCGAGCATCCTGCTCGCAGCGGGCGTCCTGCTGCTGACCATCGGCTTGCCGATTGCATGGCAGTTGTGGAAAAGCACCGACGACACCGAAGACGACACCGTCGTCATCCCGCCGAAGAGGAAGGCCACGTCCAAGACGCGGTTCGGAATCGTTGCCGGAGTAGGCGCGATCGCCTTGATCCTCGCATTGATCGGTCTTACTGTCACGACACAGTCGCCCCTGGGTGACACTGCCGCGGCAGCCTCGACCGGTTCAAGCGAGATCACTCAGTTGCAGCAGCAGGTCGCAGACCTGCAGAAGCAGCTGGAAGAGGCAAACGCACCCGCTCCTCAGACGGCACAGCCGGTCAGCAGCACTTCGGTGTCGCTCACCAGCAACGACAAGGTCGTCGAAAGCGCCCTCGAGGCGCAGGGCATCCACCCGAATACGTTGCGGTTCGGCAACGCTGTCGACATCAACTGGGCGAAGACCGTCGATGCCGGAGGTACCACCTTCGGTGAAGCGATCTACACCCCGAATGATGTTGTCACGTTCCTCAAGTCCGGTACCCCGGAAGCCACGGCCGCCCTCGCATCACTGCGGGAAAGCACCAACGCAACCGACGCCGACCTGATGAATCCGAAGAACTGGACCAACGTCCAGTTCACCACGCCGATTCAGTGGAACGGTAACACGTTCTACGGAAACGGTGCCGCAACCGACGGTGGCAGCAAGGTAGATCCGGCCGGCTCTGTCGGCCTGTACTACACGGGTCCGCAGACTCTGGAAAAGGTAGTTGACGGTAAACTTTCCGCCAACCACCTCTACGGGTTCCGTGGCGCTTGCGCCAACCCGCAGCTTGCTGCTCCGACGCCTCCTGTCACGGTGTACTACGCGCCGCCCCAGGGCAACGGCCATTACACGCCGCCCGCCCCGGAACAGCCGCAGCCGCCGCTTCCGCCGCAGCCTCCTGTCGAGGACTGCACGACGAATCCCGAGATGCCCGAGTGCCAGCCTCCTGTCGAGGATTGCACGACGAATCCCGACAAGGAAGAGTGCCAGCCGCCCGTGGAAGACTGCACCACTCATCCCGACAAGGAAGAGTGCCAGGAACCGGTCAAGTGCGAGGGTGTTGCAGAAGGCGACTTCTGCGGTACCCCGGATACCGGTGGTGAACAGCAGGATCCCCAGGACAATGACCCCGGTCATGTCGCTCCGACCCCGGGCTACGAGGAAGGCTCTGCCGAGGACATCCTCGACGAGCAGCCTCATTGCACCACTGATTGTGGTACCGACCCCACCGACCACGGAACCGTCGTCGACGATTCCAAGGAAGGCGGCAAGGCACCCGGAGGCGTGGCTGAAGAGCCCACCACCGACAACGATCAGCCGGCTCAGGACAATCCTGACTACACCGCTCCTCCGACGACCAACCCCGATCTGGGGACGGCCGACCCGGAGGACAGCTCGACCGGTCACGACACTGTCGGTAACGACAATGCCGACTGGGACAGCGGATTCACCCTGCCGGGCATCGACAACGGAAGCAATTCCGCTGCCGACGACGCGCCCATGACCGAGTCCGCCGCACCCGCAGCAGACTCCAGCTCGTACTCGTCCACCTACGATGACACCTCGTACGACACCGACAACTCGGTGTCCGGAGCCGATTCGCACGGCAGCCAGTCCGGCAACACCTCCTACGATGACAACACCGCCTCGTTCGACGCCGATTCGCTCGGCAGCCTGTCCTCGTCCACCATCACCGATGCGCCTGTCGACGCCCTCGCGGGCGTCAGCTGACGACTGACGACGACACACCGAGCTCTCTGATCCTCATTTAGAGGGCTCAACACACTGGGGAGTGTGAGAAGTACGCTGATCTAAGCGGCGCAGGTAGTATCTATGTTGAGGGTTTACCCTCCATTGATTACGCCTGCGTCACGATTTACCTTACAAGATGCATATATACATGGATTGACAGTGCGCCACCCGTCTAAACGAGGTGGGGTTAACAATACGAACAGCCAAAAAAGAGCACCATCGTAATAAATATAATTACAAAGGAGAGACTTATGAAGGTAAGCGTATCAACGTTTTCCCGACATTTCGTCATGGGTATTAGCGCACTTGCAATCACAGCCTCAGGAGTATTCGTACCCCTTAGTGCAGTACAGGCCGCTAATGATTCCGTGGCTATCGAAGGAGACGTCAAAGTAGCCAATGTTACCGCAGGTGACACCGGCTACAAAACAAGTGTCAACGCTAAAGTTGACGAAGTCGTCAAAGTACAAGTATGGTACCACAACAAAGAAGATGCCAATTCTGGCAAAGTAGCAAAGAACCTACGCGTAGGCGTAGCGATCCCTACAACCGCTGGCAAAAGCCAGACAATCAACGGCAAAATCAGTGCCGATAACAGCAATACTGTTAGTAAAAACGCCACTGTTAACCTAAGTGTTAACGAAGCATCACTAGAATACATTCCAGGTAGCGCAAAATGGCGCCACAATACTGGTGCCGAGCAAGGCAAAGCCGAGTGTATCACCGGCAACGACCCTAAGGGCGCACCGGCAAGCTGCTACACTGACACAACTATTAGCGACGATGTTGCTAAGGGTGGTGCCGGTGTCGTTCTTGAAAATGCAAAACCTTGTTTTGCCTACGAGGCAACAGTCACTGTACTGATGCGCGTCAAAGCAAGCGCAGTCAAAGTAAACAAATATGTCAGTAAACACGATGGTGACAGTAACGCAAAGAACAACAACTGGCAAGTAACAAACACCGCTAACGCCGGTGACAAAATGGATTACATGATCCGTTTTGAGAACAAGGGTAATACTACCCTGAATAAGGTAACTGTTGGTGACAACCTTCCTGATTACATGAAGTATGTTCCGGGTTCTACCTACATCTACAACGCCAACCATCCAAACGGCACGCCGGCAAACACCGACAACGTATGGAAAGGTGGCATCAACGTAGGTAACTACGCGCCTGGTACCGAAGGTATCGTTGTGTTTACTGTACAGCTAGATCAGAAGAACCAATTTGCTAAGTGTGGCAACTACGTACTGACTAACGTCGGTGTCGTTCGCCCAGAAGGCATGAACGAAGTGTACAACACTGCAAAGACCACTGTTAATATCCCATGCCAGACAACCCCTGGTAACATTAACGTCTGTGATCTGACTACAAAGAAAGTCGTTTCTATCAAAGAGAGCGAATTCGACAGCAGCAAGTACACTAAGGACCTCAGCAAGTGTTCAACAACTGTAACTCCTGTTACATCAACGACCGCCCCTACTGAGCTTCCACAGACCGGTATCAACGCAACCTTTGCCGCATTTGCCGGCCTTGGTCTGTTGACCGCTGGTCTTGGTTACGCTGCAACCAGCAGCCGCATCCGCAAGATGTTTATTGGCTAAACGAGTCTGACCGCTCCAATATTCTGAAGCGTCTCAGCCTCAGACCCTAAATAACCCCTGTTCCCACAGGGGTTATTTTGATATACTAGTGATAATATGGCAAAGCAGAAAAAGAAACGCGACAAAGTATACAAAGGCTCGGGTGCAGCTGTTGTTCGCCCTAGCGTAACCCGTGTCAATGCAGTGAAACGTAACCGTGTCCATCAATGGTGGGTCGACAACAAGCGTATCGCAAAACCAGCGCTTATTGCGGCCGGGGTCGTCCTCATTGTTATCGTCCTAATCTTTGAGGTTATCCGACTGGCTAACGGCCTTTAGTGCTGTAATCGGCAGACGGAAACCAAACGTACTGCCTCGTCCCTCTTCTGAACTAAAGATCATTTTGCCGCCATGAGCGGTAATGACTTTGCGCGCCAGATACAGGCCTACGCCCGTGCCGTCAGGTCGCTGCTGACGAGCATTTTTAGCGCGGAAGAACTTATGGAACAACATCGCCTGCTCCTCGACAGGAACGCCAATGCCGGTATCAATCACCCGGAAAGCAACCTCGTCACCCTCGCGGTCTAGGGTAATCTTTATTGTACTGTTTGCCCGCGAATAATAGATCGCATTATCAACAAAGTTCATTATGACCTGGCGGACTTTTGCTTCGTCAATCTGTAAAACGAGCTCTGTTTCTTTTGTCAGGTAGTCTAGTTTCATATCGTGGGATTTAGCAATCATATCGAGTGAATCAACCTCGCCCCGCACGACGCTCACCAGATCAACCGGATTCTTATCAATAATGAACTTGCCTGTTTGCAGGCGCGAGACATTCAGGAAATCTGCAATCAGCCGAACCATTCGCTCACTACTGTTAAACGCTTCATTTAATACGGCCTTTTGCTGGGGTGTAATTTTGCCCATGTCTTCCTCGAGCACCATACTCAGATAGCCCTTGATGCTTGTCAGCGGCGTACGCAGCTGGTGCGATGCCATACTCATGAATTCATCCTTAACCTCATCCAGGTGGCGCAGCTGCGCATTTGACGAACGAAGTTCTTTCGTTGCCACATCAATACGTTGCTGCAAAGTAGCATTGATCTCCTTGATCTCATGCAGTGACAAGGCATTCTGAATCGCGATCACCAGCTCGTTGGAAATCGTACTTAGCACCTTTAAATCACGCTTTGTATAGCTTCCACTGAGATGTTCACCCAGGAACAAATAACCGACTAGACTACTGTTATTTCTTAACGGCATCACTAACGAAATACGGTACGACGCCAATAGCCTTCGGATATTTGAATCATGTGGTAGCTGTTCAGTCAAAAATATTCCGGCGTTGTTCTTCTCGACATATGCATCAAGAGTATGTGCGTCAAACATCGGGACGCGCGAGTGACGATCCGTGCCGGCGGACATGTGATGCGGGGTGTTGTTATAGTAGTAGAGCAGAAAGAACGCTTGTTCAGTCTTGAAGGTAGCGGCAATCTCTTTCGAGGCCCTTTCTAGCAGACCCCTAATATCGGTCGTAGACATCAAAAGGCTACTTAATTTTGCAAAGAAATCCTCGCTTCGATATTTTTCTCTGTAGAACAAGTCGTTTGTCTTCTTGTCAAAAAACTTCTTTATCGGCTGAAAGATCAGCGTAAGTGTCAGGGCAAGTACTACATTAATAGGGCTGATACTGACGGCCTCTGTTGTGCGACGCTCGAAGATAATCACAGACACGAAATACGCCAAGCCATAGTAAACAAGCGACAAGGTCACAAGCACGCAGATATACGCCATACTTCGAACCACAACAAACCGTATATCGAAGAGCTTATGACGTATAACCGAGTAATACAACCCCGCCACCAATAGCAATAATGGCGAAACACCGAACTCTGTAAAGGCAAAGAGCCCTGTAACTGACGGGATGATAAATGAAAGCGTGACGACCAGCGGAAGGGAAACCGCAAGGGCCACACCAATCACCTGCAGTTGATTGTGCGCAATACCTGTCGTCTGCCTCAGGCCCTTGTCGATTACAAAAAAGGCGCTGGCTATCATAAACAACAATGCCGCACCGTATAATGGAAGCAGCGGTCCAAACTCCACGGCGTATACACTACCTTGTGGCTCAACACCAGCCCCGACAAGTGGCGTTGCCGAAAGTACGGCAATAGTAATCAGAACCGGCAATAATCTTCGGAAAAAGCTCATTATCCTTTTGTTGCCAGATAGATGCGACACGAAGAGCAGCATAACAATCATTGCCCCGAAGCTGCACGAGAAGACGAGATAATTCGCAGATACCGCCAACTCTGGAGACGAAGAGATGTCATTGCCTACGTGATTTGCAGGTATCCAAATTGCCACAAGCATAGAGAACAGCGCAAAGAGCCGGTTCTTTTTTTGCTTATGACCACTACGAAGAAGTGCCAAAGAGGACAAGATTACCAAGCCGATAACGATACCCGTATCGATCACTGTATAAGGGTTCAGCATACATTAGCATTATACCCCGTTTACAGGCAGGCACCTAGCAGAAAATAAGCAGGTTCTACTATCGGCTATTTGCTCGACGGTCGCGATCTTCTTGGGTGTAGCTTGCCTGTGGATTAATACCCAGGTATGAACGTGCCGCCATAGTAGTGGCGCCGATATAATAAGACGCACGCGGATGACGAATCTTACCACTTTTGCCAGTATACGCATCCATGTAGCGAAATGTTTTCGCCCACGTTGGACTGAGACGGTTATTCTTTACACCAGAAGTCAAATGAAGGATTGCTTCCGATGACCCGATGCCGGCTGCCATATCTACGCCCGTACCAACAGATGGAAGCGGAGCTCCCTCCTGAACCGCCTGGAGGGTTCGAAGGTCACCGTATTTTGGAATATATGGCAAGGCGCGAGTGAAATCGACTTTCATTTCGGCGACTTCATCTAATGGCGCACCTTCGGGAATACCCATCATTTTCTCAAACGTAAAGCGACCACCGGGATGGAAAGATGTTGCAACTCCAGCATGCGCAATGTTCATCACGAATAGATTCGGAATAGACTGTTTCACTGCTTGGCGAGCAATCATCGTACCAATATGCGGGTACGTAAGCTCTGATTCATCAAGCACCAAATCCGCACCTTGCATGAAATCTTCAAGATTATCTTCATTCACACCCTCGGTAAAGATAGTGACGTTCGGGTGCGAGGGCAGATTTTCGGCCCATTGCTTAAAGACTTCTGCTTTATTGAGACCACAATTTCGCTCACCCGCAGCTATGACGCGGTTGGCATTTTCTCGCTCAAATACTTCTGGGTCCGCAACGCGCAGATTACCGACGCCGGCCATGGCGATTTTCATACCTAACTGAAATCCGTCGCCGCCCGCACCAGCGATAGAGACTGTCGAATTGGCAAGCGCCTCTTGCTCTGCCTCTGAATAGAAACCATAATTTCGAGCATACATCCGCCCCGCTGCATCAAAGTTGTTAACTGGCGATGCTTCCATTTGTCTCGTCCTTTGGCTCTACCTCACCCCAGTAACTATAAGTACTTGGATTTGTATTCATGTTCAATATAGTATCGCGACCGTACTGGTTAGCATAGGCATCTGTGTCAATTTCAATACCAACGTTTGTATCATTATATTTAGGCAGAACCTTTGGCTCTGCTATTCGTCGAATTGGCACACCCTGACGACTAAGCGTCGCCTCGAGCTCAGGCTCAACAATTGCAAGTGTAGGTCCTAAGTCATTCTGCACAATATAGGCGAGTGCCGTCGCATGCATCAATCCACGCATCAACGCTGCTTCTCGCTTATTTTCATGACGAATTATGTAGCGAGAAATTTCGACACCGCCCGCAGGACTAACTTCACCACCGAGTTCATCCTTAAAGAAGTCTTCGATTGGCAAGAGGTCGTTATTATCATCTTCCTTCTCAATGACACGCATTGAAGCGATGACTGCCGTCTTAGATAGATAATGACGCGTTGTCTCGCTTACAGTTGACCGGTTCTCAAGAATTGCAATATGAAGTGAGCGCTCATCGTCAGCATCCATTTCAGTATCATCCGCTCGACGATATCCTTCTTCAAGCATGCCTGTCTGATCAATATAGACGTTCGCCCGCAAACGGAGATATGCGTCAAAAACATCTTCGTTCCCAGGGGCAGGAACAATACCCTTACCTAACACAGTTAATGCAAAACGTTTGGTCGGTTCATCAGCGAAAACATCCGTTTCAAATACTGGAACCGCCTGTTCGTTGGGTATAAATTTATCGAAAACTGACATATGTATTTCACATTATAACAAATTAACTGCTTTTTGTCAACAGCTGGAATACTTCTATTGTATCATGTACACTTATAACATGACAAAGATTGCAATTATTGAAGACGATTCTGTAATTAACCAAATGTACCGAATGAAGTTCGAGGCCGATGGGTTTGATGTACAGGTTGCAGATAATGGCAAAAGCGGTGTCGAGCTGGTTGAAAAATACCATCCTGATATCATCCTTCTTGATTTACAGATGCCCGAAATGAACGGCGATCAAGCGTTGGCATGTATCCGTGCCAAGGATTGGGGTAAGGATATTCCAGTAATCATCCTGACGAACCTCGGCGTCGAAGAATCACCAAAAGAGCTAAAGGAATTAAACGTCAACAGCTATATCGTCAAAGCCGAATACACTCCTAGCCAAGTCGTCGCCCGCGTCAAAGAAGTACTCCACCTAAGCTAGGTGGAGTCGTTTTTTTCAGTAGTAGCCCGGCTACCGTTTACTCCTGAGTTACGGTTGCTTGGGCGACACGAATGACGTTATCAAATAGTGCGGTCACTGTCAGTGGCCCAACTCCACCCTTTTCAGGTGTAATTTTGATGTCATCACGCGCACGCACGTCATCCGCTACATCGCCGACGATCTTGCCATGCTCTGCTGCCGTTCCGGCATCAATTACTACAGCACCAACTTTGACATCGGTCGAGGTAATCAGACCCGGTACTCCCGCAGCTGTCACAATGACATCAAACTGATTCAGCCGATCATGCATGTCGGTACTATGCTCGTCAAACACCGTCACGTCCAGACCACGCTGCTGCCACATTCGCGCAAGAGGTGCGCCAACTAAACGGCCGTGGCCGACCATGGCGATCGTTTTCTGCTCGAGGGCAATGTTATATCCTGCAACCAGCCAGTCAATTGCCATTGGGGTCGCTGGATCAAGCGTCGCCGCCTGCCCTAGCCCGTCAACATCCTTACGCGGATCAACGGCATTTACCGCCACATCTGTCGCAGACGGATCGGCTAATGGCAACTGGATAATAATACCGTGAACTGATGGATCATCGTTCAGACGGCCCACTACGCCAAGGAGCTGATCCTGATCAATCTTGTACACCTCGACATCAATCAGAATATCGTCGCCATAACCCTGTTTTAGCGAAACATACGAATCAATCACCGGATTATCAATCGTCTGGATAATCGCCAGCTTGGGAAATACATGGTACGCCTGTCGCAGCGCGCGCACTTGCTTAGCCTGACGCTCTTTTACATAGTCGGCTAGTTCTCGGCCATTTAATAACTTCATCCCTATAGTTTACCACTAGGGTCAATATGATGCTACAATGAGTGAAACTAACGCCAGTAGGAGAAGTTATGAGTATCTTTACGCAATTAGCACAGTCCGGTTACAATTACGATTCAATGGACAGTACCGACGCCGCAGGTGCCGCACTTTTAATCGTGTTCCTCCTTTTCTTTATCATGGTAGCCATCGTGTCCTATGTAGTGAACTCGTTCTTGCTCGGACGTATCTTTAAAAAAGCCGGTGTCGAACAGTGGATTGCCTGGGTGCCGATTTATAACAGCTGGAAGATGCTTGAACTTGGCGGTCAGCAAGGATTCTGGGCAGTACT
>JAZQPT010000038.1:0-14679 GCA_045628725.1 Saccharimonadales bacterium (SeqCode)
CATCAAATAAATAGAGCCCGTACTGTCGGGCTCTATTTATATAGAGACGACCGTACGGGCTAGAGGGGGTAATCCTCGCCGCTCGACCCATCTGGTTGGATTGCATCAGGTTGGATGACGTTCAGATGGAAGGTGATGACCTCGATTCGTTGCTGCTGGGCTTTTTCCTCCAGCTGACGGACGACATCCTCTGACAACAGCCTCGCAGCTTCTTGGCGCGAAACCATTGGCGCCATATAAACCGGGCGAGACATGCAGCCCAGATTGGCCTGCGGGTTCCCGTCCCACGCATTGACAGGACAACGATCCGACACGGTAATGCCTACAAGTTCGCGGTCTTTCATACGCAGTGTAGCGATATTCACATACGGGTACTGCCTGACGTCCAGAGGAGACTGCTCCCGGACCTTTGGTCCGTAGGTGTCCAGAGGCTCGTTGGCATCCTCGAGCCAGTTCGTGTTCCACACTCCATGGCTATCGATTTCGTCTTTCGTCATCACATACGCATCGTCGCTGGCAACATCCAGACACGCCGGATCATCGGCCAGCTTGTCATATAGACCCAGGTGCGAACAATGCAGCGGAGCGGAAGGCGATACCTGCTGACAGCCACTCGCCGTCAGTATCGCCAAAAACGCAGCGGCAACCGCTACGAAGCATCGAAACATGTTATCTCCTTATTTGAAGGGGCGGCCTAACACAAGGTTAGATAATGTATTATTACACTATTTTTATAATTATGTCAATAAGTACTTATATAAAAAAGAGCCAGTAAATTACTGACTCACTTTTCCTGGTACACCCGGTACGATTCGAACGTACGACACCTGGTTCCGAAGACCAGTGCTCTATCCACTGAGCTACGGGTGCATATCTTCAGGTAGGTAGTATATCACGTTCTTACCATGCAGACCAGAGGTGAGTTGGCAGCGTAGCCGATTCATAAGCCAAATTTTACAACGAATATGATATAATTTCTTAAAGACACACCTCTATTGAATCTATGAACACCATCACCCCCATCGCTCAACAATTTATTGATATGCTTCGGCGCGCCGACGCTCATTCAAAGTCACGCGATACATACCTGAAATCATCTGAAAAGGTTCATATCGTTGGCGCTGGTCGTACGCTCACCGCCGCCTATGAGCAACTGCGCAACGCCGCTGAATACACAGAGGAACACCTGCTTTTGCAGCGAGCCATTCGCCGCTTTTACCGACGTCTGTTTCTGACCAGGGACCTTGACCGTATCAGTAAATGTGGAGAAGAACTTGCAATCGAGCTGACTCTTGCAGGCTACCTGCCCAATGACACCGTCCCGCAGGCGACTGTCAACCATATCGGTATCGAGGCGGCGAAATATTTTGCGGCGTATCAATACGCTATCGACCATGGCGGTTCTTCTAACGCCGAAGAGTGGGTCCTTGCGCCGCTAGCAGTCCAGACTGAACAGCTACTAACCGACCACGCAAAGCGTGATGCCTTTGCGCAGTTTGCGTACCGCTATTTTATCGAATCAATCGATACGGCGGCTATCTTTAAGGGCAACAAACCCGACAACTACGATACTTCGGTCTTTATCGCAGTGCACCGCATGCTGCTTAAATCAGATAATGCCACAATCCGACACTCCCTCCTGAGCCGATATCAGGTATCGCCGCAACAACATGAACAATTCCTGACCCTAAACAAACAGATTGATGCACTGCTGGTACCCGAAGCATCCGAGAAAATCAGCCGTGTCATTAACCGACGGGGCGCGCCACTGCGCGTACTATGGCGTATGGTCGACGATACGCCCGACCTTGCAGATCTGCTAACACACCGCGACAAATTCCTGGCGGCCTACGAAGCGCAAATCAACACCGAATACCAACAAATGAATGACAAGATCAATCGTGGCATCATCAAAAGTGTCGTCTTCCTGATAATCACTAAATTTATGATCGGGCTCGCCATTGAAGTGCCTTATGATTACATTGCCCACGGTGAGATTCTATGGACGGTCTTGTTAATCAACCTGCTACTACCACCGGTGTATATGATTTTGCTACGGCTCACGCTGGTACTACCCGGTCATGCAAATACCACCGCGCTGATTGACCGAATGGATGCGATTCTCTATGCAGAACGACCACACTTGACCCTGACACCGACAGACACAAGTACCGGCCCCTATTCAAAGGCGTTCAATGTCCTTTATGCCAGCCTGTTCCTTATTGTCTTTGGCGGTGTCGGCTGGGGGCTCTGGAGCCTTGGTTTCTCATTCGTTCACTTGGCAATTTTCTTCATTTTCCTTTCGACTGCCAGCTTCCTAGGCTTCCGCCTCTCTCGTTTAATCCGTGAAATCGAGACGGTCGACACCGAGCAGAACGGCGTCGCCCTCATTCGCGACTTCCTCTATCTGCCTTTTGTCGTCGTGGGCCGCTGGATCAGTGAAAACTACGCCAAGGTCAACGTCCTGACCCTTATCCTGGATATGGCAATTGAGTTACCCCTCAAGACCGTTATCCGGCTCATCCAGCAGTGGGGCAAATTCATCAGCAGTAAAAAAGACGAGCTCTAAGCTCTTTACACCCCGCCCCTTATCTGTTACTATGTACAAGTTACTTACGATATGGGCCAGTAGCTCAGCTGGTTAGAGCACCTGCCTCTTAAGCAGGGTGTCGAGGGTTCAAGTCCCTCCTGGCCCTCCAAGAATCGAAAATAGACGATAAAGCAACTTCTAACTCCTTAGCGGTTGCTTTTTTGTTGGTTCTAACCTTGAGGTAGGCTTTTTCAAGCGCTGGATAGTCTCTCTCGATAGGTACTAGCCATTTTTTAGGTGTAAGCGTGAGAGAATTATCGGTTAATAGGAAGTTCGCACCTAAAGTTTGCAGAATATCCCGTTTAACCATCGGGTCTTTAGTGTCTGAAAATCGAATTCTCGCATACGTAGCGAAGTCAAAAGCTTTTTCTGTTAGCTCCATCCAATCTTCAGCTCTTTTCTCTGTGCTACGTAAGTTATTGTCTATGTCGGCCAGATTAACTTTTAGATTGTCCCGCTGACGAACGTAATCATCTTCGTCAACAATACCTCTAGTAAGTTTGTCGGTGAGCTTATCGAGTTGTAGTTGTATTTGCTTACGCCTACCTTGGTGAGATTCGTAAAGTGTAGTTCTGTCTTTGACTTCATTATTATTGTTTCGGCGTAAGATTTTGAGAGCCATTTCTTGAAACTCAGGAATTATAGTATATTTAGCCAATTCAGCGTCAATATCTTTTTCTAGACCATCCACCGTCGTGTACTTTACTTGTGTACACGGGCGGTATTGGCTCTTGCGGGTGCAATAGTAGTGAACGTATGTTTTTAGCTCGTTCGTACTTTTGATGTGTTTACTCGTAGCTTTGGCTACGATTTGGCAATTACATACTCCGCAGCGAATCAGAGTACCGTATGCGAAATTATGTGCAGTCTTACGTGGTCTGCCCTTAGTACCCAGTAGCTTTTGAGCGTAATCGTACTCGTTAGAAGTAATCATTGCTTCATGGTGACCGTCATGCCATTCGCCATTATGCTTTATTAGTCCCGCATAAAATTGATTATTGAAAATAGCATAAACCATACTTTTAGGCATGGGCTTCCCGCCAGGCGAGTTCTGCTTGAAGGTAGTTTTTCGAGTCAAGAAACCCCACTCGTTGTTGACCTTCTTCCAAATTTGCTCTGGATTGTAGCCTTCATACAGCAACATCTTCCACATAAGCTTTACTTGGTCATAGCGGTCGGGGTCGTTGGCTGTTTCAGTTACAACCCTGTCGAACTTGTTCATTATAGGATTACCTTTGCTATCCATCTTCGGTACTTTTATATAGCCTTGCGGAACTTGGCCTGGTCTTTCGCCTCCTTTAGCTTTTGCAACCATGCCACGACTAACGTCAACGCCTTGTTTGGCGCTTTCAAGCTGTCCGTGCGATAAGAGCATTTGCAACATCCATATACCAGGAGGATTATTTTCGAACGTATAGGTGCAAAACTTCAAGTCTTTAATTTCGCCAGTACGAATGCCATAGGTTATGTTAGCTGCTTCAATTTCATTTCGGGATAGACGGTTTGGGTACCAGCTCACAATTCCATCGGCTTCATTGTCGTGTATGCGTCTCAGCATTGTGTCGAACTTGGGACGATTATATGGCGTAAATGCGCTGCGTGTTTCTTCGACCCATTCAATTACGTTTAAGTCTGGGAATCGTTTTTCAATTTCTGCTCGTTGGGATTCGACTGACAGTACTTGACGTTCTTTACGTTCTTCAGACTTACGTAGGTACGCTATGTAGCGTAACTGTTTTTCTTTTGGTTTACTCATTGTAATTCTCCTATCTAATTATACAAGGTTTTTTAAGTCAGTGCGAGCAATGGCCCCTGTCATACCAGTACCTTGGTTCGTCGTTGCTAAGTTAGTCTTGGTACTACGGCGAACGACACATTATGGGAAAAAATTCCATACTTACTGCTGACCCTCATAGAAGGAATTTGCCACATTTGTAAAGTGTTCATTATTTATATTGTTAAGTGGGTCTTCTTTAGGGGACAGGATTGTCAGGTCAGAGAGGCCCGATGTGTCTTCTGTACCCGACAATTCATGGTTTCTATGAACATTAACTTGTTGTTCTTGTCGGACAAGCTGTGTGAGTTTATATATAATCGGATAGAATGAGTACTCGTTAGAAGTATTTCGTCTCGGTCTTCGTATGATTAGTCGCTTATCTTTATGAAGCCTGGTGATTATGCGAGTTACAGTACGAGTTTTCATATCAACCCTCTTAGCGAGTGTCTCGACGCTTGGAAATGGAAAATTGTCAGCTTCCCACCTGTAGCTTTCGATATTTACTAGGATTAAAAATTCGGAGGGCGTAAGGCCAAGCTGCCCGTAATGTTTCAGGAGGGAGTTTGGGACCATAGTGAAGCCGTCTTCGGCTATTGCTTCACTCCACTTTGCAGCCAGGCTATTATCGTCGCTACTTGAAAGAGACATCGTTAGTCTCCTCTTTTGCAGCCTTATTGATGTACTTCTCAAACTGAGATACGCCTACAGGTTGATAAATGATTTCAAGCTGACGAATTAGCTGGGACAGTTCAGTGAGAGCCTGGTCGTCGCTTAATACTTCATCGAAGTGCTTGAGATAAAGCGATTGAAACTTTTTAATATCTGAGCCACGAAACTTCATGGCACTGTCACTTTGTTTTGCGAGCATTGGTTACTCCATATAAAGACTCGCTAGTATCTCGCCACTAGTGAGGTTGTCTATATTGAGTAAACTCAGACGGTGTTTACTGTCCGACCTGCCTTATCAAGTCGTCCTCATTAAGTATTTCCCTTATTTATGAGATTGCCTGCCCTTATTTACTCAATATAATAGACCCCGTAAATGTGTTTTGCAATAGATAAAAATAAGGTTGAATCTACAGCAATTTTTTCTTGAAATACCCCCGCTAAAGTTGTATAAACGTATGCAAAAAACTCAAAACGCCATTGATACCTCTCTGTTCTTTGGTTTTACCACGTTTCTGATTACTCCTCGATTCGGTGCAATATCCATGCAGCTTTCAGGACTAAATAGACATGCTAAATACGCCCTAGGAACTCACTAGAAGCTCTCTGAACCCTTCGGAGTGACATAGAGTACTATTCCTCGTCTTGCGAAGGCGTTTTATCTCTAAAACACATCGCTCTATCTGTTTTTACAACAAAAAGAGATATAATCGTTAGTAAGTAGCTTGGCTACCCACGGCCTAAACCAATAAGCAATTATTGGCATGGTCACCAAATCAACGGAAAGAAACAGCTCATCACGAGTACTTCTTTCCGTTGTCAATGCTGGAAACGGCGTTGGGTGGCCGAAAGGTTACCGCTCGTGGTGAGCTTTTTAGTTTGCCGTAATTAGAAACTAGCGGAGACTAAATGAAGAATCAACTTAAAGAGAAATTCAAAAGCCTACCTGGCAATATAAAGTTAGCCCTCGTAATCCTTTTCTGGTGGGTCGGAGTATTTGCTGCCGTTATTTGGGGCGTACGCAAGATTGCTAGCACAAAGTTTTTCAGGCAACATAAGAAAGTTATATTTCCGATTCTCGCATTATTACTCATCACGCCGTTCGCCATAAACACCGTTCGAGTGCAGGCGGAGAGAGGGCGTGATTATTATATAAAGACTGACGACTCCGTAACTTTTGACTGCAACCCCACTTACAATGCCGAGACGCAACAAATGGCATGTCAGGAACGTACGTTAAAAGGTGAATTTTCAAACTATAGCACTGTCGAACTCGAGTATAGTTCAACAAACGGCAACAAGTTCTCAAAGTCGATTTATGGCTATGTCTTTTACACGCTGCAAGACATCGACATTAACGCACTTTCCAATGGTATTGATACTCAAGAAACTATCACGCTTCGCAATGAAGTATTGAAGGAAACCGTTAGCGAACAGAGAGTTAATGTTCATTACAACCTTTCAGAAAAGGACATCGCACAAATACAGCAGATTTATAACGACTGGAAAACAGCCGAGGAAAATCGCAAGGCACAGGAAGTAGCCGACAAGAAGGCGCAAGAAGAAGCTGCTAAAAAAGCCGAGGAAGACAAAAAAGCTGCGGAAAAGGTTGAACAAGAAAAAGCAAATAGCCCTGCAACTTCTCCTTCAAATCCCGACGACGACCTGCTCTTTGAAGCCGAAATAACTTGCATTAGGTACGCCGAGACTTACTTTGATGTCAAAGACGTAAATATCAATTACGACCAAGCCAGTATCAAACGAAAACAGGCGGACGGCACATTGCTTATCAAGGCAAACATTGCGGACAGCCAGGGCTTCTTTAGACCAGAAAAACCGCTCGGCATGATGGAGTGTGCAACCTCTAGTGATGGAATGTCAGTAGTAAACTTTCTTACTTACTAAATCACAATGAGTAAAGACCGTTGTAAATGTTGTATAGTTAGACTAAATATGAAAGTAAACAGTATGGATAATAGTCGAAAACTAGGAGATTTGAAATGAACAAAGCATTAGGCGCAAAAGAACTAGTAGTCATAGGTTTGGTTCTACTCTTGCTCACGGGACTTACAAGCTCCCCTATACTACTTGTCGGCGCTATTGTATGCTTTATTGTTGCTCCATTCTCAATAAAAAAGAAAGCGAAGAAGTCGTCGGAAAAGCCAGACTCAAGAGATTGGGGAGACTTAGAGTAATGCAACTTCCTCAATCGAAAGCTCGCCAAACATATATTGAACAGATTAAGGTTGCCGAAACGAACTTAAGAGAAGCCACATCTGGGGAAACAGACAAATCACTACTAGCTCTAGTGCAAAAACGTCTCGACTCATTAGCTGAAAAGTATCAATATAATGAAGAAGTTGGCATAGCAAGATACAAACTCTATGAGCTACAGGCTTTAGTTCATTATTTTAATGGGCATGATGATGACGCATTAGATTTCATAAATCAGGCAGTAGAAATGCGTGGCGAGACTTATCCCAAAGCGGAAAAGCTCAAGAAGCAATTGTCACCTGGCGACTCTTATCTTTCGAAGACCACTAATCCTGACAAGATGACTAAAGAACAACGCCGTGAGCAGAAGATTGGACTTGAAGGATGGTTGGCTTTCTTTACGGTTACGGTGGTGCTATCAACACTTGCATACGCCGTGCTAGCGATATTCAGCGTCATAAACCTCAATAACCTACCTGAAACCGCCGACGAATTTGCGTCAGGCTTACTAAGTCCTTACTATAGCTTTCTTGCGTTTGCGGGCGCTGTAATGGCTGGTGTTGGAGTATGGCTAATCGTTCTACTTAAGAAGTGGAAAAAACTTGGAAGATGGATTGGTATAGCGTTTGTGTCTTCTGCGGTAGTCATCGCTTTCATTGACTACACCTGGTATGCCGACCTATCGAACCAACTAACAGGCCTTGAACCGAATAGTGCAAGCGGTGGCACTTTCGTGGCAATGCTGTGGATTGTCTATCTTTGTGTTTCAAAGCGTGTAAAGAGGACGCTCACGAGATGACACAACACAAGGAAGACTATTCATGGGTCTATATCGGACTTGCTCTACTTATTGGCGGTGCCATTTTATACTTTTTCTTTTTATCGCCTAATTCTAGTAATGTGTCAGTAAAATACCGTGATGACAAAGTAGATATTTCAGCAAGTAATTTTGAGCCTCTTGATAAATCAGACTCAACTGTCAAAGGTGCGTGGTATGACAGTAGTAATGAATATATGGTTATAAAACTCAGTGGCACCTATTATCATTACTGCGGTATGCCGAGCAATATGTGGAGCGGCCTCAAAGACTCCTCATCTCCGTACGAATACTATCAAGATAGCGTAAAGGGCAGCTTTGATTGTCGACTTAATCCAGTTCCGACTTACTAGTTATGAAAAATATAATTTCTATAAATAAATATCTATTGACTGGCCTGGTCGCTGGTGCGTTGGCGGTCGGTAGCTATGCAGGTTTTTATTATACAAATCAGCACTACGTGACTAAAGAAGCAAACGAGCTTAGTCAAGAAGCCGAGGCAGACGAACAGAACTTGATATGCGAAGCTCGGGTCCAGCGTGGCAAAACTGGTGATATTAAAAGTGAATACTTTATTTTTGAAAGAAGTGCAAAGGAAGAAGACTGCACAAGATACATCGAATACAAAAACATTCCTGAAAATACCGAAAGTTTTTGGATGGGATTTTAGGAGCCTGATATGAATAATCAAGAACATGCCGTAGAAGCGAAGTTAAAGGCCCAGCCGAGCAAGATAAGACGTTTTCTGTACGGCTTATCTTGGTCATTTATTTTCCCAATTGTTATAGCCATTCCATCTTCTATCATTATGCTGATGATACTGGCAGGTGTCTTAACATCTACGCAGGATAGTGAATTTGGTAATAATCTCGCAAGTGATGGTATGTTCTATCTAGAACTATACTTCTTTGGGTTCGTAACCGTATTGGTTATCATCCTGTTACTCGTAAAGTGGCTTCTCCGCACTCGCAAGCGTCAATTCTTCAAGACAGGTGCAAAAGTACTCGGTGTATATGTCTGGGTCGGAATTTTCGCAACTGGCCTGACCATGGCGTTCATAACTAAAAATCCTGACGCCATCAAACCACCAGTTGAACAAAATGCGCAGCTAATGCGGGTAGTCTCTGCTGTTGGTGCAGACCCCCTAAAGTTAAAAGACGTATCAGTAAAATATGTTCCTGACTATAAAGATGGCTTCGAAAATCAAGCGGGAGAGTATTCGCCATACGAGGATAGCAATGGTGATTTCTCGTACGGTGTTATAACTATAAAGGAAGGACTCGACGCTGAAGAAGAAAAGAGACTTGTAGCGCATGAATACTTACATCATATATGGGAGGCGGAAATTGACCCCACTAGTCAGCATGACTTAACGAGTCAGCTTATGACGCTATACGGCAAGGACGAGTGGTTTAAGACGAGAGTTGCTACCTACTCAGACACTAATATGCTTATACCTACTGAATTATTTGCGTTTTATTGCACCGAGTCGTCAGACAAGTATTTGACAACATACGTAGTCGAAGAATGTAATAAATATATAAACCGTGATACCCTGCGGTTCCTTCGATAAGAGCGTATTACTTGATTATGAATGCTAAACATCTATCCGCACTCTACAGTAAAATGATGGACAAATGGTTCAGCTCATTAAAAGTTGGCGATAAGGTATATAACTACAGCGATGATAGACCCGACAGAGGTATAGTCGGAAAATTGCGTGAAGGTGTAATTAAAGAAATTCACGACAACGGTATATATGACCGCTACGTCATTGTCGATAATCTCACTACAGGTAGGCAAAACAAGTGGGGTGACTACGCTCTAGTAAAGCCTTCAACACTCGAAGCAATATCCAAGAAGCTGACCCAGTTAAACACAATAAGTGAGGCTGATTTACAGATACTCCGAAATGCTAATAAAGCAGAAAAGACTATTGATGAGAAAGCGGCACAAGCCGATTATGAACGTTTGCTTGAAAATGCTAAAGAACTTCTCAAAGATGATGATGTATTGCAGGGTAAATGTAGCGGTATATATGGGGCATTCAACAAAAAAACTGGCGAATGTATATATATTGGTAAATCCCGTTCCTCGATAAGCACTCGCTGGCGTGAACATACAAGGTTCTGGAAAAAGCTACGGCCTATTCATAGACAGCCCCTACTGACAAAGTACCTGCATTTTTTCAAAGACCAAATTGAATGGAAAGTGCTGTTGCCAGTTGAGAGCAATGTAAATAATGATTTGCTTGAATTTTGCGAAAGACGGCTTTTTGAGAAGTACCGTCCTATTGCTAACTCGATTATTCCAAACGGCACATTTTATGGTAGGAGTGTCATGGAAGGAGAAGGCAACTCTATTTCGGTGTCCGAATGGAACCCTGTTATGGTCGAAATAAGAATTCACAAAGGTCAGTTTAACGGCTTTTCGGATAATAAGAGCCATTTTGAAATAGAATCATAATATGGCTAAAAAAATGAATAATACTCAAAAGAACGATAAGGCTACTAGCCTAAAGACGCAAGCACTTGAAGCAGCGGGTAATAGTGAATTTTTGAGTGCAGCATTTTTTGCAGCGCAATCACTGAAGTTGTTTGGTGAAGCTGGTAACAAAGCTGGTGTATCTGAAATGAAAAAGCTAGTCGTTGAATATAACACCAAGTCTGAACCTGAAATGCAGAAACATGAATTCTCGGTAGAGCTTGATGAGGAGGCACAGAATGGCATTAAGGAGTTAATCGGCTTCCTCACTAAATCTGATACACTTGCAGAGAATCTTGAGCGTATTGCTAAATCTAAATCTGTTATACCCAACTTTGCGACAGCACAAAAGAATGCAAAGGAAATAGTGCCTGTGTCTGCACAGATTGTTACACACATGGGTATTGGTGCGAACGGACATCTAGCTTCATTTGACGATTTTGAGAACGACTGGCTTCGTGACCACTATGGCTTTCAAATGGACCTATCTATTAAGCTACTCAATGCCGTTTTTTCTGAACTGATTACTAAGGGCCAGCTTGACGAAGATAATATCATGCAAAATGTAGTCGATAAGCGGATTTTCCGAGCAGAGTATCTCCTTAAATTACAGGCAGCATTAGAGCGAAGATTTGCTGACGATTATTTCTCAGCCATCCATATTTTAACTCCGCTCGTGGAGAATACTTTTATAAGCCTATCAAACTTAATCGGACTAGATACCTATACCTACAATGGTAAAGCTGTGAGTACCCGTAATAGCAACCTGTCATTAGATATGCTGAAGTCAAAAGAATACCAAGACATGTGGGGCGAAGATTTTTGTTATATGCTTGGATTCTTCTTGCTCGAACCTAATGCCTATCGTTTTAGACATAAAGTTGCGCACGGTGAAATCTCGATGTCAGAATGCAATTTTGGCTCATTCAACATTCTATTTTTCTTTGTAATAAAAATGATTCTAATGATAAGAGTTACCATTAACGAGGATGGTAAAAAGGCCTAAAATATGATATAATCATAAGTGTAGGAACAGCGCTCGTAAGAGGTCCATGGCGGCTACTTCATAAGAAGTGAGCCGTTTTTTTATGGTTCAGAACGGAGCAAATATGACTAAGCAAAAGTACGTAGTAATCATAGACGACAATTTTCACTTCAGCGATGAAAGCGAAAGCTACGACTCAGGTGTCTTCGATACTTATGAAGAAGCTGTAATGAAATGCAGAGAAATCATTGATGAATTTCTAGATTCAGCAAAAAAACCTGACGAGAACGCCGAACAGCTTTACGCAACCTTTGTCATGTACGGCGAAACCCCTCATATTCATGGAGAGAAGTTAGGAGATTTCTCAGCTACTGACTACGCTAAACATAGGTGTTTGGAAATATCAACTCAGCACCAAGCAGAAATAAAAAAGTCAGCACTCCTCATTAAGCCATTGCCTGGCGAGACAGTAACTCAATTCAAGCGTAGGCTCAAGAGGTTACTTAAAAGCAAGACTGCCCAATAGTGTCATTAAGTCGTTACCGCTCTAGCTCGAAATATGGAATATATCTAGTAAGTTATCTTTGAGTTGTTGGTTGATAAAGTCCACCAGCTCCTGATATTGCCAATCGCTGAAACTCGCTTCTATAAGTCCAAATAATAGGCTGCTGTCACGGTGTAGTTTTGTCTCGTCTAAGCGGGTGTCTATGCCGAAATGCGTCAGTGTGTTTCGGAGCGGTACTGCTTCTTCTAACATCATCAGGTTGGCAATATCAGTCTGTAATACATTGTCTATAGCGGACTTATGTTTAGTATCGAGCGAATCGAAATGTTCTGAGCGAGAGAATGTATTTAAGCTAGACATTGCATGATAAATCGTTAGAAATTTCCATTTGAATATAGTTGGTGTTTGCTCTCCTCTCGACAATAGAGTGCCAAGGAAATTCATGCGCATATCAATAACGGACAATCCAGCGTTAATTAGCTCATTAGTTGAGCCGTAATTTTCCTTTGAGTATATTTTGTTATACCTCGTGTGCTTAGCTGTTATAGACACTTGTCCAACGTTAATCTCTCTTGGATTTTTTGCGAATAATGCGAGGAATGAACCGAGATGTTCACCAAGTCCAGTAGATACTTGGGGTGAGAAAAAATCTTGAGGGCGTGTAACGCCAGAGTTGAAGCTAGCGAGGTGCGTCGTTCCAACGGTTAAGCCACTCTGACTGTCAACGTATATTCCGATGTCCGTCCACATCCATTTTGGCAGCGGAACAATATGGTCTTTTGAAAGCTCTCGCTGGTGTTCAGGGGTTAATATATTTATAAACATATTACCAATACCTTCAATACCCAAGACTTTATCATCAAACAGTTTCATGCGCTGGCGTGACTGCTTCACCGTATCGGAATAATTTGTCTGTAGCCTAGTGCGGATTGTCTCATCTCTTTTGGAATAGTATTCAGCAGCTTCATAGATAATCAGCGAGTAGTAATCTATACACGAAAGTAGGAATGGTATATCGCCTTTATCTCCTAACTTTCGTATCCCCAAAAATAATCCAAGCATGAAGCCTGCGTCCTGGCTTATCATTGAACGCTCGATGTATGTTTTTAGGTCAACTGTCATAGACTTACTTTATATCAATTTGAGTAGGTATGGTGGGTGAAGCAAGTTAGCGATGTATTATTTAAGGGTATTCAAGCTGTTAATGTAACGATTTTACAATCATTATCTCCTTGTATCTCAGTTGCGATTGCATACACTATGGACCTCCAAATAAAGAATACCCTTTGATCGCTACCGAGGGTATTTTTTATTTGTCGCGTCCGAACCTTATAATGCTTCACCTTATCTATTCGATTTTGCTATACTGAGCATAATGAACATAAATATCAACGTACCCTTTTCTCAACTAACGACAATGCAGCTTGGTGGACCTGCGCATTTCGTAGCCGAAGCAACTACCACCCAAGAACTTGTTGATTTATACCGCAATGCCAAGCGTCTTAACCAAAAGATTATGACGCTTGGTGGGGGCAGCAACCTGATTGTTCGTGACGAAGGATATGACGGAGTTGTCGTCCTAAACCGCATCCTGGGTTTTGATGTTATTGATCAGCAGAGCAATTCCAACACTATCCGCATCGGGGGCGGTGAGAACTGGGATTCTATCGTAGCACGCACCGTTGAGATGGGCCTGAGCGGTATTGAAGCACTCTCGTCGATTCCGGGAACGGCCGGTGCAGCACCCGTTCAAAACATCGGCGCATATGGGCAAGAAATCGCCGATACACTCCTGTACGTCGAGGCATATGACTCGGAGACCGATAAACTTGTCCAGCTTACCTGGGAGGATTGTGGCTTCTCATACCGACACAGTATCTTTCGTGGCGCATCAAAGAACCGTTTTGCGATTACAGCCATCGTCCTTAAACTGTACACCAAATTGCCAGAGCCGCCGTTCTATGCAGCCGTTCAGAAATACTTCGATGAACATGAGATAACCGATTACACCCCACAGGCTATCCGTAATGCCGTCATGGACATTCGGGCTGATAAACTTCCCGACCCTGCCGTTAAACCTAATAGTGGCTCATTCTTTAAAAACACAATTGTCGAAGGCTGGCAGGCGCGCAACCTAGCGAGCGAATACCCAGA
Source organism: Saccharimonadales bacterium (SeqCode) (assembly GCA_045628725.1). Classification (GTDB taxonomy): domain Bacteria; phylum Patescibacteriota; class Saccharimonadia; order Saccharimonadales; family Saccharimonadaceae; genus JACQGD01. The sequence goes on from JAZQPT010000038.1 coordinate 14,193, forward strand.
TATGCCAATGTACGAAATGGAAAACGACCACTTCAAGATACCGACCGGCTGGCTTATCGAAGCAGCCGACCTAAAGGGCGAGCTCATTCACGGCATGCGCATCCACACCGGTAACGCGTTGGTACTTATCAACGAATCGGCCCAAAGTTACGCCGACCTAGCAGAGGCCCGCGAACAGATTATTACCGCTGTACGCGATAAATTCCAGCTGACAATCGAACAAGAGCCTCTCGAAATTTAACTTCAGCTAATTCTCAAAAAATACTGCTATAGCCGACGCAAAGTATTGCACACAGAGTTCATTTGCTTTATAGTACTAGCATAAACACAATCATAATTAGGGGGCATTCATAATAATGAGTCTTCAGGAAATAAAAAACCTTAAGGACCAAAAGGGTTTCACTATCGTCGAGCTCTTGATCGTCATCGTGGTCATCGGCATTCTGGCGGCAATTGTCATCGTCGCATTCAACGGCGTGCAGGCACG
>JAZQPT010000039.1:0-1526 GCA_045628725.1 Saccharimonadales bacterium (SeqCode)
GTCTGTGCGCTCCTACGATCCTAGCGCAGCTCGCCTCAACCACCCCGTGACCGCGACGTTGCGGCGTATCTTCGAGCCACCAAAACCAAAGTACCACGATCCGCCTCTCATATTTGTGCGTCCCGTATCACCAATCAAACATCCTCGTCAAAGACGCGGCTTGTCACAGGCACATCGAAACCGCGCCCTGACTGTTTGTTCTCCGCCTTCCCTGCCTCTTTCACACAAGGCCAGGATGCTTCTTGTTCTGCGCCAGCGAGATTGAAAGAGGCCTTTTTCATAGCGAAATCTGGAATCCTGACAGTGATAAATTTACAAAGAGTAGGCGAAATCAGTCTCGAGCACTGAGACAATGGTCGCGTTGCCCGTCATGCCGTGTCAGGTGAATGCCGAGAAACAGGTCGGTTATGCAATGATGGTGTTGCCTTGCCTCGCGCTAAGCAGAATGATCATCGTCGCATCGCACGAGTCACCACTTCAGGGCACCAACGCAAGCAAGGCGGGGAACGATTCTGAAAATCCTGCTCACCCGGTTCTTCCAATGATTGTAAGCCTCGAGAGGTGTCAAAGTTGCGACTAAAGTCTTGCGGACGCTTTGATGCCGTTTGTCCATGCGGTTTGAAGCACAATCGTGACCTAATATGAGTTTCGCATTGGAGGGCGCAACCTTAAGAGGTTCTCGACGGCCATGTTTCATGGTCTCATGTTTTCACTGGGACATAAACCAGAATCGGAAATTGCATCGCCAGAGGCCGTTTAATCAAGCTCGCAACAGTGCGTTTGTTCTCGAAAATGTCACAAAACCAATGCCAGTATCGTACTATTGTCTCCTTTGGGCTTAGGCATAGCAAGCGGAGCCTTATAAGTGCTAATACTGTTTGATACTTTTTTTTTTCGCTTTATCCTTCTGAGAGACTACTTTGGGAGTTTATCAAGTCTTGCAAAGTTTCATTCAAGCCATAATTGTTTCGGGCTCATTCCATGGTGCAATCCTCAATTTTAAACTCCAGCGAGCGCACCCACCACGATCGAGCTCAATCAATAGTAATCTCGCTTTCAAGACACTGCTTAAGCACCTCTTCACTTCTGTATGGGAATTAGTTTAGAAATTTACAGCTCTTGAGAACGTTGATTCCAGCAGGGCTTGAGAATTCTCGATGCCAAATCGAAATGTTATGTATTTATTTAACCATTTTTAAAGCCTGTTTTTGCAGCCAAAATAACATCACAGTCAGATAAAGCTTGAGATTATTTTAATAATTTTTGATTGTTTATTTAATTGATTATTGCTCCGCTTTTCGAGATTCTAGGATCTATTCTATAGATATCCCAGCTGTACTGCAAGAGTCTTTCTCTTCTCGATAACCCGATCCCCTGTAGATGCTATGTCAAACTCCTAAGCAATGCTCCCCGTGGTATTGCAGCAATGTCGTATGTACAAATGAATGGTTGTGTTGTTGGTTGCCGAAGAGTGTGGTCAAGTCGGAGGCCAAGCGGTCTTAGGAAGACAAGGCATATTATCAACT
>JAZQPT010000040.1:0-2351 GCA_045628725.1 Saccharimonadales bacterium (SeqCode)
GTGTCCGCCTGAGACGGTAACAGCACCGGGAACTGTGACCCCAGCGTGCGCTGTGCCGACACCGACAGCTACCAGAATGGCCGCAATCAGCATCGACAAGATACCTGCGTACCTGAGTTTATTACTCATGGTACTCACTTCCTTTCTTCTTGTTAGATGCAGTACCGCTCGGTGCGATACCGCGGTGCCTGCAGAGGCCTCTAATCGCAAAGATGAGGTTTCTACATGCCGCCATTATATCACAGACGATATATTATGTCAATACTATACAATATATATACGCTATATGCTAATGTCTAGCCGGCCTACCATAAGGGGTCGTTTTACGGTATACTGGATAATAATGATATCAAAACAAACAGGGGAGAGGGGTAGATAATGTCAGGAGACGTCTTTACGCAGCTGTCTGTGGTTATTGTTATTGCGACAGTCATGGCCATGATCATGCGGCTATTAAAACAGCCACTTATTATCGGGCATATATTAACGGGTATTTTAGTTGGACCAAGCTTACTACATCTGGTAGACGATAAGCACGCATTTGAAACATTTAGCGAGATTGGTATTGCGCTGCTGCTGTTTATCATTGGTATGGAGCTGAGTGTATCGGTAATTAAACGCCTCGGTAAACCGGTATTCCTGACTGCCGCTGCCATACTGATGACCGTTGGTACGCTTGGGTTCCTGGTGGGAACCGCCTACCACTTCACCTTCGTAGAGTCGATGCTGGTCGGCCTGGCGATGTTCTTTAGCAGTACGATTATCATCGCCAAAGTCCTGAGTGACAAGAAGGAAATATCGCGCCTGAACGGGCAGATTGCCATCGGTGTTATCCTGCTTGATGATATAGTCGCCACCTTTGCCCTGCTGTTTGTGGCGGCTGCCGGTTCGGGCAATGCTCTGACGCCTGTTGATATCGGATTCCTACTACTTAAGGGCGTGGCGGTTATTGCGGTACTCGCATTTATTGCAAATAAGATTTTGCCACGTGCGACAAAATCATTTGCCAAATCCCAGGAGCTGCTGTTTCTTTTTGCACTCGCATGGGGATTCGGTGTTGCGAGCGCTGTTAACTACATTGGTTTCTCGATCGAGATCGGGGCGCTCTTTGCAGGTGTCGCCTTGGCGCAACTGCCGTATGCGCATCAGATCGGCGCACGGCTTAAACCGCTTCGTGACTTCTTTGTCGTGCTGTTCTTTATCAGCCTCGGCGAGAACTTGCACCTCGATAACCTTGCCGCCGCGATTGTCCCGGCGCTGGGGCTAGCACTGATAGTCCTTATCCTCAAACCGTTGGTTGTCATGAGCAGCCTCGGTGTGCTGGGCTATACCCGCCGTACAAGTTTTAAAACAGGTATCAACTTGTCACAAATTAGCGAATTCTCGATTATTCTGATCGTTCTAGCTACGAGCGCCGGGCTGGTTAGTGCGCATGTTGCCGCCGTTGTGACGCTTGTCGCGCTGATAACGATTATCGTGTCGACGTACCTGATGCAGTATGACAACAAGATATACATGCGACTCGAACGGTACCTTAATCTATTCGAACGTGCCGGTGCTGTCGACAAGAAACATGAAGCCAAAGATTATCCTCTTATCCTGTTTGGCTTTAAAACCGGCGGACATCAGTATCTCAAGACCTTCCGCGCGCTCAAGAAGAAGTTTGTTGTCGTTGATTACGACCCCGATGTTATCGAAGACCTGCACCGAGCAAACGTTAACTACCTGTATGGTGATGCAACCGACCCAGAACTGCTGGCTGAAATCCATATGGACGGGGCAGAGTTCGTCGTCAATACGATTGGCGAGCATGATATCAACGTATCGCTCGTGAAGTATATCCGTCGTCGAAACAGAGACTGCGTTATCGTCTGTTATTCCGAAAACTACAATCAGGCGGCCGAACTCTACCGTTTGGGTGTTGATTACGTAATGTTACCGCACTTTATCGGCTCGGAACGCCTGAATACGTTCATTTCATCGCACGGCATCAGCAAAAAGAGCTTTGATAACTACCGCGAAAAGCACATGCTCAAAATTGGTCGTACCGCGATCAAGCATCACGTTTAGGATTGACAAATCATGTCTTTGTAGTATAATTCAGGCATAATCGTGCATCCGTACGGTTGATTCGCACATCTACATTAGGGGTGGAAATGACCGAGAAACAGGCACATGTGCTCGGTATCGTATTGATCGGGCTTACGGTACTCGTCTCAGCCGCACTTGTCGTGACCGGACAGGTCTTCATAACCTACGGAATCGAAGCGTCGAAGCTTTCGACCTCAGTGGTGACATCGTTTGCAGTGCAGGTATTGCATCTGTTCATCTGGAACTGGGCGGTGATATAT
>JAZQPT010000041.1:0-2872 GCA_045628725.1 Saccharimonadales bacterium (SeqCode)
ATGTTGTCTGAACCGAAATCGTTGTTGTTGTAGGATCCACTGGCAACCATACCGAGTTTATCGTTAAAAAAGCGGTTGCCATACACCAGGCCGCCGGTGTAGATCTGCTCAGCACTACTGCGAGGCACTCCACAGCCACCACCGTCAGGAGACAGTGCGTGCTATAGTTCCTCGCCGCTCATTCAACTCTAGCCATTTACTTTTTTGATGAAGAAAGATTTTTGTGTGAGACAGTCTTCGGCCCCGGCCTTCTCTCTTCGACATGGCACAGTTTCTTCGTTTTAGTATTTTTGTTTGGTTTCCGGTCCATGGCCGTCTGTTCTGCAATCACTATATAATATATACCACTCGCTTCATTACCTTGGCACATTCCTTACCAACTTGATCTTCTGCTCATGCTATTGCATATTGACTGCGCCTATATCTATGTACTCGCCTACCGAATAAACTTACTCTTGCACCGCCAGAGAACGATAAAAAATAAAAAATATGAACAGCTGTCGGAGAGTCAACGGAGCCAACCGAGAATTGCACAGTTCGCCTTCTCTATGGTAAATCGTCATCGTTCTTAGGTCTTCAGATCTGAAAGCTGGTGATTCTCTCTCCAACAACTTCCTTCATATTGATTGGCCGCCAATCAACTATTTGGTTTACAGGTCATGGCGGTCCGTTAGTCAACTTACTCATACTTTTCGGTTTCTTTGTCTTAACACACCCCTACCATCTTGAACTTTGGCTAAGACCATGTGCATTGTGCAACTGAATGTGCCTATATCTACGCGCCTATCAAGTATACTCTTCAATCGTCGACAAAAAATAACTGATAAGTGAATCCATGAAGGCAGTACTCGCGAACGGAACAGGAAGGTCGTCGGCAGATTTGCACGATTCTCTTCTTCCGACCTTGACTCCAGATCTCATATTTGGCATCACCGATCGCCAGAGATGGCGAGAGGTGTTATATGCGATGACAGCGAGGAGGCGCCCGAACTACTTCAAACCATGAAACTAATCCTTACTATATCGTTGTTTTCGTATTATCGTCTATCGCTATCGTAAACCGTCATCGTCCTCAAGGTCATATACACGGCCGCTGGTACTAATCGTTTGGTTTTCACATCATGGGCTACGCTACCCCGCCCGTTTTATACTACTCGGTTTATTTCCTTAGCACATTCTTTACCGTTTCAAACTTTCTCTCATCCTATGTCCGAATTGACTGAGGCACATTTACCTACATATACTCAAGGGAACCCTCGCGGGCGCCTCCTGCTGGTCCAAATCCGCTCGGCCTTCTCCGCCGAGCTCAGGATGTTCATGTGTTGTCCTGGCAAAAGTGTTTGGGATTTCTTTTATTGCTTAATGAAAGGCAATCTATGTGGCATTACCGCTGCCGGGAGGGAAGAAGAGAAGACCAACAGCAGCGACAACCAGAAGGAAGTGGGAGGTCAGAGCCATGCGCTCCAAGGGGTAATTGTGGCAGAATTTCTGGAATTTCTGGGATGAAGTCGAGGGCGCCGTTGCCAACTCGCACCACCACTTTGAAAGCAGCCGCCGTCAAGGATACCGCTCAAGTCCCAAAGTGGAGAACTCGGAATGAGATCCATCGGCAGAAGCTCAATGAAGAGGTAGACAGCCGCGAAAACAAGAAGAGATGGCGCAACCCCAGCGCCAAACAGCCAAAGTTAACAGTGCTCGTATCTCTTGAAGTATGAAGGTGGTCGTAAAAAGCATGAAGCTTGTATGAAAGTCGTTAATTATAGCATGCATATAGTCGATCGGTAGAAGCTTGAGAATTGGAGGCCGGAAGACTCACATAAGAATCAGGTTGACCTTCTGGTTAATGTTGATGATCGCGGTGGGCTGCTTTCTTTGCTTCTTGTTTTCGGTAAGGGCCATGATCTTGAGCCACATCAGGCCATTGGTCCTCAAACCTAAGTCATGGCCCGAGAAAAGGCCAGCAGAGATGAAGGAGAAACTGTCGTAGAGCCATCAAGTCACCCGAAGCCGCCGGTCGCAAAGCCTTGAGATAAAGTGCTGCCTGTTTTCGTAAAGCCCTTGCGCCAGATCAGGGGCTGTGGATTGTCCAGCGTGTACAACTATGCATTAGTATTAATAATGGCAAGGTGTTCTTATAATCGAAGAAATCTTACCAAGCTCAATGAATGGGTGATGTGCGACATTGCCGTTATTTAAAAAACGATGAAGTATGTCAAATAGTAACTTCACTAGCTTGACGATCTTGGAATCAGGAACCTCGGAAGTACCGCATAAACTGGAATATAAGACCTACAATTCTATAAGACCAACTGAGCTATAATACCAGGTCTCTCCTCGTCAATATGTAGGGTTAGGGTATATTTTTAGCCTACAACCCTAAAAACGCCCACCAAAAGTATAAGACCACCTTTGGCGCACAAGACCAGGTTCCAAATCCCCGAAGATACAAAACCTGGGTTACTAGACCTGGTCTTGTATTCGAGCTTATGCGGTAGCTGGATAAGAGGTATACTGCGGCGAAGGCGAGAAGCCGCCGTAGCACGACTGGTGGCTTTCGCAGGGCTCTTAGAACTGACCCGCCTGATATCGTCTGCGGAACGATTCACCCTTCTGCAACATAACAGGCTGCAGGGACGAAAGTGTCTGTACGTCACGACCTCGCGCCTCGCCAATACCCTCGACACCAAGTAAATATTGCACAGCTGCTGGCTTTGATCTTTTTTTGTGATTTCTTCTACTCGAGCTGTAAACTATAGCCCGTCTATCCGTAGATGCATTCCCGTCACATGCGCCTAGCCTACCATACAAGAACCGGGTATGATGCCCCTTAATCCGTGAGGCTCTATAAAGCTCCTGTTCCCAATATTACTCC
>JAZQPT010000042.1:0-3525 GCA_045628725.1 Saccharimonadales bacterium (SeqCode)
CGGAAATGGAAGACATCAACGGCGAATTCGGCCAGACCGACGTGGTGCTGGTGCTGGGCGCGAACGACGTGGTGAACCCGGCCGCCAAGGACCCGGCATCGCCGATCGCGGGGATGCCGATCCTGGAAGCCTATAAAGCAAAAAGCATCATCGTCAACAAGCGCTCGATGGCGTCGGGGTATGCGGGCCTGGACAACGACCTGTTCTACCAGCCGAACACGATGATGGTGTTCGGCGATGCGAAGAAGGTGATCGAGTCGATGGTCAAGGCGGTCGAATGATTCTTTCAATCCGCCACAATGTTAGTTTCTTGTTGCTATAAGGCGATGTATTTGCGATATGGTTGCCTTAATTTCGTTACTTAAGACATACGCAAGATCTCGCTATGCTCATATTGTTAGGCTATACTGAAGAGTTATTTACTCACTGCGTTGGTGCTGATAGTCACTATTCGTGATCAGTCTGACTCTTGGGTATCTAACACTGCATGGTTCGATCTCGCCATGTGACCGATGTCTTGATCAATATGAAAATCGCTTTAAGTCCACCACAGGTGGCCGCAGCAGCACGATTATTCTCATCCTCAGTTGTGCATGAGATGGCACGCGCCGGACGGTCCCCCATGTTCTGCCGACTAGCACATGAGTCTGGCTTAGCTAATTTCTTTGCAAATGAAGGAGTTGTTGGCAACTTCTTCGACAACGCTTTTTCTTTACTTAAAAAGAAAGCCTACCGGTACGAGTATGTCTATAAGGCGGCAGTTACTCATAAGCTTTTGCTGGGCGTTCATTCACTTCGATCAGCGTCCATGTTATCGGAGTTTCGTATTGGTGCCTGTAAGGCGGATCTGGTTATCCTTAACGGTACCTCGACCGTATATGAGGTGAAGTCCGAGAGAGATAACCTCGATCGCTTAGAAAATCAGATTGCAGCTTATCGAAAAGTTTTTGCACGTGTAAACGTAATTGCTGCTGAAGAGCATGTTAACTCAATTAGTGCATGTATTCCTGATGACGTTGGCATCCTAGTGCTAAGTGACCGACACCACATCTCTACGATTCGTGAGGCCGCAAACCACCCGGAATCTATCGAACCATGCAAAGTCTTCGAATCATTAACTAAAGAAGAGTCGTTACTAATACTTGATCGCCTTGGAGTACCGTCCCCCCAAGTACCTAACACAAAATTTCATGCAGAGATGCTGAAAATTTTTGCAGACTTTGCGCCGTTGAGCTTGCACGAGTGTATGATAGGTGTGTTGAAGGAAACGCGTTCGCTTCGGCCCCTTTCATCTCTTATTAAAGAGTTGCCAAAGTCGTTGCAGACTGCTGTTATCTCAATGTCCTTGCGTCAGAAAGACCATTCTAACTTGCTGACAGCGTTGCAGACCCCATTATCCGAGGCTTTCGCCTGGTCCTGAGAAAACGAATGTACTATCCATATTTTCGCGGTAAGCAATATGATTTAATCACCATTCGTGATACTGCCAAAATTATGGCTCAGATGGGATTCGTCCCAATCTTAGAGCCAGTAAAGGAGGCGCTATCTGGGCTCGTAAGAAGTGTGGAAGCTATAAATTCTGCAGGTGGAGAGATGATTTTAATCGTCAATCCTGAGAACGGTTATCATGTAGGTAATTCTGACCCAATTCGAGACCTATGTTCGGGCGAATTTTCGGCTTGCTCGAACATTTCTCCAGCATTTATTCTTTCCTCTAGCTCAAGCCTCCAGGATGTTTCCAGTTTTTGTAACTCCTACCATGATAGGAGGCTTACATTCATCCATAATGGTTTTCCGAATGCAAGGGCTTTGGCTGAGCATTTGGGTGAAATGAATTCGGAAATCAGGCACGTTTTCATTGAGGAGCGTTGCGGAATTCTTTATACAAAACATTTCAAAGGCGCACAAAGAATTCTGATTAGGGATGGGTTTGAAAAACGAGCGAATCGTGAACATCCAGAAATCGAAGTTTTTTCGGATCTTCACGCAACGTACGAAGAGCGGGGAATGAATGGATTCGGCGATTTTCTTATTGTTGGCGATGAGTTCTCGACGGGAGGGGGGGCAGCATATGCCGTTGCAATCCACTTGACATGCATCGATGACGATAACGATGATGTAATGTTAGTTCATCATTTTAAGTCAGATCGATTTGATACGCCGACTGATCCTGCTGGTAAATTTGCGGAAGCACTAGCTAAGCTTGTACGTGAAATAGCACGGCCAGATACTAAAATTTTTACTACTCCGGCCGTTCAGGAATTTAATACGCTTTATTTAAGTGGGCATTTCCCAGGATTAGGATATGTCAAAAAGCTATCAATGAATCATCATATCCAAACCATGGCTAATTATTTCAAAAAATAATGCCTGCCCGTTATTGCTGCCCCGTGTGCATTGGTGACAATTATCTCCGTAGGGAAGTCATCCCATCTTTGACTATAGGGACCGGGAAATGTTCTTATTGTGGCTCTGAGGACCAGCCGTTAGTTGCGCCGGCAGATTTGCGTTCCCGATTTGAGCCTTTAATTGATGCATATGCACGTGATGACGCTGGTCAAACTCTGGTCGAATGGTTAAGGCGAGATTGGGCTATGTTTGATTATGTGCGTATGGATGACGCGCATGGAAAGGACCTATTGGGCGATATTTTGAACGATGGGAACATCGTTCGCCAAAATTTTGCCGCCTTATCGATAACTGGCATGCGAGTAATTGAGAAGTGGGAAGAGTTGCGCGCGGAGTTAATGCACAAAAATCGATTTTTTCCTATAACGACTATCGATATGGATCGACTGGCACGTCTTCTACCAAGCCTCGAAGTATATGAGGATGAGATTCCGAAAATTTGGTACAGGGCACGAGTGCAGCAGACGGCCGACGCTTATCCTATAGAACAGATGGGATGCCCGCCAAAGCATTTAGCATCGCACGGACGCGCAAATCCAGCTGGTATTCCATATCTTTATCTTGCGTCTAAGGAAATAACAGCGATCTCAGAGATTAGACCGCATGCCGGCGAAACGGTAACAGTTGCGCGCGTTACGGTCCCAAGCCTACAAATCGTTGACTTGCGTCATCCAAGGAAAACATTTTCACCATTTTCGCTTTTGTATGAAGATACATTGTCCAGCTTTAGAGAGGATCTTGATTTCTTAGAGAAATTAGGTGAAGAGTTATCTAGGCCGGTCTTGCCGAAATCTGCTGCTTTTGATTACATACCAAGTCAATATCTATGCGAGTTTGTAAAAAAATGTGGCTATGATGGTGTAATGTATGAAAGCGCCGCTGAAGGCGGAATAAATTTTGCATTATTCGATCCGAATCGGGCAAATATTATTGATGTTAACTCGCGTTATATATCAAAAATATCGGTCGAGCTATAAGGGCCCAATGTCGTTTTGAGTGGAAGTTGACTTCGGCTACCATGTCGGCTACCGCTGTGAATGCCTGATGTCGTGGTGATCGGCCCGGAACAGGGTCAAGGGCGGGCTGTGCAAAGCGCGGCCCGGCGAAGCGCACCCT
>JAZQPT010000043.1:0-41632 GCA_045628725.1 Saccharimonadales bacterium (SeqCode)
GCGGAAGGCGCCCAGGCAGTATAGGCAGGCTGCGGGGGCAGCTGAGTCGGTTAGCGCCGACAAAGTACCGGCTCGGGTACCGGGCGTTGTGCTGTTGGAGGGGTGTTTCCTCTCCGGCGAGAAATGACACGAAAGCAGGCCCCACCAGCTGCTCAGATCCGATGGAGACCCCTTGTGCAGGAAGAGTTGAGAACGTGCCAGAGGAGGGCGCCGAGGATGGAACAGAGGGACCAGAGAGGAGAGCCAAGAAGGGGTCCGACTGCGAGGGGGCGAGCGGCATATCGTACAGATTTCTGTATCCTGGGGGCGCAATAATTCGTTAGCATCTTGTATCTTCAAACAAGCTGGTTTATAGGAGGGTAAGGACCTACCTTCGGGGATAGTGAAGGACGTGTCAGGCAGTGGCCCTTTGATTTCGCCGGTCCCGTCTCCCATATAGACGTACTTTATCTTCTACGCCACCGCCAAAACCAACGCCTACCCCGGTGCCAACTCCGACACCAAAGCCAACACCTACTCCGACGCCAACTCCAGTGTCAACACCCACACCGGAACCAAGTGCTTCAACGCAGACAACACCCGAACTAGGGCCCGAAGCATCACTCGATATAACCCCTGAACAGATAGATGCAGATGATCTTTCGGTCGGGAGCGTAACGACAAAGCCTAGCTGGAAAAGTTCAGAAATCAGCTGGATGACATCCCTACCGGACGTCGTATCAGCTATCGAAGTTGGCACCACAAAAGACAAACTCGAACCAGGGGGTGACGTCACAAAACAAGAAGACGGGACATCACTCGTTACATTACTCAATTTACAGGCGGGCACACGCTATTACTACATTATTACCGCTACCTCAGAATCAGACTCTGCAAAAAAAGCCACCTATAGCGGCGCATTCACTACGCGGGGCTATCCTGTGACGTTGCAACTTACTCAAGAAAGTAAGCCGCTTCCTGGGGCAAAAGTTACCATCGATAAAGGCGTTTATACATCTGACAAAATGGGCGCAGTCGTACTAGAGCTAGCGGACAAGCCTTATTCCGCAACCATAACCGACAAGGACAATACTTCAAAGAAAGTTTCGTTTACCGTTGCCGAAAAAACAATACCGTCAAACGGAGACAATCCGCAGATGCAAAAATTTAGCTTTAGTATCGCTAAGCAATCAACAAACATCGGAGAGGGTACCCCAATCGCCCTGATTGTCGGTAGTGCCATTGCGGGGCTTGCACTAATTGGTGGATTTTTATTGTTTCTGCTATACAGGCGACGTCGCAACGAGCAGTTTGCCATGCCAACAACAGTGAGTGATGGCTATGCATGGGCCGAAACTCCCTCGACAGCCGCTATGCCTATTAGTAGCGACCCAATAGAATATGACGCGCCCGTCGAGACGACGCAGTACACCCAATTAGATTCTAACGCGCCTCAATACACGCCCGATCCTGAACAATTAATTGACTCATATTCATCCGTTTACGAGCAGCCGGCAGTCATCGAGAGTCAATCCTACACAGCGCAATATGACACCCCTGTCGAGACGCCGCAGCAAGTAACGACACCGTATAACCAATCCGTTGTAGATGAAGACGTTGTGAATTCGCCCGAAATTTCTAGTCCGTACGAAAGCGAACCGATAGCTATCACTCCCATAGACGACACCGTACAAACCGAGTGGTCAGCTACCACGCCATCATCCGAGGTACCGCTACCTATCGCCGCCGATGACGATCAGGAGACTCTCCCGCTTCAGCCTGCACAACCAGGTGCCATCTATGATCCGACAACTGGTGAACTTGCTATAATCCATCACGATAAAAGTGTCAGAAAGGAAAGTGTCTGATGATACACCTCGCCACTCGTCGCATATTACCTATAGCAGGCATCTTTATTTTAGTTATGTCGCTCATTACTACGTCTGTTACTCATGCAGCTGGCAACCAGCTATATGTCACGCCAGATACGTCACAACTAAACGTCGGCGGAACAGTTACGGTAAGCGTTAGGGGCTATATCGAGAGTAATAGCACCGGCAATGCAGTGGGTACGGTAACGTATCCAGTAGGACAGTTACGAGTATTAGGAACATCCGTCACCGAAAGTGATTACAATGCGCCGAATATATCACTAGGAAGCGGCACCGTTGGATTTTCTGCCACCAGTAGCAAGCTGCGTCCTATAAAAATTTTTAGTATTACATTCCAAGCAACTGCTCCGGGTAGCGCAGTTGTAGGGTTTAGTGGAAATAGCAACATCAACCAAACGGCGACTATCCACAAGACAGGAACGTACGCTATCGTCGCACCAACACCTACTCCGACGCCAACGCCGTCACCTAGCCCTAAACCAACGCCAACACCTACTCCGACGCCAACAGAACCACAGGCCACACCTGAAACTATTATTCCCGCCCAAGAAAGCGACGAAGATGTCACAGTAGCCGACACTACAGGCTTGATTAGTGATGTCACCAGTACGGGAAAGTATACAGAAGCTTCAATCAAGTGGAGTATGTCAGCTGCAAACGGGAATAGTCAGCTTTTGTATGGAACATCGAGTCAAGAGGTAACAACAAAAGCAGAGGTAGTAAGGGCGGAAGACGGAACATACAGCGCAACGATTCCGAATACAAAGCCCGGTCAACGATATTTTTACACCATCAATGGAACAGGCGACGATGGAAAGACCGGAACTTACAGTAGCACTGTATCAACATTAGGATACCCGATTACAATTAAACTAACTCAAAATGGCGCCATTGCTACAGGTGCCGACATACAAATCGGACGACAGCGCTATGCAACAAGTCGCGACGGTATTATAACCCTGGCATTGGCAGAAGGGACTTATAGTATCAGGATCGCCGCTGGAACATCAACATTGAGCGAAAAGGTCGTCGTCGCAAAGAAGCCTATCCCACAAGACGGAAGCGCGCCGGAGAAACAAATATTCACCTTCGACATCCCCGCGGCTGCTGTCGAAAAAGAACCCCTATCTCCTTTCGTCTTTGTCGGCGTTATGGTTGGCGGCGCAGTCATTATTACGGTGTCACTATTTGCCTATATCACGATACGACGTCGGCGCTACGAAACAGGGTCCGGATACACCAATACGGCAGCAACATCAGTCGTCATTAACGATGGTTACGACTGGCGCGCAGAGCAGCTTCAACAGCAGCAAGCTGAAAATATGCCAATATACGGTCAAACTAATGAACAGCCTTACATAAATAACATTCAAGACGCAGCAACGGCCAGTCATGATAATTCTGTTTATATAGATGAAGCTGAACCGAAAGATATGTACGAACTAGCGAGAGAGCAATCAGCCGCTCAAGCTTCACCGCAGCAATCTACTACTTTGCGCGGTAGCGAGTGGCCACAAAATCCCAGTCCACCACATTCCACCAGGCTTTGACATAGTCGTCTCGTTTATTTTTGTAGTCGAGATAATAGGCATGTTCCCATACATCGAGGCCCAGAATCGGTGCTGATTTTCCCTGCATGATAGGATTGTCTTGATTGGGCGTCGTTATAATTTCTAAATCGGGCTGTAGCCAAACCCAACCACTTCCAAAAACCCCGAGTGATTTTGTTGTAAATTCATCAACAAAGTTTTGATATGAACCGTATTTCTGAGTTATCACGGTAGCAATATCGCCCGTCGGCTCACCGCCGCCATCTGGCGACATCCACTGCCAGAATAAACTATGATTGTAGTGACCACCACCATTATTTCGAACTGCAGTCTGAACAACACCAGGCAAGCTATCTATATTCTCTAATAAACTCTCAAGAGGACGCTCCTTTAGTGCCGGCACATCGTCTAGCGCTTTATTTAGCTTATCAACATATGTCTGGTGATGCTTATCATGATGTAGCTGCATAATATCTGCGCTAATATAATTTCCGAGTGATCCATAATCGTATCCTAAATCTGGTACCGTATACATAACTCTCCTCCGCTCCTCTAATTTATTACAGCTGTGGCATAGATTGGTTTTTAATCTCTGGAATTGAGATATACTCGGTCACGCTATTGTCGGCACGAACTTTCTCGAGCTGTTCTTTAAAGACAGACAATGGAATTTTGATGTAGGCGTAACTAATTCGCCCGTCATTGTCACTATCAAGCAGTCGAACGATATAGTACCCATCGCCAGATGATGATTTAAATGCACTGGAAGTCTCATTTTTCTTTAAAGTCGATGCCTTTGCGGCTAGCCCGCCATCTTGGTTAGTGCGCGGCACAAGCGGAGTGACACCCGAGGTTACTTTCGATTCACCTTCACCACCAATTGCGGCAGTAATTTTATCAAAATCACTCTCTGTCTTTAGCTGATCTATAATTTTGTCGCGTTTATCATTAGCGCCGGTATCAATAGCATAGGCAACCTCTTGACGAAGTAATTTACGTGACATTACTTCTCTTGCTTCTTGCGGAGTCCAGTCAAAATGATCTCGTACAATCGCGTCGTATGTCTCTTTTGAAGCCATACCGTCACGTGATTTACGCTGGAATGCTATGGCATCATCAATCTGCTGACTACTTATTTTTATACCTTTGTCTTTGGCGATCTTTGCAGCATATGCATCAGCAACGGCATCGTTTAGCGCCTTGCGCTTGATGTAATCAACCTGACCTTTACTGTCTGGCGCCTGCAGGTTAATACCCTCTTTCGTTTCAAGATAATGAGACTGAGAACGATATCCAACTAGATACGTACTATAAGGTACAGAAACGCCCTCTACAGTCGCTACAGGCAGTGGCAGAACGCGTGTTATTCGATAAAAGAACGTAGTGCTATTTTGCTGTGGATATAATTGCCACCAAGTGAACACTGTAATCAACAGCAGCGCAACAACACTAATAATAATCGTATTGAATACGAGGCGATGTCGGGCATACTGAACGGGATACTTAAACCGTCGTCCACCCGCTAGAATACGCTCGCGGTGCTCAGCCACCGTCTCATTTGTAATACGAGTGGGAGGTTGCTGATTTTTAGTTTTTTTAAATCGTGATAATTTCTTCATATTAAATCTCTTGAGTTTCTTGCTCAGCTAGTGCCGCGCTCACTGCGTCCTGTAGTTTATTGTAGACATCGTCGGGATGTTCTACTTTGTTAATAACCAAATCGCCAACAAATGTTTGGATTACGATCGTTCCAAATCCGAATACTTCGCCACTGAATCCTGGTATATTATAGCTTATGTTTTGAATTTTTGACAGACGCAGCTCAACAACGTCCTTACCGAAAAACCCTCTTTGAGTTACCTGACGGATACGCTGATCGGTCACGATATATACCGTAAAATACCACATAATAAAGTGATATGAGAATAATATAAGGCCAAGAGTCAATCCGATTATTGGCAGTACCAGTAACTCGAGAACCGTTTGCCATATTAAGAATGGAATGCACGTAACAA
Organism: Saccharimonadales bacterium (SeqCode); assembly: GCA_045628725.1. GTDB lineage: Bacteria > Patescibacteriota > Saccharimonadia > Saccharimonadales > Saccharimonadaceae > JACQGD01. Next base: position 5,437 of record JAZQPT010000043.1, read on the forward strand.
CGAGGGGTATGAGCAGTAGATAGAAGCCTTTACGCATTGCGATAGGATGACGACGGAATACAAAGAGTAGCACCTCGCCGTCACGTTGACCTTCAAAATCATTTTCCGTCTCATCAGCCACTTTAGACATGTGTTCATTATACTACAAAAGACGCCCTAAAGCGTCTATCGTTGGATTATTTTGGTACCCCGGGCAGGAGTCGAACCTGCAACCATATCCTTAGGACGGATCTACTCTATCCAGTTGAGCTACCGGGGCGTACACAATATAAGGCCATTGTATCATGGGCGACAGGCTCTCCCCTATCGCCCATAGACAATTGACTCTAGCGAGTAAACTTTTCGTGAGTCGTCTGGTAGATATATAGTTCGTTGTCACTAAACCAATGAGCAATTTCTTTTTCAGCCTCTTCAGGGTCACCGCTGGCGTGAATAAGATTTGGAATACCCTTGTCTTCAGAGTCAGCATATCCAAAGCTCATGTGAGAATAGTCACCACGAATCGTACCTGGAAGCGCTGATTTTGGCTCGGTTGTACCAACAAGCTTACGGATCAGTGCAACTGCCTCGACACCTTCGAACACCATTGCGATGACAGGGCCTTCAATCATCATGTTGAGTGTCACGTCAAAAGCGTGCTCACCACGACGTGTGATCATCTGACCAATCTCTTCGTAGTGTTTGTGGTAGTGATCTTTAGTTGGAGCAATCATTTTTGTTCCAACAATTTTTAATCCAACGCGTTCAAAACGAGTTAGGATTTCGCCCACTAGCCCTCGTTGCACTGTATCTGGCTTAAATAATACTAGTGATTGCTGTACGTTGTTTGAACTCATATGTTCTCCTTCGTTAATAATGTCTGAATCTGCTAGATTAATTGTATCAGAACATCAGCGGTCACACACTATATATAATTTCATTCTAGTCGCTGGCCCTATATTACGCTATGCTTAAAGCAGTTATGTATATGTCAGAACTTATGTTGGAATATATTGAGCACCTTGAGGTTGAGGGTGGACGATCCGCAAAAACAGCGGAAAACTACCACCTATATCTTGATAGATTCGTTGAATTCGTTGGCGACATAGAAGTTTCGAAAATTACAAGCGAAAATATTCGTAAATATCGCCTGTGGCTAAACCGTTATAAAAATAACAACGAAGACGAATTAGCTATCATAACGCAGAGCTACCATTTGATTGCCCTGCGTGGTTTTTTGAGCTACCTCTCTGTTAGAGATATTCCTAGCTTAAGCCCTGAGAAGATAATTCTGCCAAAGGTCGCTCGAAAACAAGTGACATTTCTTCACTACGATGAAGTTGAACGATTGCTTGAGCAGATACCGCTTAATGACGAATCAGGTCTTCGCGACCGTGCAATCGTTGAGCTTTTATTCTCTAGCGGGTTACGCGTATCAGAACTTGTCAATTTAAATCGAGATCACATAAACACGAAACGCCGCGAATTTATGGTCAGAGGCAAGGGCCAAAAAGACCGTCCGGTTTTTATCGGCGAATCGGCGGCGACAAGAGTTACTGACTATATTAGTGTCCGTGACGACAGTCTCCCGCCATTATTCATTAGCTATAGTCGAAACTCTGTACAGACAAATACTGGCGATTATCGACGCCTTACAAGTCGTAGTATCCAGCGAATACTATCAAAATATGCCCGCTTAGCTGGCATTACAAAACACGTCAGCCCTCACACACTTAGGCATAGCTATGCTACAGATTTACTTATGAACGGTGCCGATATCAGAAGTGTCCAGAGCATGCTTGGTCACAGTAGCATTACGACAACCCAGGTCTACACCCACGTTACAGATGAACATCTTCGCGAAGTATATGAAAAATTTCATAGCGACACTGAAATATAAAAAAATGAGCGACAGTAAAGGTCGCTCATTACGTCACTAAACACTAATCTATGCAGACGGGTCGCATTCACCCCTATCGTAATCCGCTGCGTTATTTGTAACGAGGAATGTCTTACATAGGTTACCGGTGATATCAACTGCAGCTTCAGGATACGGGAAAGAACTGACATCAAGTTCTACACGACTCTGTACGCGGCGGAATTGATCATTAGCGCGGCCAGTTGAGTCAACTACTGCCTGTGCGCCGGCAAATTTAACAGGAGTAGATCCGTTAAACAGCTGGATTCTGAAATCATTACCATTGCCGTACAGCCCGTTAAGACGTAAAAACGCTGTACGTTCGTTATTGCTCTGACCGATTGCTTGAGGAAGGAGTATTGTGGCTTTACAAGCGTATCGGTTTGAATTAAACTCGTCTTCACATTTTACTTGGCGCAATATATTTGCATCTTTTGACTTCCGGGAATCCATCAGATAGCTAAATACCCCCTCTGGTCCAATCTCATTTGATATCCCACTTGGATACAAAAAGAGTGTATTTGTGTTTGATTTTCCATCAACGCTATTATCGAAGTCCGAAAGCTGGAAACCAGCCGTAGCCGTACCAAACTGAATCAACTGAGACCGCATAAGTGCAGGTCGATTAGCTGACCATTCGTCAAGTTTCGGCAGTACAGCGCCATCAGTTTGAGGTAGCTCCACCGTATTAGCACCATCTTCGTCATCTTGATCTAGATTAGCCTCTGTAAACCATTCGAGTGATATTCGATCAAACTGCTGAGTGCCCCTGAGAGGAACCAGGCGTGATGTACCTGAAGTAAGCGTCCCAATGTAATCTTCGCTATCGGGTGTTACTTTTACGCAGGTGTATGCTTGCTGCAAGGCTTCATCGCCAACCTGTTGCTTAATCATCACTTCTTTTCCTAGTGGAACGACACCCGCTTTTTGTAATGTATCGCACTCTTGTCGTCCAAAGACTTGCGCGAGACGATCACACTCTAGCGTATCGCCGTCAGCACAAACAGTACTGTATTTTACCAGCGCACGCTTCGCATCCTCGACACCGGCTTGAGCGGAGTCATATGCACTTCGAGATAGGTCGTCGGCAATCGCCTGACGCTGCCCCTGAATCATCAACGCGACAAAACTTACGCTCATTACTGTCACGAGAAGTGCAGAAAATACGACAACGAATAGCGAAACGGCGCCTCGCTCATACCTTTTTTTTGTTATCTGAATCATTATTATAATCCCCCTTTATTCCCTGCACGAGCAGTAAATTCAAACTTATTAACTGCACAGTAATCTTTGACCGAATTTTCATCACTTGGTGGCTTACACGAGGCATCAACGCTCGATATCATTCCATCAGCTGTAGTGGTGGTGCCAAGTGACAATGGATCATTCGTACCAATCTGGAGCGTCACGTAATACAGTCCCTGCTGCAAGACAGTGTCCTGGGCAACCTCTTTTATTAAAAGTGAATGAATTGCAATATCGCGTTCGCCGTCGACAATCAACTCTGTTGCATCAGACTGAACAACTTTTTTCTCTCTGTTAGCGCAATAGGATTTACTTTTATCGTCAACCTTTACGAAACGAAGTATGTCGTCTCCTGTTTCATACTCATTTACAGGAGTGTTCATATATTTTCCGGTGTTCCAGAGATAGCTCTTTTGCCCTGTACATATCCTGCCTCCGGCTATATCTGTACTGTCTGGAGCACGCATCTGAATAAAGTCACCGCCTTCACTCGCAATCACTAATGGACTTGATGAGTTAAGCGACGATTGAATATCCTGACTCAATGACGAGCCAAGCTGATTAACTTGTTTGAGCGTCACCCCTTTGGTATATATATTCGCCATCTGAATAGCTGTCATGGTAATCGCAATTAATAGCATAGAGACAAATGCCATCGCCAAAGTGAGTTCAATTATTGTAAATCCTTTACTACGCAGCTGGCTCATATAACCTCACAATCGTTCCCAGTGTTGTTGGAACGGCACTACCGGGTGTAGACCAACACGCTCTAATATGGAAATCATAAAAATTGTTACCAGCAGATTCGACAGCTTGTATCCAAATACCCTCGGCTGCCGGAGCAGCCGTATCGTATCGTATCTTGGCATACGTCGCAGGATTATTACTTGAGGGCATAATAAAGTTTGACGTTGCTATCTTTTTGGTATCGATGGCAAATCCGCTAATCGGGACAGTGCACGTACCGCCAGTAACAATAGTGTCAAAACTACTCGCCGCTATAACCTTTTTGGCGGTAATTGATTGCCAGAGTGTCGTAGGGGTTCCATTCTTTCCATAGTCTGCCACATATGCTTGATTCAAATATCGTAGCGCCTCCGCTTGAGTATCCATCTGTTGTCGTACGAGGTTCACTTCAAGGGATCGCTGCGCGAGCGCCGTACCTTGATTCATGATTGATATACCGCCCACGGCAATAAGGCTGAATACGGCTATAGCAAAAAGAACCTCAATGATAGTGTCGCCTCGCTGGCTTTTCGACACTAACATCCCTCGACTCCTGCTCGCTGGTAGACACCACTAGCGTTTGCAGCCCTAGGGGCGACAATTACCGTCTGCTGAGCCCCGGCAAGTGGCACGGGTGATGTTATACAAGCCTGCAGAGAACGATCCTTGCTAGCCTGGGTGATAATCTTCCCATTCCAATCGTCGGTTACTTCGTTAACAACATACGAACTAATCATACCGCTCACTGGAGAACGTATTATTGCTAAGGTAAACGAGTCATCCGACCCATCTGCAGTTCCCACTAATTTAATTCTCGAATCCCAACCAAGCTCCCTGGCATCCGAGTTGTCACCTGCGGTGTCAGCTTGTTTTAGCGATATAATCTTAGCGCCCGCACCCGTCAAAGCTTCAATGTCGGTCGTAGCAGCCTCAAGCACTTCTTGATTTATGTCATACGCCACGATGTTCGATGTAGAAATTTGAGTACCACTAGCTACCTGTACAAGGCGACCAATAATAATACAGTCTGTCGTCCCTCTGTAGTTATCGGCCGTAGTGCTGATAGTCGGAGCCGCGCTTCCGCACGTCCACTGGGAATTGCGCTGACTATTTACATTAGAACTAAGGTTGTATTGCGACTGGATAAGGCTTACAAACGAGTTGACGCTATCTTTATAACGCTGCTGATTGATACTCGTATTAACACCAGCTAACATCCCACCTAATAACAAGGCCGTAACTGCGAGAAACAGTATTACCTCGATGACCGTAAATCCTTTTTGATTTTGGCTGCCCATTTGGGGTTATTATAGCACAAGCAGTTCAGCAAATCGATATTAAACGTCTGTTATATAAGAACTATATTGAGGTACCAGTCCAGGATAGAATGGCCAAATATTCCGGCAATCATCCAGCCACCAATTAACATCGGTCCAAAAGGGACATGTGAAGTGCGAGTCAATTTTTTACTCAGCATACCGGGTACTACCAGTAGTGTTCCGATGATATTCGCGAGGAAAAGTGCGAGTAACGCCAACTTCCAATCTGCCAGTAGTAAAGCCAATGCCACTCCTAATTTGACATCACCAAATCCTACCCAAGCACCCTTAGAAATAACATAGAGCAGTAGATAAAGACCACTCAGCGCACATAATGCCCCCACGCAACTTGCCAGAGCAAACAGCGGCGCTGGATCGCTAATAATAGTGAGTGCCGCGTAGATACCACCGAGTCCGATTAGCGGAAAGACAATGACGTCAGGTAGCAGGAACCATTTAGCATCGTAAGCGAGCAAGATGGACATGCCTACTCCTGCGACAAGCCATATCACCAACTGTGCGACAGCCAGTGACGTCGTCAGCTCGTACGGCCACCATGTATACGATACGACGAAGAATGTTGCCACCCCGATCTCCATCAGCGGCTCGAAGTATCCTATAGGCGCGTGACAGTATCGGCACTTCCCTTTTAACAATAGCCAGCTAGCTAATGGAAGGAGGTCGTACCAAGCAAGTGTATGACGACAGTTCAAGCACTGTGAACGATCATCTTTCGTACTCTTGCCTAGAAGCGACTCTAGTCGTTTGTATTCTTTTTTATCTACCTTCTCGCCGTAGGCAATATCTTCTTTTAGCTGCTTTGCCCGCAGTCGCCATACCTGAGCACCGGCAAAACTACCGAGCATTAGCCCAAATAAGACAAGGGCAAGATATATTATCACTTCGTTCATACTGCCATCTATCATATCAGTTAATTCTACGCTTACGAAATTATTCTAATGCTAAAAATAAAACCACGCGCATTTATTCTGCGCGTGGCTTCAAGGTACTTAGATAGTTTATTTGTTATCTAGACAATAGAACGATGTTTGGTTCTCAAGTTTCATGCGCAGTGCAAAGTTTCGATTTCCGGCACCTGTCGATACAACAGCACCATCATCACCACATAGACGACCAGGATTATAAGCGATTTTGTTTACTGTATCGCTGTCGTCTGGCAGGACATCAGGGCCTGCAACAAAATTGTAAGGACCCTTAGAAGGATCGGAGAAAGACTCTCCAGCAATAGAACCTGATCCATCTAGATATTTCGTAACAAAGCCAGAACCCGCTTGGATAAATTGTGCACTATCCGGTAGCCTGCCGCGGTTAGACGACTGGTAGTTTGTTATTTGTGTTGATACGCGACCAAGGTCGTCGCGGCGTTGAGTGTCACGTTGGCTCTTTTGGAGCTGAGGAAGTGCAATAAATACCATTAGGAATATCAATGCTGCGATCGCGAGTACTAATACAACTTCGATGATCGTAAATCCTTTTTGTTTATTTGTATGTGGGACGTTCATTAAGATTTCCACCCTTTCTTATGAGCAATTATTACTTGCGTGTTTTACGCTTATGCTAATCTTATCCTAGTTGTCAATCTCTGTCCAGTATTAAATATTCATCGTTCCGACAAGTGAATATATCGGTAGCAAGATAGCCGCAACCATACTTCCCGCTGATACCGCAAGGACAACCATAAGGACCGGTTCGATCAATGTGGATATAGTACGAATCTGTTCATCTAACTCGTCTTCGTACACTTTTGCCGTCTTACCCATCATCTCTGCCATCTGACCCGATTGCTCACCAATCTTGATCATCTGAGGTACGAGAGCAGGAATGTAATCCTCAGGCTTGAGAGCTACAGATAGTGACTTACCACCCTTAACCTGCTCTGCTGCTCTATCGATACCGTCACTAATCACGACATTATTTACCGCTTCGCTACTAATTTGCAACATATCAAGCATCGCGACGCCTGTATCAAGAAGCGTCTCGGCCGTACGCGCAAAGCGAGCCATATAAAGCCGGCGATACAAACCCTTAAACAAAGGGACATTCAGCTTTATCGTCGCTACCATCCGTATGCCGCTTTCAGTCTTTGTATACTGAATAAAGAAATATCCAAGCGCTACAGACACAATAATAATCAGCAGCCAGTAATCTATAATGACCTTCGAACCAGTTACCATAGCGGCCGTGATGAACGGTAGCTGTTGATTTAAGTCTTCGTACAATTTCTCTACTTGTGGGACGACAGTGATCAACATAAACCCAAGTACTGCAATAATCACGACGAGTACAATAACCGGATACGTCATCGCACCACGTATCTTTGATAAAGTAGCCGCATCTTTTTCTTGCTGATCTGCGACACGCTGCAGTGCCGTATCGAGCGTACCGGACGCTTCACCAACAGATACGAGCGCAAGGAATAGTTTGTCGAACACTTCAGGATGACGAGCAAACGAATCATGAAGAGTATTACCGCCTTCAACTGATTCAATCACATCTTGTACAATCGCCCTCATTCGTTTGTTCTGTGTTTGATCAAGTACGGTACGTAGGCTCTGTGAAAGCGGAAGTCCTGCACCTACCAGCGTTGCAAGTTGCCGTGTAAAAACAAGGCGGTCTTTTGTTGTGAGTCGATTTGTAAGTTTATCAAAGAATGAACCGTTTTCCTGTAATTCTTCGATCTTGAGAGGTGAATAACCCTGAGCAATTAAAAGCTTCGCGGCCGCACGCTCAGACTCGGCTGACACTGTCGCCTTTACTACTTTATTTGTCGCACTATCTTTTGCTTCATAGTTAAACTTGCGCATGATTATCCTCGCATTAACCTTTCAAACTCTGTTAGATCCACAGCAAAACTGCGTGCATCGTCATAAGTTACTGTTCCATTTTGCACAAGCCCAGCAAGGGTTCGGTCCATCGTCTGCATCCCCTGATCTGCACCCGTTTGAATAACGGCGTCGAGTTGGTGGCTTTTACCTTCACGAATAATATTTCGCACCGCCGGATCGGCAATAAGGATCTCTGAAGCAACGACACGTCCGCCGCCAATTGCCGGCACGAGGCGCTGCGAACAAATCGCCATCAAGATATTAGACAGCTGCGCACGAATTTGCGGCTGCTGATGAGGAGGAAACACGTCAATCATACGGTCAATACTTTGAGCGGCACTGTTTGTGTGTAGTGATGCAAAAACCAAGTGGCCCGTCTCTGCAATGGTGATTGCCGCGCTGATCGTCTCGAGGTCACGCATCTCGCCAATCAGAACAACGTCCGGGTCTTGACGAAGACTTGAGCGAAGCGCTGCCGAGAAACTATAGGTATCATAATGAATTTCTCGCTGAACAACAACGGATTTTTTTGACTTATGAGTAAATTCAATCGGGTCTTCGATGGTGATAATGTGCTGTGCTTTTTCCTCGTTTATCTTATCGATAAGTGCGGCAAGTGTTGTTGATTTTCCTGAACCCGTTGGCCCCGTTACTAGTACGAGTCCGCGCGGATACTGTGCAAAGTTCATCACCGCTTGAGGCATACCCAGTTCGGAAATTGTCTTGATTTCATTTGGTATAAGACGGAGTGCTGCAGCCAAGTTGCCGCGTTCATGATAGGCATTAACACGGAAACGGCCAAGCGTACCAAATGCAAAACTAAAATCGAATTCTTTATCTTTATCAAGAATTTGCTGCTGGTCTTGATCGAGAATGGCAAAGATAAGCGATTCTACTGCAGGCTCATCAAGCGCATCATACCCTGCAATAGGCGTCAGCTCACCGTCGACACGTAGCATCGGTGGTAAACTTACCTGCAAGTGCAGATCAGAGGCTCGTCTGCGGACCACTTCTTCGAGTAATATTTCGATTCTTAGTTCTTGATTTGTCATTTTTCCACCCTGTCTTTATTATGCCGTATCCGCTGTTACGCGGTTTACTTCCTCGATTGTTGTAATACCCTGCAGCGCCTTGAGGTATCCATCTTGCCGCATAGTAATCATGCCCTGCTCGACAGCTTTACGCTGAATCGCCGATGTCGTTGCATGTTCTATGATTAACTGCTGGATGTCCTCGGTTACGTCCATGACTTCGTATAGTCCGGCGCGACCACTGTATCCCCTTGGGGTAGCAGGCGTATCTTTACCCTTGACTAGAGTATAAGCGTTTTGACCCGCTAGAGGCAAGTCTTTATACCCCAAATCTTCTGAGATCTTTACGACATCTGCAGGCGTCTTTGGCAGTAGGTGTCCTACCGTTGCTAAAATATTCTGAGTTTCTACCGGTGAAGACTGGTATACATCCCGGCGCGCAGCCACCCTACGAACCAGTCGCTGACCGATGATCGTATTGACAGTACTGGCGATAAGGAACGGCTCGATCTTCATATCAAGAAGACGCGGCAAAACGCCAGCAGCACTGTTTGTGTGCAGCGTGCTGAAAACGAGGTGCCCTGTAAGCGCTGCTTGCACAGCAAGGTTTGCCGTTTCGTCATCACGAATCTCACCAACCATAACAACATCAGGGTCTTGACGAAGTATAGACCGAAGTCCGGTTGCAAACGTCAGACCTACGTCACCATTTACCTGGATTTGATTGACGCCAGACATTTTATACTCAACAGGATCTTCTAAGGTAACAATATTAACTGCATCATCTTTAATCTCTTTAATAAGTGCATAAAGACTAGTTGATTTACCCGAACCAGTTGGTCCAGATGTCAGTATCATTCCGTTTGGCTGACGGATACCCTTACGAATAGCTCGCAGGGCACGTCCCGCATATCCCATGTCTTCAAGGTCAAATGAATTACCTGTTTTATCAAGCAAACGAATAACAACTTGCTCGCCCCAAACAACAGGACTAATAGCAATACGTAGATCTACCTCTTTATTCGCAACTTTGATCGCAAATTGACCATCCTGAGGGACGCGGTGTTCATCAATTTTTAGGTTTGAGAGAATTTTGATACGACTAACTAGTGCCGGCTCAATAGACTTTGGAAGTTGCATAATTTCACGCAGAACACCGTCGACGCGACATCGGATCTTGAGCGTTTCTTCAAGCGGTTCGATATGAATATCACTTGCGCGACTCTTGACTGCGTATTCGAGAATCGTACTAAGCGCGCGACTAATCGGCGAATCCTGCACGATTGTCTTTATTGATGAGTTTTCAGTTCTATCTGCGTCTTTTTCCGAAGCTTGAGCGGCAATATCAATTGTTGATAAATCAGTCTTGTACTGATCGAGTACATGACGGATTCCTGTCTCGGATGCCATGAACACTTTAATTGGTCGCTCTATACGATTCGCTAGGTAGTCTACCGCCTGGACGTTACTCGCATCCACCATAGCAACTGCTAGCCTATTTTGTACTTCAGCTAACGGAACCGCCATAAATCGCTCAGCCACATCTTCTGGTAAAAGATCCAGAACTGGCTGCGCAATAACACTGTTCGTTAAATTGACATAAGGAACACCTGTGATCTGTGCGATTGCATGTGTTAACATCTCGTCATCAGTAATATGCTGTTCTGTTAACAGCGTCAGGAGTGGTTTACTTGTTGACGCCGCATCTTGCTTTGCCTTGTCCAGGACAGATGCTGCAACTAACCCCTCTTCAATAAGTAAACTGACGAGTTTATCTTGTATTTCAGGTGTTAGAAGTGCCATATATATTCCTATTTAAATTAGCGACCATGTTACTGATCACCAATGATGACCTCGACGGTTGGGTTGATTGCATCTGCATTAAAGACAGTACTGTCTGGCTGCTTGACGGACGATGATATTTCTTCAACTGTCTTTATTGTAACGTTTTCGGGCTTTGCATTACCCAATACTGCACTTGCAGCAAGGTAAGCAAACAATAAACTCAACGAAGCAATTAATACAAGTGCTGCTATATCTGTTTTCTTCATGGGCGAACCACCTCGTCTTTCAATTCAATTGTTTTTGCTGGCTCGTAATAAGCATGTCCCATAACAGTCAATACACGTCGATTGTTCTGGCTCTCAACGGTTAAGTTTTCTATATTTATTGCTCGAATTGATCGCTCAAGTCGCAGTAGCACTTCGCGTAACGCATCGGTATTGTTAGCCTCTACAGACACTGCGAATGTAAAGTTAATGCGTGACGTTCCGTCGCTCGACACACTCGGTGCAGCTCCGTCGCCAGAATTTACCGGCTCAACCGACATCGTCTCAAGAGTCACACCATCAACACCGCTGATAAGCTTTGCTTGAAGTGATGATCCGAGTGCAGTGTCGTTCGCATCTGCAGGAAGGGCATCCAGCACTGACTGGATTGCATTGTCGTCATCATTCAACCTAACAGACCTCAACGCCTCATTTGTATTCAATACACGAATATTCTTTTCAAGCTCAGGTACGGCTTTAATATTTTCTACCAGTCGAGTCTGTGTTTCATTCTTCTTTGCGAGTACTTTGTTGTTAAAAATAATTCGCTGTCCTAGAAAAATAGTTATAACAATGGCAAACCCAACAACAACAGAAGCACCTGCTACCCATAGGAACATCATTTGATTAGCTCGAGTAATTTGCTGTCGCTTACGCATTCCTGCTACTTGCTTGTCCATGTTATTTATTCCCTTCTACGCTGGTGGCTTTTTCACTAAACAAACTTTGCGGTACGCGTAGATATGAATCTGTTACGTTTCGTCGTGCAGGACTTTCAATAGCTGCATTCTGTGATGAGCGTGCGAATAGGACATCTGGATAAACAAAGCTGAGAGTAAATCGCAATACCTTTTTACCAGATGCGTCTTCTCCAACACTTATATCAGTTGCGGTAACTTCATTCGCGCTCTTAACCAGAGCGACGCGCTGTTCCTTATCCGAATCATCCTTATATACAATTGATGTACCGACGATTGTCTTCTTTAGTGACTCTGCAGCCTCGTAGAGATTTTGCGCCTGGCCTTCAATAGTGATCGTTTTCATTTCGGAGTCTATTTTAGCACTGGATATCGCTACGTTATTTGGTTCACTCGGGTTGATTGCGTCAAGTAAAGGAAAAATCCGAGAATCGATATTCTTATTAGTGTGCATCTCTGATAATTCCGTTAACTGATTTTGGATAGTAAGCGTATCTGACAAATCTTTAACTGCTTGCAGCTCTTTGTTAGATTTATTGATATTCGTATCAATTAAATTACCAGATACTGTCTGCGCAGCAAGTGCGAGTGCAAGGATAATAACAAAAGCTACCGCTCCAATACCCGCAACTAATGCACCTGTAATAACGTAATTTCGTGCGGTCTGTGCTTTAAGAAGTTCTTGCTTAACATCCGGGATGAGATTAATTTCAATCATTACTTCACACCTCTCTGTGCCAACCCTACAGCTGTTGCAAATTCAGCACTCACTGCAGCTAGCTTTTGATCACTTGCTGGCACTGCAACGCGACTCCACGGCGTAGCATTAACCGCTGAAATACCTGTTTTTGTCGCAACATATTGCCCAAACCCTGGGATTTCGCTTGCATATCCCGACAAGAGTATCGCTCCTACTGGTGTGGCTGGGTAACGTGTTTGGAAGAACTTTATTGACTTGCTCAGTTCAGACGCAAAGCCATCAAGTGTCGCGTCTAGTGCGTTAACAACCTGTCCTTCTAGTTTGTCTTGAGTAAGGCCAAATTTCAATATAAACTGTCGCGCCTGATCTTCTTGAATGTTGAGATTCTGAACAGCCGCCCGCACCATCGTAGCGAGACCATTAGGGATAGTTCGCACAAGACGTGGTGCATCAGCATACGTAATCGCTACGTTTGTTGATAATTCACCAATATCGACGATAACCTGTGCTTCCTTAGCGCCAGGTATTAGTACAGAGCGAATCATAGCAAGTGAATCAGGTTCAGCCGCAATAACGTTGAAACCTAGACCTTCAATGAAGTCTAATCGCTCTTCGGCGTATGTATTTGATGTACTCGCAAGAAGTACTTCTTGCTGAGATGGATCATGCAAAGACTGACCAAGTACTGCCCAGTCAACTTTTGCTTCATCACTTGCCATCGGGATATACTCATCGATTTGGTATTTTATCGTACTGCGTAATTCCGCATCAGATACCGTTGGCATGTCAACAACCGTCACAAATGTTTTGCTCGACGGAAGACCTATCGCAACATTCTTTGACTTTATGCCGCTTTGCCCAACGACTGTCATAATCACTTCACCTAATTTTCGTTTTGCTTCTACTGAGCCGCCTTCAGATAGCTTTGCGTCAATTGGCGCATACCCGTAATGTTTTAGCGACCACTTATCGGTACCGTTTTTCGACAGCTGCACAACTCGGACTGCCGTAGATCCAATATCCAGTCCAAAGAAGTCGCCCACACTTTTTATAATAGCCATATTATCCTTCATTATACACAAGCGTTTTCAATTAAGAAAGCCTGCTTTTTAAGTTGTCCGTACCTTCTATGTCCTTACCCTCGTCAGCCCCTAGAATCGAGGTGGTAATTCACTCGTATAGGTAGTCACAGGTCGTCGGTCGCCGTTGCCAAATCCGTAAGCCCATAGATAGGCATCAGCACGGAGATTGAACAACTCACCAGGCGCCGAACGAGCAGCCTCGTCACCCGGCGTTGATCCTGCTGTACGCTCCAGCAAGAGCTTCTTAGCTGCTACTGGACCGTTAACCGTTAGCTGCTTGTCGCATACTGTAGCGCTTAGACCGGTCCCAGGAGAGGTCGTATCTACATCAGCACAAGTATCTATAACACCTCTCATGCCCTGAGCAATAAGCCACCCGTCAATCCTCTCGACTCCGCCTTCAATCTGAATATCGTTGGCAATGATAATTAACTGTGGAATTTTATTTACCGAATTAACTCTTCCTGCACTGTAGGTGATGTTGCTTGTAATTGTAACTTTATTATTAGGAGCATAGACAACAAGCGTTTGCCCCTCTGCCCCAAAAGTATGGTCACTACTGAGTCGCACATCACCATTCGCCGTACGTATATCACGAGTACTTGATGTTAAACGGAAATCATTACGAATAGTTGGCGCAGTAGCGGTATTGTAATTACTACGAATAGCACTTGTTATGTCAGGGATCATCCCGCCAACCACACCCGAATCGCCAAATGTAGGTGTGTTCGCAAACGTTAGCTTACTCCATCCCAGCTGACCAGCTTGACTGCTGCCACCTGCCAGACCAGAAGATGAGGCGGCGTTTGTTACCCGTCCCGGTGCAGAGATGGCGTACTCGGTCCAGCTACCAAAGGTATTACCATCCCGTAGTACATTACTAGTGTTAACGATACTGGCAAGCAAAGGATTAACAGATTCACCGCTAAACGTTCGCCCGACCATCAAATCTCCACCATGAATCTGCACTTTAGGGCGCTTGCCTACTGTGACACATTCCATTTTTGAATGACGCCATGTATTATCAGTTGCCACGTCTTGCGTTGGTGGTTTTACCGATAATGCAAAGCAGAATCTTGTACCAATAGGCTGATCGTCGATCTGCGAAACCATGTCTTTGATCTTGTCTGCAACATCAATCTTTGTAAAGGTCGACGTACCACTATCTATCGTTCCGCAGGTGCCGCTTGTCGCAGCGGGCCTGAAGTAATTTCCACACGGCGCTTCAGTTGAATCACCGCCATTCTCTTTTGCCGCCAATCCTGCACCTGGAGATAACATTATCCGCGTCACTTCCCACTGGGTTGGACGACTCTGGGCAGGGCCACTATTAGTAACGAATGGCGTTACCGACACTCCTGACCCTGGCTCGTACACACTTCCACCCGTTACTATCTTTGGAGTTAACGAGTATCTTGTCGTAGCATCAGTTTTTACGGTCACACATTCAAATCCGGAGACACTGGCTGAAAATGATTTTTTACCGTCATACTTCGCCTTGTCAATAATAGTTTGCCTACAAAACTGCGTTCCCTCTGGGGTATTTTTACCGACAGTCAGCGTAGAGGTAAAATTCGACGACGCAAGTGTGCGGCTCCTTGGGTATATATTATTCGATACGTCCCTATATGACCATGGATTCTTCACAGATTCACTGCATAAAATAAAGCACGTCCGCTCCTTGATGCCACCATCTAGTAGCATTTGTTCAGGCAGACCACTATTTTGCACATTATTATCTGCTTTTCTCAACCTTGTCTTGGTATCGTCAACTGCATTGTCCGAGACCATCGGCCCTTTTCGCTGAGTACCAGATTCGCCTCTGATTGAATCTGTCGTTTCGCCACTGACACGAGTAGCAGTATGTGTCCAAGTAATCACCCCGCCAGGTAGTACTGTGTCTGCATTTTTTGATATTCCTGCACTCAGTTCGTACGGCGGCAGTGGATCAAGCTGGTAATTGAATGTAATCGATGAGCCACCGTCGTTACTTCCACCAGCAGCAGAATTAACATTAGGGCCGACAAACCTCCCAGATCGTCCTGATGAAGGAGTGTAGTTTGCCGTTATCTTACATTTTGACGAACCGCGTCCGCAGTCACAATATGCCCTATCGGTATAGGTCTTATTATCAAGACCCGACGGGTCGGTCACGATGAGGCGAATACTTATCGAGTGATAACTGTGACCAGGATATTTATCTTGTTCCGGGTGCTTGCTTCTTGGTGGACACCTGCCACCATAATAACCACCCTTAAAACTAGGTTTACAGTCAAAGTCAGCACTCGCTGCGTTTGCCGTCTGAGTAAAAAATGTCTGCAAAAAAAGTGACGCCACAATGATAACCAGTGAAAGAATAAGTTTTTTCATACGCTACTTTATGTCCTCGATTTTCATATTTTCAACTTCTTTCTTTACCTGATTGTATACATCTTTTTGCGGCGATACTTTTTTGTGAAGGTATATAACGCGAAATGAAATCGGTTTTTCAGCGAGAGTAATAGATGTAACGCGAGGATCAACAGGCATCAGACCCGTACGAAGCAGTACCTCAGATATCTCACCTACTTTAAGTGTTTTAGCCTGCTGAGCCACTTGTTCATCGACGTCAGCTTTATTATCCTCAGGCATACCTCCTTCATAAGTCTTGGCATCGTCCGTCATAAAGAACCATCGACTTGGATTCATAGCGAATCCATAGCCTTCGGCATAAGTAGCGTCATTACGAAGTTTAATCGTCAACGTACCGGCCTTTGTCTTGTCTTTTGGCAGCTCGCTTCTCAACTTCTCAGCGTCTTGCTCGGCCTTTTGTTGAGCCACGGCGATTGCCTGTGCATTCTTGCCTGCGTCCTTTATATCAGTCGCATACGATGCGGCAAATGGAAACTCATAAATATATAGCTCTGAGCCACCTTTTGACAAGAAATATGCGTAATCCATCAGTGTCGCACTCTCCACAGCAGAACGCTGCCACGCATTTAAATCAGGCCATTCTTTATTAAATATCGTTTTCGAACGTTGATCGAGCATTTCTTGAGTAATGCCAAGCTTATACTTCTTTGAGATTTCTTCTGCTTTTACAGATATAGCAATTATTTCTTTACTTCGCTCATCGTCTTGGGCAAACGACGGATCTGTTTTAGCATCAGCCTGCATGACTCCGTATTCTTTACGATCAATACGAGTACCATCAATATTCACCGTTTTCTCGTCGAGAATTCGTAGATACACCAGAAGTCCTACCGTTGCAATTGTTGCAATAAGTACAATAACCGTTACGATAATTACTTTTTTTGTTTGTAATTGCGGTTTTTTCACGTGCCGCATCCCCCTAAGTGTTATGTAACAGCATCACTACGAGCGAGCATACTATTGATTCTCATTATAACTTGGGATTACTCTAAATGCTAGCGCTTATTCGATTGTACCGTCTATTTTGCTTGCTCTATACGCTGACTATCATTTGGAATAACCACCTGAGCACTACTATCAGGAGTTATTTTTATCGTGACTTTATTCACGTTCGATCCTTGTCGTATTTCAATATCAACCGTCTTTACTTGTCGCTGTGATGCATCAACACCTATTTTTAGATTCGTATTTTTTAACATTTCAGTCATCGAGGCTACAGCCCCGTCATCACACTTGTCTAGCCCAGCATATAACTTACTTTCCTTTAATGCAGCCATGAACGTGTCAATTTTGTCAGGTACTACTGTGGCTATATACACTGTCGTGCCTCCAGACGACGCCTCTGAACGCACACTTAAGGACTTTGACCGTATGGTTGATTCAAGTAATGTTGCTGCGTGTGATGGATTATTTTGAGATTTCTGCAACAGTTCAAGCACACATGAATTTCCTCGGCCTAAAACATCTGTAGATGCTGAAGTCCATTTCGTCTTGAAGCTATCTTGGACCGCCTGTTGCGCTGCGGCATTCATGCGATATTGCTGACCACTGCTTTGTGTATCGTCGACAGTGTCATAAGCGTAATAAGCGTTCGCCGATGCGTCAAGGACTACCCTGCCTTTAACTGCCACATTATAGCCAGTCTGATTAAAGGTTACGTCGGCGTTCGCAGAATAACCTTTAGACTTATTGTAAGAACCATCAAGTTTTGCCATTTTCAAACCTGTTTTGCCTGCGGCCTGATTGTATGAAATGGTGAATTTAGCTTTTCCTACGCCCAAACTGTTAACGATACTATCGGCAAGTACCCTCTCAGGCGAATTGCGCGCTACATAATCAACTACATAAACCGCGCCTATACCACCTAAAATAAGAGCAATGACGATAACCGCTAATACTCTCCAGTTCCGAATCCGCTCAAAGACACTGACTTTTTGTCGTACCCCTACTTGCTTCTTAATATCGTCTTTCATAGTCGCATTATTCCTATAATTCCCTTTTAGAACCTTGGCGGCAACTCTACTTGATAAGTAGTGACCGCTCGGCGTTGATTTGTATCATATTGCATCGCCCACAGGTATGCGTCAGGCCTACCGTTAAACACCTCAGCAGGAGCTCCTGGCGTATCAACATCCGATCCGGCGGTACGGTTAAGCAATAGTCGCGCCGTCAAGACCGCGCCGTTAACACGAAGCTGGTCCTTGCATATATTTGCTGTCAGATTTTGGCTCGGTGCTTGACGCGGAGAGCAAGTATCAATAGTGCCTTCCTTTTCGTCGGCTATTAGCCATGCATCCACATTCTTTACTTCTTCCGCAATGGAAATATCTTTTGCGATAATCACAACTTGTGGGATATCTTTCATCGATGTAAGAGGATCATTCGTATAGCGAATATCATCCTTTATCACGACTTTACCCGTCGCAATAATAACGATTGTCTTGCCTTTTGCTATTGTGCCACCATGGATCTCAACAGGCACAGTACCGTTATTAACCTTATACGGTCGCTTATCCCCAGGAAGGCTCGCTAAATTAATCGATGTCTGAGAGCCTGGGAGGTTTTGCGTACTCCGTGTCAGATATTCCTTTGTTTTCTCAGTATTGTTCAGTGACTTGGCAGGACTAAATGATCCAAAATTTCCTAATTTATTAGCAAATGTCAGCTTACTCCATGAGGCTTGAGATGCGCCCTCTGCAATACCCCCCTCGAGGCCTGATGCAGTTGCATAGTTAGCTGTGACGCCTGTAGAATACGATCCGTACTCGCTCCAACTTCCATATATCTTTGGTATGCTCGATTCTAAACCAAGCGAGAGCGAAGTAGTGATCTTGCCGCCGACACGCAGATCATCGCCATGTATCTGGACTTTAGGCATCTTACTGACTCCCCCCGAAGTACAAGTCAACGGCGAATGCCTCCATACGGCTCCGGTCGTTAAATAAGGCGCATAGGCATTAACTGACAGTGCGTAACAAACAATCTCATTCTGTTCCAGGCCAACAACAGACGAGAGTAACGCTGGCAATGAACTGCCTGACTTGAACGAGCCGTCTTCGTTAAATATGGTGTTTTTAGGTTCTGATGTTGTTCCGCTTTTAGCGACAATCTCACATGACACTCCTGTATTTGCACCTGCGGTCGGTTTAAAATACGCAGCCGACGTTCCGTTACAAGGCAATTGATTGCTGACGCCACCATCAGGATTTGGCTTTATGGCACCTGCCTTCAATACCACTTTAGTTATCTGCCACTGCGTTGACTGACTATATGTCGCACCACCTGCCGCAAGCGTACCTTGCTGGACCTTCGCAGTTACATTTGGAACCTTCCCCGCGCGCACTTCACTACTGTTATTTAACGTAATCGTTGGCATAAGATTATAGTTATATGCGATTTCGGCACATGCCATACGATCTTTAAATGAAACCGGACCGTATGGAATAAACGGAAAACCTGGATACGACCCTGCCCACGGAATGATATTATAACCTCCGACACTCACCGTGGCATACTGACAAAACTGCTTCCCCGGAGTTGATGAACCAGGTCCATTTAATGTCACAGACGGCGGTGTCCAATGTTGCGCAGATTGGGGGTACCCATAGCGATAAATAAGTGCAGCCCCCGCTATTACCAAAGGCTCTTCTATTAACCTGTCAGCGTATTGCACGTCCTTAACAACTAAAGCATGGGGCTTTAGCGCAGTACCATTGGATTCAGTAGTGTCAAAATAAATATTTTTAATCGTGACATCTGTCTTATATCCGATATCGCCTCCATTCCACACTGACGACCTAAACTGAACGACATCTCCCGGGAATGCGTATATGCGATCAGTAAGGTTCTTCTGCAGGCCAGTCGTCCTATCTACACCAGAGACAAGCGTCTCTCCACGGGCAGCAAAAAACGTCGCCGAGGCATCATGCGAATTAAATATACCACCCAGTCCAGCAAGCACCATTACCGCTATACTGTACCGCGCAAACAGCAGACCTCTCGAAGCAGACTTAGTGCGTACAACAAAAGATAGTATAAGCGTTATCATATTTGTGCGATTATATCACACCCACAGTATTCATATCTACTATTTCCAGCTATTGCACGTCTCACCCAGCATCAATGATGTGATTAAATATACACCTTTGTTATAACGAAACCATGAGTTCACTTTCTATCGGAATAGTAGAGCTTTAACTCAATTACCGTTTGAGCTAAAACTGACTATACCCCCGACTGGTAGAGGTGGTCGTGGCTATTCTGACGAATATGTAAAAAAGCAACAAAAACAATTAACAGAGAAAGTGTATTTTGTTCTAGTGTTTCGGCCATATTTTTGTTTTTTCGTTTTACTTATGTAAATAGTAGCAAATTATTGCCTATTTGTCAAGTTATACGCACTATACAGTTTCGTTCTGACTTATCTGACACGATATCTCTTTAAAAACCCAATAATAGTGACATCAAAGCCAATGTAATTTTATTCGGAGGTCCACTTATTATAACAACCATGACTTCGGCAGTCACCGTACTTATGTCGGGCCGTCAGTGCGTTTAAACGTACGAAATTTACTTTCAGCGGAATAACCAGCACAAATGCGGTGGAAACACTTAAGAAAATAAGGCATCTTACCTCTGTTATGTTAAAATAGTTGTATATGAGCTTATCTATCGGAATCGTCGGCCTCCCAAATGTCGGCAAATCAACATTGTTCAACGCCCTTACTAACGCGGATATTTTAGCTGCTAACTATCCATTTGCAACTATTGAACCAAATACTGGTATCGTTCCTGTTCCAGACGACAGGTTGCAAAAACTTGCAAATCTTTATGGGTCGACTAAACTACTGCCAGCAACAGTTACATTTGTTGATATCGCCGGGCTAGTGGCTGGTGCAAGCCAAGGTGAAGGGCTGGGAAATAAGTTCCTCGCCAACATTCGCCAATGTGATGCAATCGTCCATATCGTACGAGCATTTGAAAATGATAGCGTTCTGCGTCACGACGAAAGTAAGGTCAACCCTCGCGCCGACATTGATATTATCAATACCGAATTAATACTTGCTGACATTCAGACAATCGAAACACGAACAGCTAAACTACATAAAGAGGCTAAAACAAAGCCGGCTGCTCGCGCCCAGCTCGACTACATCAATAGCCTTCTTAAAGAGCTTCAGGCTGGCACTCCCCTCTCTCAAATCATAGATCTTGACACCGAACTGATTGCCGATTTACACCTACTGACGGCAAAGCCAGTTATTTATGCATTCAACATTGACGAAGACACATTAACAGATGATGCCAAAAAGGCTGAACTATCTGCCCTGGTCGCACCTGCCCGAACAATATTTGTATGCGCACAGCTAGAGGACGAGATAAAAGGATTAACCCCCGAAGACGCAGGCGAACTATTAGAGAGTTATGGGGTCAAAGAAACTGGACTACAGCAGATGATCCATGCTGCCTATGACACACTTGGTTTACAAAGTTATCTGACCGCTGGACCAAAAGAAGTTCGCGCATGGACAATCAAACAAGGTGCAACTGCACCGCAAGCAGCGGGCGTCATACATACTGATTTTGAACGTGGATTCATTGCCGCGCAAATTGTTGATTATGACGATCTGATTACCGCCGGCTCAGAAACCGCTGCCCGTACCGCTGGTAAAATCCGTACCGAAGGCAAAACCTACGTTATGCAGCCTGGCGATGTTGTTGAATTCCGCTTTAACGTCTAGGATACTCCATGAATTATCCCACATACGCCTTGGCCGTAGCGCCAGCTTTTAATGCTATTTCTTAGTATTCTTTAGTAGGTAAAAACGTTCTTGATTACCCTTTGCGCCCGCGACATCACTATCGCGCTTATCCTGAATAATAAAATATTGCTTACTCCACTGTTCAAAGTCGCGCAGAATTTGACGACGAAAGGCATCGTTTTTGATAACACCCTTGTTCACCTGATCACGCCCGGCTTCAAATTGAGGCTTTACCATCGCAACAATTTGCGTATCACTGCCGCTAAGGTTGCGAGCAATATGTGGCAAAATCTCTCGTAAAGAAATAAACGAGACATCCATTACAACAACATCTGGGTTCTCGTCTAGGTAAAAATCACGTATATCCGTCTTCTCATGCAGTTCAATCAGCGGGTGCTTACGCAGGCTCGGATGCAACTGATCCGTTCCAACATCAACAGCGTATACTTTTTTTGCTCCATGCTGCAACGAATAGTCAGTAAAACCACCAGTACTGCTACCTACATCAAGCACAGTTTTGTTCTGAAAGTCCACATTGAGCAATTTGGCGACACTTGCCAGTTTCAGCCCTGCCCTGCCAACATAACGCTCTTTTTCGTTCAACTTAACATCGTCATTAGGATTCACAAATGTACCCGGTTTTGTAACGGTGCGACCATTGATCGTAACACTTCCTAAGCGAATAGCCCCCTCAGCTTGTGAACGGGTAGGAACTAATTTTCGCTGAGCTAAATACGCATCAAGTCGTTGTTTCATTAAATATATTATATCATAAAATTATGTTTTATAAATATTTTGGATATTTTTCACGGATACATTATTCTTTCAACTTCGCGGGTAATATTCGCAATTGCGACGTACGACTGCCCCTTAGTCATAACGGTCATAACATAGGTACCCTGCGGATGTTTTACAATCGCCGTGTCATGGACGTAATCCCATAAAAATCCTACCTTATCATACACTTTGCCTTTACTTCCGGTAGGAATTCCATATCGATACGGGTGAACAGAAAGTGAATGCAACAATCGACTTCGGTACGGTTCTTCGACAATGCTACCGCTATTGAGCCCTACCATATAACGAGACAAGTCAGCTGCTGTTGTATGATTTGCAATCGTACTCGTAAACGTTGTACCAGTACTGAATCCACGATCATATAAAAACGAGTTGACTACTGGCCGACCCCACTGTGCTAACCACTTTTCAGCACACGGGTTCGTCGACGCAATCGTCATACGATCAAAGCAAGTTGAGACAGTCGTATCAAGCATTGGATCACTCCAAGACGTCTCCCCGCGTTTCATCTTGTCGAAGAGCATTAACGACACAAATAATTTATACGTACTTGCACTAACGGTACTTTCCTCGGCGCGCGTACTTGCCGTCCATCCACCTCCGTCAATTTGACGAATATCTATACGCACATTTTTTGTTCGTCCTTGCTCAGTAACATACGCCCGGAGACCATCTTGAGTCGCCGTATATTTACTGTTGTATATGATACTGGGTTGCACAGTAACAAATTGTGCAGTAATACGAGCCGTTCCCTTACCCTCTAAAATGAACTGCGACAATTGCTCTACGAGAACACCACTGTCAATTTTTCTTCCAACCTTACCCGTCTCTCGTCCTGTCTCTCGCCCATTCACGATACTGATATCTGTCTGCCCGGCCTCGTCGCCGACTTGTTTATTCATATCTGATATATATGTGTTCGCCTTTTCACTATCAACACGCAGCGATGGGCCGCCGGCAGTATTTGTGTCGAGAATCAACCATGAAGCCCTTTCTGTATCTGTTGGACTGAACTCTACACCACCTGCAATAATCGTCACTGGTCGGTTCAATGCTTGCTCGGCGCGATTTTTAATGACAGAGAACTCTTTCATTGTTCGCTCCGCAGGGATGTTTTTTGACTGAACAACTATCTGCGTCACCTTTCCGAGTGGCAGCTGAGCGCTGCTCATGACTGTATGAATATGATCTGAGCTAACTTCATATCCCGTCTTTTCTGGTGTCGCGACAAGAGTACCGTCTTTAATAGCAAGCCGAGCATTCATAGGAACAGAGCTCAGTTCTTTACTCCGCTCGCCGCTAAATCGTTTTAGCACGGTGTCTGTATAATAAACATCGGCATACTCAACCTTTGGCATTTGCCACAGAATCGAAAGTGGAATAAACCGCTGCCAGAATGGATAATCAACAAGCTGCGCGATAAGCTGTTCCGTGTTCAGTTCCGCCCCGGCAGATTTAAGTGGATAAGTTGCCTGCTTATCCACAGCTTTAAGGCTGACCTTTGTTGCATTAAATTTCTCGGTGAGCCGGTTTGCCAGGTCATCATGAGCAGCAAGCGCAACCCGATCAGCGCCAATACTTGCAAATGGCACCGCCCTATCTAGCGGATACATGAACTGCACGACCAACACACCCCATACAACAAAAAACGCCACCCATATCATCG
Source organism: Saccharimonadales bacterium (SeqCode) (assembly GCA_045628725.1). Taxonomy (GTDB): domain Bacteria; phylum Patescibacteriota; class Saccharimonadia; order Saccharimonadales; family Saccharimonadaceae; genus JACQGD01. The sequence goes on from JAZQPT010000043.1 coordinate 29,664, forward strand.
TACGGTGGCTGCGTTTGGCGGGCATAACTGCGCGGTAATACTCTCTTGCGATGAGAGTAATCATACTATTACTCAGTCGTGGTAATCGTTTTTTCGCAACTGTTTTTTGTTTCTTTGCGCCTGCACTACTAGCGCTTTTTGTTGTAGACATATATCAATTATACCACTCGTGCTTATCGTGCAAATGAAACCAAGTAGACCAGACCGCATGACTACCTAGATAATAACCGAGATACAAAACGTGCCCCAGGCAGACACCCAGAGCACGTACACCTACAGATTAGGCAGCAGTACTATTTCTTGCGTTCGCGGTATTCACCAGTAGATGTATCAACAGAAACAACATCACCTACTTTAATAAATGCAGGTACTTTAATAACAAGGCCTGTTTCAAGTGTTGCGTCTTTTAGGACGCTGCTTGTTGTATCACCTTTAACAACATCTTCTGCATACGTCACCGCTAGGTATAGATTCTTTGGTAATTCAACATTAATCACTTTACTATCAAAGAATTGTAAACTTAACTCATCACCCTCTTTTAGGTATGACGCAGCTACGTCAACAACATCAGCATTCAACTGAAACTGATCAAAGGTAGCTGGGTCCATGAAGTGAAAATCATCACCGTCAGAGTACAAATACTGAACAGTTTTATTCGTCACTTCAGCGCGTTCAATCTTGTCTTGGCCCTTGAATGTCTTGGGAATGACACTGCCATCAATCAAATTCTTTAATTTGACGTTTACAATTGATCCGCCGCGGCCCATTACTTTTTGGTTGTAGTCAGTGACGCGATATGGCTTGCCGTCGATCTGACATACGACACCTTTTTTTAGATCGGTTGGTTGGTACATGGTAATTATATCTCCGTGTTAATGATTAGAAGTTAGTAAATGGTAGATAGCAGTTGATGTCGTAATCGTCACCAACTGCCAAATATCATCTACTAATTAGCCTTGTGTTACGAAAGGCATTAGTGCCAAATGACGAGCACGCTTGATAGCAACTGCGAGTTGTCGCTGTTGCTTAGCGCTTAGGCCAGTCTTTGCGATAGGTTCGATTTGACCGTACATGTTGATAAATCGCTGCAATGTCTTGACGTCTTTGTAGTCAAAATATGCAGGAGTATCTTTTTTAAATCGTTTCATTGCCATAATTTAATCTCCTTAAAATTACTTAGTATACATTCAGTGCGAGGCGGAACTGAGGACGAGTGAAGTCTAGAAACCTAACGACGCAGTGAATGCGGTAAGCGGTTTTATCTAGAAAGGAATCTCAGATAGATCAATCGGTTTGTCGTCGATATCTTCGATTACTACGTCTTTGTTCTTAGTGTTAGAGCCAGAATTTGAAGGAGCACTTGGTGCAGAACCACCCTCGCCACCAGGCCCGTCTAGGAAGGTGACGTCAAATGCGACAACCTCTACCTTTGAACGTTTTTTGCCAGATTCTTTGTCATCCCAGCTATCTTGGCGCAATCGTCCCTGTACTAAACAGCGACGACCTTTGCTAAGGTACTGAGCAACTAATTCACCGGTCTTTTCCCATGCTGTAACATCAAAGAAGTCAGCTTGGTCATCCTGTGTTCCGCGGTCAACAGCTAGGCTAAAGCTTGTAACTGTCTTGCCGCTTGGTGTCGTACGTGTTTCTGGATCGCGTGTTAGGCGTCCCATCAACATTACTTGGTTAATTCCTCGTGCCATCTCCCTATTCCCTCTCTCTTTAGTTCTTATTCTTCGTCGCGTGAACCACGTGAGTCACGTGAATCTCGTGAGTCGCGTGAATCTTGTGCGTCGTTGCTTGCTTGACGTTTCTTGTCTTCGGCGATGAGCGCACGGCCCTTTTCGTCAACAGTAACGAGCAAGTAACGGAGTACTTCATCAGTAATGTTCAATGTATTGCTAATCTTTAGTGGCGCATCGCTTGGAAGCTTTACGTCCATGTATACATACACTGCAAAATCTTCTTTGTTGATTTTGTATGCAAGTTTTTTCTTGCCCCAATTGTCTTCTTTGACAATTTCACCGTTTGCACTCGCGATAATATCTCGCACCTTTTTAAGAGGTGTTTCAATATCAGCCTCGAGGTCAGGGTGGATCAGAACAGTTAGTTCATATTCTTTCACTAGGTCCTCCTTCGGAATCCGTTGTGGATGCTTATACCAGGTATAAGCTGAGTTAATAACCTTTGTATTATACCGTATATCTCTGTAAAAAGCTACAGTACTATTGCAACTTCACTGTAGTTATGCTGTAATATTCATCATTTTTTGCCAGTCTACGACTCCAACAGGACTTCGTTCGAGAAGTCGCTTCGTTTTGCAGTGGAATTAACCAGAAATGAAAAGAGTCCGTCTGGACCAAGCTGCCTATGTAGGCGGACTCTTTCCAGACGGACTATATCCCGTCAATCTAACTATGTTGCTCGCGAGATTACGAGCCCCTCTTGAACATCACCGACCCACACCCGAACAATAGATTGAACAGGCGAACGCAGCCAGCGAATCACACGAACCCTTCGAGGAGCGACAATGATGCTTGACCGCTTGACCATCGCTCGTACGAGTGCATCGATTGCAACGTCCTCGTCGACAACTTGGTGAATCAGTCGCAGCAGTCGCCGGCCCATTATCCATTTCGCAGCCGGACTATCAAACTTCTTGGTCATCTCATTATCGAGCTGACTGTAGTAGGCCACTCCTACACGGTGACCTGTACCCTTCAGTTCGATCTGCAACGTATTGCCCAGCGCCGACACGGCACTCTTCGATGCACTGTACCCACCCATCAACGGCAAGTTGACATCTGCGGCGAGCGAGGAGGTCACGATCATGTAGCCATTGTCATTGAGAAAATGATAGGCTGCACGAATCGTATGGAACGTCCCTAGCACATTGACGTTGATCGACTTCTCGAATGCCGTATCGTCAGCGTCATACGACGAATGACCAATGAGCGGTTCTTCGATCGCAATGCCAGCATTCGCAACGACAACATCGAAGCCTCCAAGCTCTGACGCCAGAGACTCGATAACCGTTGCAACCTGATGCTTGTTGCCAATATCGCATTGACGATACGGAACACTACCACATTCAGTTGCTACAGATTTGACCGCCGCAGGGTTGATGTCAATCAGCGCAACTTTTGCACCGGACTGCGTCAAACGTATAGCCAGGGATCTTCCGATGCCACTTCCTCCTCCTGTGATGAGCACGCGCAAACCTATGACATTGTTGTCTCGGTTGAACATATTTTCCTCCAGGTGAGCTGGTAGTCCATTCGAAAAGACTATCCATAGAAATAAAACAGGTTCCTCTCGCTACTCTGGTGAGCGGAGAGATTATTTATTATTATAACGAATTACTATCAAAAAGTCAAGTTATATACTGTCAGAACCGTTTAGTTCATCGAGACTACGAACGAGTACATCGCGCGGTTTACTATTACCACTTGCCTGCCCTACAACACCTTGGTCTTCCATCGTATCGATATAACGTGCCGCTTTAGCGTAGCCAATCCCTAATCGTCGTTGCAGTAGACTCGCACTTGCCTTGCCGCTATCTATCACAATTCGTAGCGCCTCCTGGTAGGTCTGATCGCCGCTCGAGTCTGTGGCAAAATCCATCACCACCCCACCCTTGCCGTTGAGCTGTACAGGCTGAGATACAATTTCATCGTTATACTGCGGCGCTGATTGCATACGTAGATGATCAGTAATTTTACCCACCTCGTCGTCCATCACCCATGCACCCTGGATACGTTTTGTCTTGCTCTTACCAGAGTCCAAGAACAGCATGTCACCTTGTCCAAGAAGTTTTTCTGCACCCATCTGGTCAAGGATAATGCGACTTTCTACCTGCCCTGCAACCGTAAAGGCAATTCGCGCAGGAATATTCGCTTTAATCAGACCGGTAATAACATCGGCGCGAGGACTCTGCGTCGCTAGCACCAAGTGAATACCCACCGCACGAGCTTTTTGTGCCAATCGGACAATCAAACCTTCGACGTCACGTGCTGCCACCATCATCAAGTCCGCCAGCTCGTCAATCACGATAACAATATAGGGCATTGCACCGTCGTCGTGTTGCTGCATATTGCCATCTTCGTCTTCAATCTCGACTTTTTGGCTGCCGCTTTGCACTTTTTGGTTATAACTTTTAATATCACGCAGCTTTTGATCAGCTAGGAGTTTGTAGCGTCGCTCCATCTCGTTAACTGCCCATTTAAGCGCACTAATCGTTTTTTCGGGTTCGGTAATAATTGGCGTCAATAAATGAGGAATATCCTCGTACGGCGCCATTTCTACTTGCTTTGGATCAACCAAAATGAGCTTCATTTCAGAGGGACTGTTTCGGTACAGCAAACTTGTCAAAAGCGTATTAATCATAACTGATTTACCACTACCTGTTTGTCCAGCAATCAGCAAATGAGGCATTTTATTCAGTTCACCAACCACCGCATCACCAGAAATATCTTTACCGATCGCAAAGCTCAAAGGTTCATGATTATTCTTCCACTGCTTTGCGCTAAGGATGCCATACAAACGTACATCAGCTGCCTTGCGGTTTGGCACTTCGATACCAACAGCGCGCTGCCCTGGAATAGGTGCCTCGATACGGAGCGTCTGCGCTGCAAGATTGAGCGCAATGTTCGTTTCGAGTGCAGTAATACGCGTTAGTTTGACCCCACTTGGTGGTTTCAGGGTGTACTGAGTTACCTTAGGGCCAATATTCGCTCCTTCCATTTCAACATCGATATTAAACTCGCTTAGTGTATCTTTGATCGTCTGTGCATTTTGCTGCACGTCGCCAGCATCAGCTGGGCTTTGTTTCTTCTCGAGCAGATCAATACTAGGTGCTTTCCAGTTAGGGTCATTCACAGCAACCAGTGCAGCACCTTCTTCGGCTACTTTGTCCTGTTTGACACTACCCCGTAGACTCGACAGCTTAGATGGCTTGCGATCTTCGTTTAAATTAGCGATGTCATTAGCATCAAGCATTGGCACGCCGGCGTTGAGTTTTAATTCGCCTATAGGTGTTGATTTCTTTTCGGCGACATCTGCCGTTGCTGCTGCTTTACGCATAACTTTGACGTTTGCGTCGTCGAAGTTCTCTGTTCGTGTGAGCGACCATAGTTTTTTAATGATAACAATTGGAGATACCCGAACAACAAACATCACCGTAATAAGAATCAATACGACATAGATAAACCCAGCGATGGGAGATTCGACCAGCGCTAGCATTGCCTTATTTGCAGTTTCACCGACAAATCCGCCGTGGGTTTGAGCGCCCGTTTTCATAAGCCCAAATAGACCAGCAAACCATACGATCAGCAGTGCAGTGGCAAATTTCATGACCATCGGAAGCTTATACTTTTCGGCACGGAATATCTCTACCGCGACGTACACAAACAATACTGGCAGGATATACACGGCATAACCAATGATCGCCAGAGCTGTCTTTTGTACCCATTCGAGTACCGGGCCACCAACGCCAAACCATGCCACAACGAACAGAATAGACACAACAATAAGGACAAGTGCCGTGACTTGCTGCCAAAATCCAGCCGGCAAACTATGCTGCGGAGTGGAAGGTGCTTTCTTTTTAGTAGATTTTCGTTTTTTTGCCATAACTGTTTTCTATTATATACCCTTTTACAGGTTATATTATAGCAAATTTTACTACATTTTGCAAGCCGCTTATGCTGCGTCTTCTTGAGGGACGTATTCTGTCTGCATATCAGAGCGACGCGTTCTTCGTGCCTTACGAACAGGATGATAGTATAGGATCAAAATAGTCATGGCAAAGTAGAAACTAATCCAGGCCATATTTACTAAAACCATCAGTTTATTTCCTAGACTTGCTACGTATACTAACGACACGCACTGCGTAACGAGCCAAATTGCCCATGTAGCTACACTAAATTCGTCAGATTGCTTTGTTTTAACTAGTTGTCGTAATTGCGGGTACGCAGCAAGAATTGCGACAAGGGCGCCAAGAATGTAGATTGTTTCGATAATATGCGTATTCATGTGTTTGTTTTTTACTTTTTAGCTTTGTAACTTTACATAATACTAACACGTATATAAATAATTGTCAAGCACCTCTACCCCTTACATCGCTAATGTTTGCGGTTCTACCCGACTGCTTTATAATCGTTGACATCCCTATCCCGCTTACGAGAGGCAAGTATGTACATTTCAGTAACGCTGGTAAATGACACTAAAACGTGCCTGTGGCTCTATACGAATGACTTCATCCTCAGACAATTCACCCTCCTGGTCGTACATGGCGGCGAGGCGTTGGTGGCATACAACAGGGCTGCACTGACTCAGTCGCCCATCAACAGTCACTACGACACTCTTCGTAAAGAGTATGAAGCATTAGATCTACTCTGCGAGCAAGCCAGTCCTCGCTCCTCAGCAGAGCAGCAATTCAAAAATAACGTTCGAGCGCCGTCTACGCGGACAACTGTGACGATTGATGAGGGCCAAGGTACGCTAGGAGTAGGAGCCGTCATCACACTCAGCGACCCTGGTCTTGGCTCGCGGCTGCCGCTTGTACAAGACATCGTCAAAGATCTGGCTATCACCAGATAAGCTTCGTCCCTGGCGTTGAGCATTAAAATAGCTCCGCACAGGGCGGAGCTATTTTAATATTGTGAAACAATCTAGTACGCGCGCTGGTCTGTCTTGGCGCGAAGTGTTGGATCAACAACTTCAGTATCAGGCATTTGACGTGGTGGTAACTGAACAGGATCTTTCGGTATAATACCGCCCACTGGCTTTTCGTCAGAACGATTCTGTGTGTTTCGATTACCGTTATCACGTGGACCACGGCTATCGCGGTTATCACGATTGTCGCGGTTATCGCGGTTTTGTCCACCGCCGCTGCCACCGATTTCGTTAATAACTGGAATAACAATCGGAGTACGTCGCGTTTGATCGTACAAGATATGCGTAATCTCATCCTTTAGTTCTTTCTTGATGATATCAAGATCGATTTTCTTGCCACCAAAGCTGCGAGCAACTTTTTGCTTCAGGTACTGACGAATCATACCCATTAGTTCTTCACTATCGCGTAGGTAAATGAATCCGCGACTAATGATGTCTGGGCTAGTCATCAGGCGACCACTACCACGTTGGACAGTCAATACAACAACAAACATACCCTCGCCTGCCATGTGAATACGATCTTTTAGAACGACTTCACTGACAATCGCACCACTATCGTCGTACATCGTACCGCCGACAGGAATACGGCCGTTTTTCTTGGCACCATCTGGAGTGATTTCGATTACATCACCACTGTCGCAGACAAAGATATTGTCGCGTGGGATTGCTGCTTCTTTTTCTGCCAATTCGGCATTGTGGACAAGCATGTGGAATTCACCGTGGATTGGCAAATAGTAGGTTGGGTTGAGCGCGTTAATAAGCTTAACGTGGTCGTCATAGAATCCGTGACCACTCATGTGCAGTGGACCAACACCCGTTAGGTGTGTTTTACCGTTCTGGATAACATCGCTACCTTCACGCATCAGGCCGTCAACGGTACGAACAACATACTTTTCATTACCTGGAATTGGGTTTGAACTAAAGACAACAACGTCAGAGTTTTTGATCTTGATAAATTTGTGCGCACCACTAGCCATTCGGTTAAGTACGGCGTTGAATTCACCCTGTGAACCAGTACAAACGATGGTTACTTTACCATCAGGTAGTTTGACGACGTCTTCCATTTTGACAACAACGTCTTTTGGAATTTTGATTACACCAGCACGAAGTGCTACTTCGAGGTTTTGGATCATGCTGTAGCCAGCAAACGCAACCTTACGGTCGTGCTTTTTTGCTTCTTCGAGGATGACCTGCATACGGTGAATCTGAGATGAGAAACAGCTCAAGATCAAACGACTATTTGGATATTTCGTCATTACTTGACCCATACTGTGCTGCACGTCAAATTCGCCGTGTTCGTGCGTACCTTCTGATTCGCAGTTCGTCGACTCGTTCATGAGCATCAAAATGCCTTCTTTTGTCGCGATTTCGGTCAGTCGTTCGAGGTCGAATTTCTTGCCATCAACAGGGTTTTCTTCGAAGCGCCAGTCACCAGTATCGACAAGTACACCAAGTGGCGTACGGATAACAACTGCTGTCGCATCAGGGATCGAGTGGTTAACGCGAACCAATTCGATACTAAAGTTATCACTTACCTGCACACGTTCGTGTGTGTCAGGATCCATCTCGTGGTAGTCAGGAACGAACCCGCTGGTTGCTTCTTCCATTGTTCGCTGAATCATACCAAGCGTAAACTTGCTGGCATATACCGGCGCAGGAATCTTGTCTGCAACGTGACGGAATGCACCGATGTGGTCAAGGTGACCGTGAGTAAAGACCTGAGCACGGATCTTGTGCTTGTTTTCTTCTAGATATGTAATGTCAGGGGTAATGTAGTTAATACCAGGATAATCAGCACCCGGGAACAAGAATCCACAGTCGATTACAATGATGTCATCTTCGTATTCGATTGCCATCATGTTTTTACCAATACCCATTTCGCCGAGGCCGCCGATAGGCATAATCTTCAGCTTTGGACCGGCAGTTCGCGGCTGACGCTTTTGGTCGGCGACACTAAACTGACGTCCACCATAGCCGTTGTAGATCGATTTGTTTACTGGAATGTTGATCATGTGCTGACTAGCACGAAGATTGACGTTCTCGCTTGTACGTCGTGACGCGCGGAACACTTCGCCCTTACGAGTGCTCGTGTTATTAAGTACAGTGTTGTTTGATTTCTGACGCTGCTGACCTTGTGGTCGTTTGTTTTGATCGTCAGGCCTTGCGTTTGAAAGTCTTTGTTGACCCATAAATTGTTAATTCTCCTCTTTCTAATTGGATAAATGATATTTCGAATAAAATTACGAGTTGAGGGATTTCGGCTATATCTGTCTACCCCTCGTTGTTGGTACTATCAGTATAACAGCAAGCATCAGCAGAGTCAAGATAGCTATTGCTTTTTATTGCTAGAAGTGATATAATATACACCCAAGCGGGGACACCTTAAAGATTGCGACTGTACTCCGGTACCATCAAAAAATCATCAATCAATATCTGCCGTAAGCTACCGTTGTATAGTGCAGCAGCCGGATGATACAGCGGCACTACCGTTAACGCGTGGCCATCCAGCTGAACTTGCTGTGGCTGTCCATGCACCTCACCTATCTTTGCGCCAGGCAGGAAATATTCCATGCTATGTCGCCCAAGGGTGATAACCACTTTTGGTTGAATGATTTGCAACTGCTGAAGTAAAAACGGACTAAATGCCTTTTTTTCTGCAAGTGAAGGATCGCGGTTATTTGGCGGACGATACTTTACGATGTTCGTTATATATACGTCACTTCGGTCCATCCCAGCAGCCGCCAGCATCTCGTTCAAGAACTTACCTGACGCACCGATAAACGGTAGTCCCTGTTCGTCTTCTTTTTTGCCAGGCGCCTCACCGATAAATACGATATCGGCATCGACATTACCATCACCCATGACAAGATTCATCGCCTGCGACGCAAGATCTGGACAGATGTTGCCATCTAAAATGCTTCGTTTTACTTCGTCGAGCTGCGCTTGCTTATCCATGTCACAAGTATACTGGATACGTGCGGATTGATTTACACTATTAATTAATACTCAGTCACATAGATCCGTGTCTATTTACCGAACATACCTTTGACGTCTTTTGCGACGTTCCCTAAATTGATATCTTTAGCATCACTCAGATTAATTTTTCCGTCTTTATTACTATCGGCAATCTTTTTTAGACCGTCGATCTTTTGTTTGTTCTCTGGGCTTTTCACAGCATCTAGATCTGCTTTAGTAATCTTGCCATCACCGTTTACATCGGCACGTTTTTTTAAATCATCAAATAAACTCATATCGTATCCTCCTATTATCGTGAAGTTTTATTCATATGTTGCTGAATTCGGCGCCAAACTTTTGGAATCACCCAAAATACTATATTCAGGAATATGGTTGATCGAAGTAATTTTTTAAACATAGTGACGCTCCTTGTATACATAATAGTAGCAACTATCACTATGCGCGGCTGTAAATAATTTCACTACCAAGGAAGTTTAATAATAAACGGCTGGATAATCTTTTGAATGCAGTCGAGAATTAATTTCAACCAGTTTACCGATGTTGCAGGTGGAGCAATTACTTCTTTTGGCACAATTACTGTGCCGTGATCGCCTATCGTTCCATCTGCCATGACACCAGCAACACTAAATTCAACATCCGTATCCCGCAATACGTCCGATATCTCTATTGTCTTCTGGCTCGCAGGCGCCAAGCCTAGAGTCACTCCGTCCATACTTATAGCCCAGTTCGCCGCGAGCGTGTCGGTGGCCTTCCAGCTAAATTTAACTGTACTGCTGCCGTCTTTTGTCGTTACGATGGTTGACGTAATATTACTCGGCGCTTTAGGGCGAACCGGCGCTACATAGGTACCGATTTTCACAAATGCCGACGCGTTAGCGATTGTATTATTAGACGCCGTTAAACGTACTTGCATGGTACCGTCAAACTTTTGAGTGTACGTATGACTTGCTACTGGACCTGGTGTTTCCTGATCGAATACACCGTCTCCATTGAAATCCCATTGGTATTTCGTAATTGTCGCATCAATCACATACGAATCCGATGCATCAAACGTCATTACCTGCCCTACTTGAGCTGAGTACGTAGTGTTTTTTAGTAGCGCAGTTGGTCGTTTTTCTATCTTTGTTAATGCCTGTGTTAACGCCGATTCGGTGTCACCGTTGTCAACGATAACCTGACCTGACGTTTTTTCGGCAAGCTGCCTGTAGCCATCGGCAACATGTGACGGTACGACTGGATATACATTTACAGGGTCGATTTCTAGCGAACGTTTTGCAACACTATCAACCGTTGAACCGTCGACGATATCAGGGTTGTGAAAGCTAGCATCTGAGAGCACGACCGCTGCTTTTGTTGCTCCGTCTTTCCATGCCAGTCCGTTAAAAGCCGTCATCAGCGCGTGAAGTGCTGCTTCCGGCTCGTCACCGCCACCATAGGCAGATAGTTCGCTCAGCCCTTGCTCAAAAGCCGTCTGGTCTTCATTTAATCCACTGACAATTTTAGCCGTATACTGATCGTCGCTATCTCTATAAGCAACAAGGGCAACTCGGCCACGAAGTTCTTTTATTTTTGCCGCTTGCGAACGTGCAAATGCGATCGATTGTTGGATTTTATCTTGCATTGATCCAGTCGTATCAATCACAAACACTACGTCTAATCCTGCTGTTCCTGTGCCTGTTTGCGTATGCTCGGCATTCACTGCGTCGGCTTTTTCTTTTGGCAATGTTTTCTTTAGTCGCGCTGCGATTTCTATTGCAGCTTTGTCGATTGGACCGCCTTCTTCTGCATATTTACCATGACCCGCCTGATCATATACCATTTTTGAAGTGCCACATATAAAATCTTGCGCTTTACACCATAGTCCAGATTTTTTGCTAAATTGCTCATTTACGTATGGCTTACTTGCACCTAATGACCCGCCGTCGGCATGACAGTCGCCTATGTCTCGACGATACAGTGATAAATTCACCCCACGGCACGCATCTGGGTATATTCCTTCGCCTTCAGGTAGGTATAGTTTTGGATCACCAAATAGTGCAACGAAATCAATCCTGTTGGCATAGGTAGCCAAGCGTGAATGAGCCCCACTTAACACATGAGCACCCTGGGAATAGCCGCCTAGGACAATGCGCTCATTCGGACATTTAGCACTTCGTTTTGCCAGATACCCTTCAAGTTCAGCTTGCCCTTGCTGGACACTTTTACCGTAATCGTTAGATTTTCCACCAGACACATACGCGCCAATTGCGTTGCCATTGAATACTCCGACGTCTACTGCGGGGTATTTGGCATTATTGTATGTTTCAGTGCCTAGTTCGTAA
>JAZQPT010000044.1:0-3201 GCA_045628725.1 Saccharimonadales bacterium (SeqCode)
CCTACACCTTGCCTGATGTTGGCGCCGATGAGATGAGCGTTGCGCCGCACGAGGTCTTATGGCCCTGGAAAGCCACCGGTACGCCACCGAGCAGCACCAGCGGGTCGCCTTCCACGATCACGCAAGGGGCATGACCATTGAGCGGACAACTGCATGCATCGCCCTTTCGTGCAACCGCAATGCCATGTACGGATACAGCGCCGGACGCGGTAAGCACCTTGCCGCCGTGACTCGTAATGTCACCGAGTCGGATCACATTTTTCATGGAGTTCTCCGGCAATCACCTCGATCTTCGTCAGCATCATGTACCCGCTTAGCGATCGGCGATCCACTGCCATACCGTGATGCCGTACGCGGATCCGAGGTTGGCCATCGTATCGCCGACCGCGTAGCTTCGTGGCGCCGCGCCCGGCTCCATCGGTTGCCAGATACCTGCTTTCGGGCAGGGTTCGCCGGCTTTTGACCGCAATTCTTCATTGTTCGAAGCCTGCCGACCGGAAGGAATAAGCGGGTACCAGGTGGTGGCGACTGCGACCGTTTCCGGGGAGGGGAACATATCTTCTTTGGTTGCGAGCTCTTCCGATGTTTTAAGGACGCAATAAACTGGTTGCATCCTCTTACCCTTAATGGCGAAGGTCAGGCTGTGTTTTTCCAGACCGGTAGCGGGATACCAGACGCCGGTCCACGGCACTTCAGCCCCGGTTTGACATGCAATGGATTTGTTGATGACATATTCGGGCAATGGATCAGGAAGTGGCCAGTGCAACTGGCCTTTGTACCAGTCTATTGCCGATTTATAGGTGTCGACAATGTCGTCGCCCGGGAATCCATCGTCATCATTGCTTCGTTCAGGACAATCCGGATCCGGATCCAAGAAACTATCAGCGCCTACCATTGCATTGTTCAGTGCACTCGTAATTTGGGAAGCAAACGACAATAACATACCAACCTTAGCACCGCTGAATTCCTGATATTCCGCCTCCGTCATCCAGCTACGCAAAGGCTGCTCCATTATTCCACGAATGTCACCTCTGATAGAGTCAGAAACTTCCCATACTAATTTATAGTCACCGAGCTTCGCCAGCTCAGCCCCTCGCCTAAATTCCTGCGCTCGCGTTTTAAACTTATCGTAAATCTGATTATTTCTACCGAAATCGGGAACATTTCTCGAAATGGCGAGTGCTCCGAACCATTCCATTATTTGCTCGCACTCATGCGCAGCCGCCTCAAAAAAATCGATCGAAGTGAACAAATTCCAAATCGCGGCTTCGAGGTGTAGGTTTCTCATAATTTAATTCTCTCCAAACTTTAGAATATGGCTTACGGCACAGCAGGAACAGTTAGCAAAATTCGCTTGGCTTCCTGGTGTGTATAATCAGTCGCACCCCATCCAGTTTCGATTGGCCCCTTAATATGTGGATCCATAATTTTCGCACGTAATTTCGCTGGAGCCACTTCCCCTGTTACATCCGTATATTCGATACGACGATCCACTTTTCCATCCTTATCTAGTAGAGGTCCGCCAGTTGCCCGATCCACACGTGGCATCGCTTGAACCATTTCATCACGACAGCCGGATGAAAACACGATTTGCTCACCTCCGCCCTCTAAATAATAATTGGTTCCCTCAAGCTTTTGGCTAGCAGCCGGGCCGCGCCAGACAGGCAGGGTTTCTCCGGATTTAACTTCATATTCCACGAACCAGCCATTCTGATTCCATTCCGGCTTGACTGCGGATCTGCTTCGCCATTCATCGCGATTTTTAATGGCCTTGAATTCTTTCTCCGATATCCAGAACATTCCTGCGCCGTCATTGGAGGGATCGACGATACGATAAATTTTTGCTGGACCTGTGATTGAGTCAGCGCGTATTCCACCTTTTTTTGAAAATGTTTGAACTAACCAGTCCTGAAGCGGAAGATGGTTCGGATTTGCTTTGTTCAGCGCATCAATTTTTTTCGACTTCAGAATAAGAGGTGGATAGTCCATCCTTCCAACGAGCTTTTTAACCCATTTTGGAGGTTTCGCGTTGATTAACCTTGCAGACCCTGATTCCGAAATAGGCGCAATCCATCCCCGGTTTGTCCTGTAAGTTTGTACCTGCCACGCATGATCGTCCAACCTCTTGGCGATCACCTTCAATACGGTACGCACCGGCTGGACAAAACTCTGGATCGCGCTGCTCATGCCACGCCCTTTCGTTTCGATCCATTTGAGCAATTCATCGATGTTGTCACGGATCTGACTTGGCACGATCGACCGAATTTTCTGCAACAACGCTTTCAGAGCGTCGAGCTTTTCATTCAACAAACGCCCCAGCATTGCTGGACTGAGCTTGTCTGCTGCTTCGCGAATGGTCTTTGCGACAAACTGGTACATATCCGGCAGCTTGCCCTTCGTTGCCCACTGCACGACCCGGTTATGCTGCAAATATTCAGTGATTTTCGGAAGTGCGGCATCGCATGCGCGATTAGCCGCCGCCATCAATTTGCTCACGTTGGTGATATCGTCGGCATGCTTGATAATCGGCTTCAGATAAATCCAGACCAGCCGCAGCACACTTTTAGCGACGGTGCCGATTTCCGGGAAAAATCCGATTGCTGTCGTTGCAATGAAAAACAAGGTGATCTTGTTGGAAGGATCCTTGCGGTATTCGCGTACGTTCGCACACAAATCGCGCACGTCACATACGGTGTCGACCACGGGAATCAGAGACACCACCATGTCAAACCCGATCTGGCCAATCGTTCGCTCGCCATTGAAATCGCCCTGCAATGCGCACCAGATCCACTCTCCTAAACCAACGTCCTCCGGCTTTTTCTCACCACGCACTTCGTTCAGTGCGTCCAGGGTCTCGTCCGTTGCGGCCATTACCATCCTCCCTGGTTTTGGGGCGTATTCCCGGCCTCTGGCTCCTGGGCGATAAGCGGGTCGAGTCTGGACAATAAGTCGGCCGTCGAGGGCCGTGCGGCGTCCTTTGCGGATGCGGCATTGTGATAAACCACTTTGGTAACGGTGTCCGGCAGGTTGCGCTCTTCAGCCATGCCATTGGCATCGAGCGTGCCGCTCTTTTGCTGGCCGTCCGCGAAATGCACGGTATAGGGCACGCCACCCATGGGCGCCCCCTCGTAGCCATCCAGGTCGAGTTTCAGCCAATTGTTGTGCTCTGCGGACGGGAAGAACGGCAGCTCAGCTTCTTGC
>JAZQPT010000045.1:0-3010 GCA_045628725.1 Saccharimonadales bacterium (SeqCode)
AAACACTAAGCCCCGTAGTTCATCGCATGAGCTTGTCGACGGGAAGGTTATTCCTTCGTACATGGGTGATGCGATAAATTCAGCAGACGCAGGCGACCGCGACCCTAATCCTCTGCGTCTAATCGACAGTGCGCAACAGGCCGCAGTGCTCGAAAAGAATTTATCCTCCCTTAGAGGCGAACATGTTCCGGCAGCGCATGAAGCATTAAGCCTCCATTACGAAAACGCGTTCGTAGAACGCACGCAGCACGGCAACTTCCTTCTATCTGCAGATCTACCGTGGATCGGCGTTAGGACAAATCAATCCACGTCTCGCCATGTGGAACTCCTCAGTACTGTCGAGAATCCGGTCGGAGTAAAGATTGACGCCAATTCTGACTATAGTCATATCGAAGAGTTGTCACGAAAGCTCAATCCTACACGCCGTCTTGGTAAGATTGCTTGGATGCTCCGTATCGGGCTCGATCACCCGGACACGATCAAGTCTATACTTTCCTCGATTATGGACACAGACCAAGCCCCTATTATCATGTACGATATCCACGGCAGCACAATCAAACGAGCAGATGGTGCCAAGATTCGGGCAGTGTCGCGAATCATGGAAGAGATTGAACAGCTTCATGGCATCTGTCGTCAAGCCGGCACCAAGCTTCATGGTCTCCATCTCGAAACCACTTCAAAGAACCGAATCGAATGTGTCGACACGCCAGAGCAGACACCACTTCACGAAGGTGGTATTGACCCGCAACTCAACCCAATTCAAACACTGAAAATTGCGAATCAGTTTGCCCGCCTGAACAAATAGGGGTTATTGCCTCCCCTTTTATATATCTTTACTTATAAATCGTTCAAAGATTTGAATGTGCCGATCAATATATCCCTATCACCTTCAGGCATTGGTTCGTTTTTGTATGTTTTAGGTGCTTCTGGAAGTGTAATTGGCTTGCCCCATTCACTTGTCTTATTACGTCCATAGATATACACATGGAAGAACGGCGTTACTCCCGGCAACAGGCCCCAATTCCCATTTGATTGAATGTTAAACCATGGAGTAAAATCAATATCTTTCATCAGTATTCTGGCTCTAAAAGTAATACACCTTTATTATTGGTACGGTCAGAAACAGAGATTAATTCATAATCCGACCAGTCGTCAGGAAGATCTTCAGTGCTTTTAATAAACTTAAGTTCAGATTTTACGCGCGATTTAATATCGGTATCATCTAGAAGCTCATTGAAACTATCAAGATTAAGGGTACGCATGGCAATATTGTAGCATGTATTAAATCTTGGCGCTGCTTAGCTCGTACACAGCTAGGGATAGTGGACGTACTCCAGGAACATTAACTAGCCTCTTATGTGACTAGATTTAATAACAACCAGGTTTTCACTAAGCTTTTGCGTTAATTGCATGCCACCATATTTATAATCAATCCTTGATTCTTCTACCAGATGGTATTTTTTTCCATACAGAATAACTTTGAAATTTTTAGAACCACCAGATTTGCCAAATTTACCCAACCTATGCTGCACGACATCGTCAACAAAAATACTACGACCTGTTTTATCTAAAATTCCAGTATTAACTAGTTCTGTCATGTAATTATTTTACCAGCAAAAAATGACGATTTCCCGTCATTTTAAGCATTATCATTTTGGCTGAGGCGGAGGGATTCGGTCACCTCCCGTGACCCCGCGAGTTCACTATTGACGATTAATCGTCATCGGAACGCAGGAGACATAGCGGCTAAAGCCTTTTCCGCTCACTCGCAAAAAGAAAATACTAACGTGCTTTCTTTTGCTTCTATCACTGCACCGAACCCCGCAATCGTTTTACTCCGGCAAAACCGGGGATTCGGATTCCCACCCCAGCCAAGAAAAAAGACCCATCAAAAGATGAATCGATTTTCTTGGCTGGGGCTAGTGGATGTATTCCAGGAAGAAATAAATCTGTTATGGTAAGAAAAACCAAGAATCAACTAGTTCACGCAACGTCTTGCGTTTACCCTGGATAGCGATAATCAAAGCTAAAATAAAAAAACTACCGAATGCTATGCTTACAAGTATATTCACCATTTCTGGCTTAAAGCTAACCACTGCTAGGACGAGAGCAGCGGTTGCAATAACTGCAGCTATTATTGTAGTTGGCCAACTACGACCGACGTTTTGAATTTTCTTCATGCAGTTATTATACATAAATAAAAACGCTCTACATAGTAAAGTGCTTATGTTTGGCTGGAGCTAGTGGATGTGTTTCAGGAGGAATCATTTGTTTCGCTTCGAATTAGCCACGTTCTTCTTAAGCTGATAACTTATCAGTCAATTGTACCGGTCTGCACTTCACCTGCTCGGAAATAACGGGCAGCGATAACGCCTTTTTTACCAACGTGACTTTCAATAAGCGTGAATGTTTGCGGGACTGAGCCCTCAGCAAAAAGTTTTTTACCTTGGCCAAGTATAACAGGATATGTCATAAGACATAGCTCATCAACCAGATCATTTGCAAGGAGTAATTGCACTAACTTACTACTACCCCATACTTGGAGATTGGGACCGGTCGAGTCCTTTAGTTTCTTCAGATCTTCCAAGCTTCGTAAAAATGTGGTGTTTTGCCAGTTCGTATCTTTCATTGACGTGGTAAGCACGTACTTCATGTTGTTATTGATGAATGGCCAGACGTCGCTGTGCTTTGGCCAGTAGCTAGACCAGATCTCAAACGTGTAGCCACCCAGCAGAAATTCGACATCAGCTTTAAGCGCCGGTCCAGTTACCATATCAGCTGCCTCGTCATCCATAAAAGGCGCCTGCCAGCCTCCGAACTTAAACTGAGCTGACGGATCTTCCTCGGGTCCACCAGGTGCCTGCATTACGCCATCTATAGTTACAAATTCTAGAACTGTAATCTTACGCATCGTACCTCTCCATTTATAACCCATTATAAGTCTTCAATATTAACATTACTACACAAAAAGAACTCTACAAAAGAGTTCTAAAATGCTTATACTTGGCTG
>JAZQPT010000046.1:0-1620 GCA_045628725.1 Saccharimonadales bacterium (SeqCode)
GGTTGCAATGTCCGGTTTGTAGGAATTCGTCGCCGCCGCTGTAAAGAGGTGTGAATAAAGGTAGGCCTGGTCTGGTGATGGCGGGAGGGGCCGATGGAGAGGGGGAGGGTTGTAAAGGGGGAGAAGAGGTGGGGGAAGAAGTGTGATACCGGTGTATTATTCTTTTTGCTGCTGCGATGTTTGAATTTTGTTTTGTTTCGGAGCGAAAGTGGGACGGGTGAGAGATTTTTTATGTGCGGGAGTTTGGAGTTTTGATACGTAAATACTCGGGCCTAAAATAAAGATCCGTCACGAGGTACTCACGCTTCGTCCAATTTCTTATGTGTATTAAGTAGCCCTTAATGGATCTTTAGTTTAGGGCTAAGAATATATTCTTAGGATGCTTTTATAAGGAGAAGGGGTCCGGAGGTTACTAGATGTGAAGATAAGTCGTGATTCTATGCCCGCTGGAGCTTTGAGGATAGGGAGTCTATCTTGGCTCTTATCGTCCGGTCTTTTATTCTGCCCATGCGCGTTAGCGGTTGATCTCACCCATTCTGGTTCCCGCGAGAAGCGCCTCATTTATACTCACATCTACAAAGTCTATAGGTAAGAAAGACGCAGTGCTAGCTGTTCTATTAGATGGATATTGATGTTTGTAGTGAGGTCTGTCATTGAAATGTCGTCCCAGCAGAGACATGACACCTTGAGGGTGCCCCACCATTGGCGGTCCGCTAGCCGAGGCACGATCAACACCATCACGATCTGGTGAGAGCTGCAGAGTCGTACGAAAATGACGAGTAGAGTCGAGTCTCGTTATAGCATACCCCCTGTATAGCGAATTCGCGTTGTAGCGTACCAAATCCCCGGCTCGATTTATTTGGCTGGTGAAATCGGCTCAAAGCGAACTGCTGGTTATAATGTACCGAATACGACAATGGCCTCAATTCGCTATATAAAGTCGACTTTTGTGTGCAAGAGGGCAAAAAAGTCCCAAGATGCCGGCTGATTGATTCGAATTGGCCTGATATCTGAAAGTAATCCCTATTTTGGGGCGAAGTTGGGTCGAGTCGAAAGTACCTAAAGTAGAGATTTGACAAAAAAAGCGGAGCACTTTCTAAAGGGAACTCGCGGTATAACGAACGGATGTCGGTGATTTTGGGTGTTCGCTATAACGAGGCTCGACTGTATAGGGCAGTAGAAGCACATAACAGCATCACAGTGTACCGCAGCTGTTTTATTAGGATTTATTGAGAGTTAAAACGATTAAAATTTGGATTAAAGGTGCCTCTAACCAAATCGCCCACACCAGACCGTCCAGGATTAGGAGTAGCGCCCGCACTTTAGACACTTAGCAATCATCAATATAAGCGATTCAGATTTATATCCATTAACTTCTCCACCGTGCCCGTAGTATGCACATCAATCAATCCATGCGTCTAATACTCTCCAAAAACGCCTTACGATATCTCAAAAGACTCCTGGCGCAGACACTACGATACGCCGACCACTTTGCACCCACCTGTTCGACCAGTAAAACCATCGAAGAGAAACATCTCGAAGCCATCTCGCCGCAAGAAGAAGTAATTTCCTGCCGTCCTCTCCTGTCTTGTTTATCCATCCCGCCATCGCCAAGCACCT
>JAZQPT010000047.1:0-7898 GCA_045628725.1 Saccharimonadales bacterium (SeqCode)
GAATCAGGTCTGGGAACTTCCCCTTACGACGAACCGACGCAGCAGATTCACCGCAATCAAACTGATCGGTTACCCAATGCCATTATTGACGGCCAGGTTGTGTATGACGACCAGGCAGACCTACAATATACATCGGATATATCGACACAAGAGACTGACTCAAACCCTCACAGTACAGAGCAAACCAACACCAGTCCTACTGATCGCTTACCTAGTGCGATTATTGATGGCAATCTTGTATATGACAGTCAAACAGATACACCAGACCTATCTACCACTGATACTGACACCGATACTAGTACAAATCCTGACCCGACATCTCCCTATCACGATCGGACAGACTCACTATTCCAAAACGCCGAATCACGCTTCAATTCATCATCGAATGGACAAAGAGTTCAGCTGATAGATCCCGCCGTCGTCGAACATGCGCGCGTAGCACGAATGGAATTTACATCACAAGAAATCGCCAATGAAATTGACACTAGCGCACATGACAACCCACTGCTTTTACAACTACAACAAGCCCGCTTAGCACTTGACGAAAAGTCCGAACCACTAGCAAAATTCACCAACCGATTAATGATGAACGGACCGGAACGTCGAAAGCTTAAACACGAACAAGCGCTTGCACAGCGACGATTCGAAATTAGACGAGATAACTACATCGCATCAAAAGAATCCGTTATTGACCCCACTAATCCGTTAACCGCACTGACAATCGCCCGCGCGCATTTAGCCGAAGCCACCTATGCTGCCCGTCAAGGGTCGGTCAAAGGAGCGGACCGTCACTCGC
Source organism: Saccharimonadales bacterium (SeqCode) (assembly GCA_045628725.1). Lineage (GTDB taxonomy): Bacteria > Patescibacteriota > Saccharimonadia > Saccharimonadales > Saccharimonadaceae > JACQGD01. Next base: position 797 of record JAZQPT010000047.1, read on the forward strand.
AGAACAATCTTCGCGAGGCTCGCGACGCGTACAACGCCGCCCAAGACGCTTACTTTGAAGAGCTTACGAGAAACTATCCTGACCTGACCCTCGAAGAAGGTGTTCAATTTACCTCTTCGCTCAGAGATCATGAACGAGGAGCACTCGCAGGCGAAGAAGCCAACATGTATTTAACTGAAGTTAACGACGACGACAAAAAAAGCTTTTTTAGAAAAGGACTAGAACGGTTCAATAAATTAAGTCGCACCCAAAAAGTCGTCAGCGGTATTGCCGTGGCCGCTCTTGCTGGTATCGGCTTTGGTGCAATCGGCGGCGCTGCAGCCATAGGCGGAACACTCGGCGTCAAATTTGCCCGTAGCGTTATAAACGGCGAAGCAGACCGAATTAATGCGCACGCTAGCGTTCGCGCTCAACAGGAACAATCGGTACTTTACGCTGGTAATTTCGATCAGTCACAACAAGAACACCAAGCGATACAGGATATCCGCAACGGTAGCGAAGATGATTTTTATAGAACGTACAATAATGCCTACACTCAGTACAACCGCGACCACCGGACAGCTGTTATCGAAGAAAGTGAACGTATCACCAAAGAAAAACGACGCGTATATGGCAAAGCGGCACTCTTTTTAGCGATTCCATTTGTTGGTGGCGCGGTTGTTGGTGCTATTGCCGAGAACGCCGTTCATAACCTGTCTCATGGAGTATTCCGTGAGCATGGCCTATTTGGCGAACACAATCAGTCAAACGACACACCTCAAACGCAACCCGAAGCCGAAACTCCTGGTACTACAGAGGCGGACACACCCCCGTCTGCAGACGGTACGCCTACCGAATCCGACGACTCTACTACCCATGACACTCAACCTGATCCTGAATCTGAACCGCAACCGACAGCAGAAAATGCTGCCTTATTCGGTGATTACGCAGGTAAAAACATCACCGTCACTATTCCAGAAGGTAGCAGTGTCTGGGAACAAATCAGCGACACTATCGCGGCTCAGCATCCGCTGACTTCTTACGCTGAACGTGAACGATTAGTTGGTAATATACTAGAACATATTCAACACAGCAATCCTGGCAAAAACTTGAATATAATTCCTGCAGGAACGCTAATTTCAACAGATATACCTCTATAAACATAAGTTCTTTGCACTATTAGCAAATACATGTCATATCTATTGACTTTTTAGCATAAAAGTGATAGAATGGTGTTAACTGTTATGGATAGCTTGGGAGCTATAGGTAACAGAGAGCATTGACAATCCATGTACATATGCATGTTGCTGTCATCGTCCGGCAAAGGCAGAACAGGTCGTCGCTCTCCTTTAGTGCGCCCTGCTCTGTCTTTGATTCGTTCACTGACAGTATCATGACGAAAATTACTTTCTCCCGTTTAGATGGCGAGGCTCACCGTGTCGATATCCGCTTACCGATACCGCGAGCCTCGTCAACAGAACGAGGACACTTATTCACCCTGGGAGGTGAAATGACAAGCAGTCAAACGCCGACGGATTCCCGTCGGCGCAAGTTCGCGAAAGCGAAGATCGCCATCAATGCTCTCGGTCTTGGACCGGTTGCGAAATGGTGGTCGACGTTGAAAGCGTGGATCATGACTTACGTCAAGGACCGCGAGTTCATTTACGAACCGTATGTTTGGTACAAATCGATTCCGACCTGGTTCGGCATCGCGGCAGCTCCGTTTATCGCAGCTGCCACCTGGTTCCCCTTCCTGAAGGGACACTGGTTCATATCCGTCCTGACGATTGTCGCAGTCCTTACGGCAGCGACAGTGATTCGTCGTAGACGGAAGCAGGCTGGAAGTAACAATCCGTTACTTTCAAAAGTTTTTCGATACCCCGGAAGGAGGTACGAGATGTTCAAAAATCGACGTCAGCATTCGACACCCCCCGCGGGTTCGGGTCGCTCACGATGGATTCCGTCTCGTCCCACCAGCAGTACGGTCAAGGCAAGCACCGCGCTTGCCGCCATGGCACTGGTCAGCCTCATTCTCATCGTTGTGTTCTACAACAACGGATGGAAGTGGGGTCTGGCTACAGCTGGTATCATCGCCGCCACAATTGCAATTGCAGCAGCCGTCACGTACGTCTGGCGCAAGAAGCAAGCGTCCGGCAACAGCTGGAAGTTCTGGCAGCGCGTCAAACTGGCCCGCTTTGGCAACCGCAAAGGCTGGATTGTTACCAGTATAGTAACTGGTGCAGTCATCATCGCCCTTCTTGGCGGTCTCGTTGGCAGTCTTGCGACTGATGACGATACGTCAACGCTGAATGCAAGCAGCTCTACGTCAGAGGATAACTCCGCTAACGAAAAGCTGATTGCCGACGCAGAAGCGCGAGCAACCGAAGCAGCAACCAAAGCAGCCGAAGCAGAAACCAAGGCAACCGAAGCAGAGGCGCGAGCCGCTGCAGCAGAAGCCAAGGCAGCTGAAGCAGAAGCGCGAGCAACTGCAGCAGCCGCTGGTACTGTTCGGACGGTGAGTAACACTCACGATCTGACTGACAGCGAACAGAAGATCCTCGACAACTGGGTTGCCAAGGGTGGTTCACCCACTGATCTTGCCTTCGGGCCGGATATCAGTGTGGAACTCGCCAAGGCAATCGACGCCGGCGGATCAGTGTTCGGTGCCGCAGTGTACTCTCCTTCAGACGCCGCAAGGTTCATGAGCGAGAATACCCCTGAGGCGAAAGCTGCTGTTACGCAGTGGCAGACTGTCAATCAGTCGTGCTCGATCAAGGATGCACGTGACGCCAATCAGTGGACAGCCGTCCAGTCATTGGTGCCCACCAAGTTCGGCGCCAACACCTACTACTTGGACAACCAGGTAGTCGATGGTGGTACGAAGATCGACGAAGCTGGCACAATTGCCGTGTTTTTCACGGGTGACTGTGTCAACGAGCTCGATCCGAGTAAATGGTTCAGTCTGCGTGGCGCATGCGCCAACCCGCAGCTGGATATCTGGGAACCGGCCGCACCGCAAGGTGGCGTCATCTACACCTGGAAGCATACGCCGACAGGTCCGACGCCGATCATTCCGCCCATCGGTGGATGCGATCAGCCCAATGGATGTGTTCCGATCATTCCGCCCATCGGTGGATGCGATCAGCCCAATGGATGTGTTCCGGTCACCCCGCCGTGCGTCGATCAGCCCGGCAAGCCGTGTGAAGAAAACCCGCCTTGCGTGGGAGATCATTGCAACCCGCCGTGTGTGGGAGATCATTGCAACCCGCCGTGTGTCGATCAGCCCGGTAAGCCGTGCGACAATCCGCCTTGCGTGGATCAGCCCGACAAGCCGTGCAAGCCTTTGCCTGAAAAGTGCGAGGGTGTTTCGAACGACCAGGATTGCTCGAACTGGGATCAGGAAGGACCGAATCAGCCGGAGGATGCAAACGATCCGGCTTTGACGGCCCCTACTGAAGGTGCGCCGCCGCGTGGGGAAACCGAAGCAGTCATCGATCAGCAGAACTCGGAAACTCCGGGTGGCACTGACCCGACTCAACACGGTACCCCTGCTGATGGTGATTTGCCCGGTAGCGTCCACCAGACACCTGGTGACGACGCTCAGGACAATCCGGATAGCGATGGCACACCTGCAGATGCAGGCACGAATGCCGGCACCGATAACGATGCTGGCAGTGAAGAAGCCCAGACCGACGCTAGTGGAGACACTTCCGGTGCAGGAGACCCCTTGCCGGATATGAATCTGCCTAACGTCGAGCACGTCGAGGTCAGCAATGACCAGAACTATGTTGCTCCGGCAGCTGACTCGAACGTCACCGTCGCTTCGGCACCGGTAGCGTCCGACCAGTCTGCGTACACTTCGGCTCCGGCTGAAACGTACGACACTTCGACGTACGACGCTCCGGCCGCTGCACCCGCAGCACCGGCAGCTGACTACTCGGCATCCACCGCGCCCGTCGTCGTTGACAGCCCCGCTGTCAGTGTTGACACCGCGTCCACCTCGGTTGCGACTGCCGCTGACACCGCTTTGCCGGCCAGCTAACAGTCAACACCCCGTCTGAATAAAGATTGAACCACAATTCAATATCGTCTCGGATCTTCCTGGAGAGGAAGTAGTAATCGTCGAAAAAGTGACGCAGGAAGTTATGAAATCATAGTACGAGCCTTACGGCTTGGAAATGATTGAATAGCTCCTGCGTCAAGTATCACCTTTAACATCGACAAGATGCATATATACATGGATTGACAGTGCGCCACCCGTTTTTGCGGCGTGGAGTTTAACAATACGAACAGCTAAAAAAAAGGTCATCATCGTAATAACTATTTAATTACAAGAAGGAGACTTATATGAATATAAGTATATCAAGTTTGTCTCGTCGAATCGTTATGGGTGTTAGCGCATTTGTAATTGCAGCTTCAGCGGTATTTATACCACTCAGTGCAGTTCAAGCAGCTAATGAATCTGTACGAATCGAAGGAAAAACAGAAATCGCCAACGTCACAAGCAAAGCAGCTTACGCAAGTAGCACTGACGCTAAAGTTGACGATGTCGTCAAGGTACAAGTATGGTACCACAACCGTGAAAATGCCGACAGCGGCAAGGTGGCAAACAACTTAAAGGTTGGTATTAACATTCCAACAACTGCTGGTAAAAGCCAGACAATCACAAGCACACTAAGTGCTGATAACGCTAACACAGTCACAAAGACAGTTGGTGCAAACCTAAGTGTCGACAATGCGTCACTTGAATATATTCCAGGTAGCGCAACGTGGCGACATAACGTCGGCGCTGATCAGAACAAGCCTGAATGTATCACTGGAAACGATCCAAAAGGTGCGCCGGCAAGTTGTTATACCGACACTATCATTAGCGACGACGTTGCTAAAGGTGGTGCAGGCGTACGTCTAGAAAACCTAAAGCCTTGCTATGCATACGAAGGAACAATTACTGTTCTTGTCCGTGTAAAAGCAAGTGCCGTAAAAGTTAACAAATACGTTAGCGCACACGATGGTGACACAAACGTACAGAATAACAAATGGGAACTAGAAAATACTGCAAAGCCTGGCGACAAATTGGATTACATGATCCGATTCGAGAATAAAGGCAACACTAAGCTTAATGATGTCATGGTTGGCGACAACCTTCCAGGATACATGAGCTATGTAAACGGTTCGACAAAACTTTATAACACTACTCATCCCAATGGTCTTGCTATCACAAATGATAACATCACTAAAGGTGGTATAAATGTCGGCGCTTACATGCCAGGTTCAACTGGGTACGTTATCATTACGACTCAAGTAAACCAAAGCAAGCAATTCGCCAAATGTGGCAACTACGTCTTAACTAACGTTGGTGTCGTTCGCCCAGCTGGTATGAAAGATATCTATAATACTGCTAAAACAACTGTTAATATCCCATGCCAGCCGGTAACTCCTGGTAACATTAATGTTTGTGAAATCAGTACAAAGAAAATCGTTTCAATCAAGGAAAGTGAATTTAACAGTAGCAAGTATACAAAGGACCTTAGCAAGTGTACCGTCATCGTAACACCAGCTACTTCTGTATCGCCTGAACCTGTTACAGAACTTCCTGAAACTGGTATTAGCACTGGTGCAATCGCATTTACTGGACTTGGTCTTATGGCCGCTGGTTTAGGATATGCATTCACTAGTAGCCGTATCCGCAAGCTGTTCATTGGTTAAAAGAGTCTGACCGCTCCAAATCTTACGTGGCGTCAGCCTCAATCAACAACCCCTGCTTTATCGCAGGGGTTGTTTTGATATATCCGACTACCCTATAATAGAACTACTATGAAAGTCACTAAACGTACCAAGCCAGTTATTGTTGTCTATATCATTGCAATTGTAATGGCTATTATCGCTATCGGCTTTTTTATCTATCTCAACCAAGCAAGTAGCAGTATCACCGACGAAGCCGATACATCCGACCCTGTCCGTAGTCAACGGCGCGATTAACACTCGCTATCCCTTTAATACATTAAAGAAACTGATATACTAGAGGTATAATGGCAAAAAGCAAGAAAAAACGAGACAAAGCCTACAAAGGCGCAGATGCAGCAAATGTTCGCCCTAGTGTGACACGGGTCAATGCCGTGCATCGCAATGTCGTCCATCAATGGTGGGTTGACCACAAACGTATCGCCAAACCTGCGTTAATTGCAGCTGGGGTTGTGCTTGTTATTATTGTCCTTATCTTTGAGATTATCCGTTTAAGCAACGGCCTATAGGTCACCGGTTGGTAGCCTAAATCCAAACGTGCTCCCCTTGCCTTCTTTAGAACTAAATACCATTTTGCCACCATGCGCGGTTACAACTTTCTTGGCAAGATAAAGGCCAACGCCCGTACCGTCTGGTCGTTGCTGGCGAGCGTTCTTTGCCCGGAAGAACTTACTAAATAGCATTCCTTTTTCCGATTCAGGGACGCCAATACCGGTATCTACGACGGTAAACACGGCTTCACTTCCGACTTTTTCTAACTTTACGCTAATCGTACTAGACTGCCGCGAATAGTAAATAGCATTGTCAATCAAATTCATGATAACCTGACGCACTTTACCTTCGTCTAACGGCAACATGATAACATCGTCCGTCGCCGTAAATGCAAGTTTTAGATTATGCGTATCGGCAATCACTTGTAGCGAGTTAACTTCGTCACGCGTTACAGCCACGATATCAATGGGCGCTTTTTCGATAACAAATTTGCCGGTTTGCAGCCGCGATACATTCAAGAAATCACCGATTAATCGCACCATTCGTTCACTACTATTAAATGCCTCTTTTAGTACTTTCTCTTGTTGCGGAGTGATCTTGCCCATGTCACCTTCAAGTACCATCGATATGTACCCTTTTACGCTCGTCAGTGGTGTGCGCAGCTGGTGCGAGGCCATACTAATAAACTCATCTTTGACTTCGTCAAGGTGCCGTAGCTGCGAATTAGACGAGCGCAGCTCTTTAGTGGCGACATCGATACGCTGTTGCAATGTTGCGTTTATTTCTTTAATAGCATGCACCGACAAAGCATGCTGAATCGCGATAACCAGCTCGTCAGCAACAGTACCAAGGACTTTTAGGTCTCGCTTTGTGTAGCCACCGCTACGTT